>JAAFGY010000229.1 GCA_010365135.1 Flavobacterium sp.
GATTTTTAACTGAATTAATTGTCGAACATCCATGATATCTATCTTTTTTGCGGCCATATCCCTGATTTAAGTTTTCAGCGATAAGATAGAAATCATTCCTTTAATTACGCGTCACTGGCACAACTTCGACCGAAACACGTGGCACATCTTCGAGCGAAACAAAATCTTAATGGCCACAATCAAGTGGCACAACTTCGACCGAAACGCCTGGCACAACTTAAAGCGAAATGGGTGGCACAACTTCGACCGTTTTATCTACTAATGCAGGTAATTTTGTCTTCCGTGGGTTATCCTCTAAATATAATTGCATAAAGCCTTCTCTTTACTATAAACAAAACAATTCAAATAATAATGTTCAGGAAATTGAAAATCGACTCCTAAATGGTTTTATAAGAATTCTTAAAGATGACTATGGTATTCAAGGAGATCAAGTTACCTCTAATTCATTAGATATTTGGTTTATTGCAAGACATTTTCATCTGGCTTCTCGATTCGTTGAATTTACTCGGGATTTTTTAGTTGGACTCCAATTTGCATTTGAATATGCAAAGGAATCAAACAACAATGCCTATTTATGGGCACTAAAAAGTGAATCCAATTCAGAAATCAAACGAATTGACTCCAACAGTATTGATTCAATTAATCCTTTTGAAATATACGATTATTTTTTCGTAAATCCGAGATTGCTTCTTGCAAAGGAGAATCAAACAAAATTGGCCTTTGACAGAATGTTTAATCAACATTCGATTTTTTTATTGCAACCAATGAAATGGGCTTCAATTCCGGTAACTGAAAAAACAAATAATTCATCTTGGAAACTATTTGAAATCCGACAAGAGCATTTCTACTGCATTTCAAAAGAAGTTGAAAAAAAATATGATATTTCGATGACAAAAAAATTGTTAATGATAGACCATCCCCTTGATAATAAATGCAAGGAATTAAACAAAATTGAAAATGTTTGAATAAAAAAGTGTTTCTCTGAATCACAGACAATAAAGAATAAAAATAGATTAAACAGTTCTGAAAAACAAGGCACATGGCGCTAACAAACGCTATAGCAAATGCGGGTTTGCGTGTTCGTTGAAACATTTGAAATCTTTACATACATTTGTGCTGGCTGACAGTTGAGCAACAATTTAATCCCGCACTTGCCATAGCGTCAACCGTTGGCGGTAATACTAGGACTAAGGTCATCAACATAGAAACTATGGAAAACATAAAGGAATTTTCAAATTTTGCGGAATCATTAAAGCTGAATCAAAAAGCTGAATTATTGGATGAAAAAGGAATAAATTTAATAAAGGACTTTTATACAGATTTATATCCCAATAATGCAGTAAATGACAAAGTTAATTTTAACAATACTACAATATTGATCGGTCGAAAAGGAACGGGTAAATCAACCATTTTTCAAAAATCTATGTCAGATCAAATGAATGGTTCTCATACTCTGCCATTGTACCTAGATGTGAAAACAATCTATGATAGAGCAACACCTTTACTGAATTATGAGAATGAAGATTATATATCTAAAGATGAATTGACAAAATATTTGCTTTATAAAAATTTCATAAAAGAAATAATTTTAGAAGTAAAGAAACGAATTCAGAAACACCTTAGTTTTAGTATTTTTGATAAAATATTTGGATTAGATTATGAAAAAATTCAAGATATTCAAATTCAGCTTGACAAAATAGAGAACGAACTTGATATTGTATTTAAAAAAATTGATGTCGGTCTATATACGAATATTGGTAAGGAACTTGAATTTAAATCAACAAAAAGCAGTGATTTAGAACTTGCCATTGGAAGCGAACCAAGCTTAAAGGCAGGGATAAAAAACGGTAAAGAACAACGAGTTAAGGATGAATTCTCTTCTGTCCTTTTGAGCTATCTTGATATTAAAAGTCTGTTAATAGATAATTTTTTAAAAATAAAGGAAACAATCGGGCTAAGACATATGTTTATTTACCTTGATGATTTTTCCGAGATAGATTTAGAAGCGCAAAATATATTTGTTGATTATTTTATTGCCCCACTTAACAATCTTTCAGAAAATTTTATAAAATTCAAAATCGCGACCTATCGTGGCCGATTATATCTAGGTAAAATAGATCGTTCAAAGATTGATTTTATTCACCTAGATTTTTTTGAAGCCTACAACATTTACAAATCCATATCAAGGATGGAAGAATTGGCCCTTGAATACACTAAAAGACTTATTTCTAATCGTTCAAAATTATTTTTTAAGGATTCCGATTTTTATAGCTTTTTTGAGATAAAAGAGGAAGAGTTACATGAAATGTTATTTGATGTTTCAATGAATATTCCAAGAAAATTGGGATATATTTTGTCATATTGTTATGATTCGCATCTAATTCATGGCTTCAAAATAACTAAAGCTGCTTTAGGGAATGCAGCACAAAGATATTACGAAGAAGTAACAGAAAGTTACTTTGAATCCAACCCATATATTACAAGACCATTCGAAGATAAAATCAATATTGCGAATCAAACCAATTTACTTAACAAGATTATTGACAAACAAAAATTTAATAAGCAAAATATAGCCAAATCGAGAGCTAAAATATTTAATGTTTCAAATCATCCGACAAGCCACTTTGTTGTTAATGAGGATTTTTCAAGTTTATTACGCAATCTTGAATTAAATGGATATTTAAGTACATACAATAAGATAAAAGATAAGAGTAATATTTCTTCTACATTATTCGCTCTGGATTATGGTTTATGTCGCAAGCATAATCTAGATTATGGCAGACCTAAAGATACTGAGCACCGGAAATATTATAGTGATTCCCGTTTTAGTTTGAACCACCTCATTCGTGAGCATTTCAATTCCACACAAGTTTTAAAATGCTCAAGAGGTCATGAATTCAATTTTGAATTATTAAAACAATTTGAATTATATGACATGAACTGTCCTTCTTGTGCTAAAGATCAAATATTTAACAAATGTAAAATCACCGTTTCGAATAAAGAATTAATTGAAAAGATTCAAGAAATTGAAAAATCTTCATTACTCCAAGTCGATTATGAAGAATTTAAAATTCTTTATGTTATGAGTCAATTTTCTCCTGTGTCTCTAACTGTTAAAAAGTTAGCAGAATTATCTGATTTTTCATATCAATTTATTTCTAAGAGGCTTCCAAAATTATTGGAGAATGGTTTTGTGGAAATGGATGAAGAAAAGTCAATCGTTTTAAGTAAGGAACATTATCTAATAACAGCAAAAGCAAAAAAGAATGTGATTGATTTTGTTTTAAACTTAAAGGAAACGGACTTGCCTGATGATTAAGTACTACCGCCAACAGCAAAATACCCGGCAAGTCGGGTTTCATTGCTTCGTGGACAAGAAAGTAGTATTCGAAATGCAAATCATCGTAGGAAGTTCATCGGGAAACTCCCGCCCTGCGTGTATTTGCGAGACGTTATGGGGCATTGTAATCAGAGCATCGGTACATGAAAAGAAACGTTAAAATATCAATTGTAATCTCTATTTTATTTCTCGGACTAATTAGACTCCGACCAATTTGGGAAAGAAAGCCGGGTGATTTGTTTAATGTTTTGTTTCTGCTAGTCATTGTGACACTTTTTCTCTGGCTGACAATAAATATAATAATAGAACTTGTTAGGCTCATACGGCAGCGACACAATTTGACTTTAAAACTTTTTATTCCTTTTGCAATAATGACAGTTTCACTTCTTGACGGAATGTTTAATCCATTCAAGATTGATCTTGATTCACTATATGGGAACGTGGTTTTTCAAGCATATTACGAAGGAACCCAAAACCAAGCAGTTTTTAAATTGCGTGACAATGGGAAATTTGATTTGCATTGGACAGGCGTATTCTTTTCTGACACATTTTACCTAGGTGTATACCAGCAACATGGAGACACTATTGTCTTGGATTATAAAGGAATTAAACCCAGAACATTTAGTGACACATTAGTCATCCAGGGAAAGAAAATTTATGAATTGGAAAATGATTCATTAAAAAAATCATTGTTTTATATCGATGATCTTAAAAGATAGTATTGAAAATAAACAACGACCCCATAACAGCAAAATACCCGGCAAGTCGGGTTTCGGTGCTTCGTTGACAGGAAATTAGTATTCGAAATGCAAATCATCGTAGGAAGTTCATCGGTTTACTCCCGCCCTGCGTGTAGTGTGCCGAGAAGCAGAACATCGGTAAATTT
>JAAFGY010000230.1 GCA_010365135.1 Flavobacterium sp.
CAAACTCTATGAGATTTTGACCTTTAAATATTTCCATTTTTTCTATGTTTTACTAGACTTTAAAGATATGTAATTAAGTGCTTACCTCAAAAAGATTTATACAGAATAGGGGTGACCACCACGAACAGCGCGAGTTTTGAAAGTGCCAATGATCAAGGAAATTTTAGGATTTCCTATAGTAATGTCAATTCAAATTACACAATGATCAATCAAGAAGGACTCAAAAGAAATAATATTGGTTTTAATGCAACAAGAAATTTCACAAAATCATTCAATATTGCGGTGAATTTTAGTTATACTAACGAAGCAGTTGAAAATAGAGTCTATCGCAACGGAAGTAATAGAAATCCTGCCAATAGTTATTTGTATATACTTCCTACGATGGGGGAATCTACTTTATTGCCCTACAAAGACCCATTTGGGGTAGCTTATAAATTTAACGCTGATTTTATCAATCCGTATTGGAACTTATATGAAAACAGTAATGCTGACGAGACCAACAGAGTAATAGGAGGTTTGAATTTAAATTGGAAATTGGCCTCTGACTTCAATTTGAGCGGTAAAGCTTTACTAGATTATAATGATCGATTTGGAGATGAGTTTAACAATATGGGTTCAGTCTATGATGCCAATGGTTTATACCGAACATTTGATACTACTACATTGGCTACTAACTTGGAAATGATTTTGAAGTATAATAAAAAAGTAAAGGACTTTTCAATATTAGCCAATGTTGGAGGTAATATGTATGATTACAATCAAACTGGTAGGGAATCATTATTAAATGGATTATTGGTGCCTGATTTAAAAAGTTTGTCCAATTCGAACACCATACCATTAGTAACAGAGCGAGATGGTGCCAAAAAAGTGAATTCTATTTTTGGTTCGTTAACAGTTGGATATAAGGACATCTATTTTATTGATGCTACAGCAAGAAATGATTGGTCGTCTACATTGCCAGCGGCTAATAATAGTTATTTTTACCCATCTATCGGAGGAAGCATATTATTGAATGAATTATTTCCTAAAAATGATGTGTTAAGCTTTTTGAAACTAAGAGCTTCTTATGCTCAAGTAGGAAATGATACCAGTCCCTACAATTTAATATCAACCTTTAGATATGGAGGACTATACAATGGGCAAACTTATGTGTCGTTGGATAGTACCAATAAAAATCCTGAGTTAAAACCAGAGTTGACTACTTCGAATGAATATGGTATTGAAGCTAATTTTTTCAAAAAACGCTTTACAGTAAATGCAACCTATTACAATTCGTCTACTATTAATCAGATTATCCCTGTTCAAACAACACCTGCTTATGGCTTCTCTCGTCAAATCATAAATGCAGGTGAAATTAAGAATGATGGTGTTGAATTGTTCTTAAAAGCAAGAATACTTGATTCAAAACTGAAGTGGGATATGGAATTTAACTGGTCTAACAATCATTCTGAAGTAGTTTCTTTAATCGATGGTGTCAATAGATTGCAGTTGAGAAGCTGGTTTAACGTTAATGTTTGGGCCGAAGTAGGTAAGTCACTTGGTGAAATTAGAGGAACTACCAGAGCAATAGATGCTGAAACAGGGCTAACATTAGTGGGTACAAATGGTGAGGTCTTGTTCAATACTGATCAATACTTAGGAAATGCTCAGGCCAATTATCAAGGAGGTTTTAGAAACGCATTTACCTACAAAGGAGTCAATTTAAGCTTTTTACTTGATTTTAAACAAGGAGGTGATTTGTATTCAGGAACTATGGCAAAAGCAATCAACAATGGTTTGCCAATTGAAACTTTAGAAGGGCGTGAAGACTATCTTTTTTCTTCTGTAATTTTAGGCGAAAACACAAACGAATTAGGTGGTGTTGGTTTGTATGGTAATGCTTATGCTGATACTGAAAGACCAAAAGGACGAATTTATGAAAATGCTGCTATTGGAGTTAGGGACGCATCAGGTAAGTGGGTAGCTCAGAAGGATGCTAATGGAAACATTATTACTAGTAATAGATATATCAATCCACAAACATATGGATATAACTCTGGGAATGACCAAGCTAGGTTAATGTATGACACTTCCTTTATTAAGTTGAGAGAAGTTATAATTGGATACACTTTGCCGCGAAAATTTGTAGAAAAAACAGTGTTTCAAGATATGAAATTTTCGGTTGTGGGACGAAATTTATACACTTTCTTCCAAAACACTCCGCAAGGAATCGATCCTGAAGCTAGTACAACTTCTGGAAATGGACAAGGTATAGAATATGCTTCATTCCTACCTACCAGGACTGTAAGTTTTAATATTAATTTAAAATTTTAATTATTATGAAAATAATTCAAAAGTTATATAAAACACTTTTTATAGTAGGAATCCTGATGAGCAATTCTTGTACAGATGGTTTCGAAGAAACGAATACAGACCCTAATGCTTTTATTAAAGCCACTCCTGAAAGTATATTTCCTGGCGTAGTTTTTAAAACGCTGGATTTAATAGGTGGGGATATGAATGTCAATTTGTTTATGAATTATGCTAGTTATACCGGAGGTAAAGGAGGTCAATTTCCAAAATTTTATTATACCGAAAGTGGATTGAATGGATATTGGACTAGATTTTATGTTGATATATTGAAAAACAATCAGCAAATTATCGACAATTATTCAGGTAATCCTTTATTTGCCAATAGAGTATTAATTGCAAAAGTCTGGAAAAGCTATGTGTATTCCGTTATGGTTTCCACTTTTGGCGGCGTGCCTTATGACAAAGCTTTGTCGACTGACACTACTGTGCCTTATAATACAGAAGAGGAAATTTATACAAGTATATTGAGTATGTTGAAAGAAGCCGGAGATGGTCTTAACACAACAGGGGATAAATATTCAAGTGATCCCGTTTATAATGGGGATAATGCCAAATGGAAAAAATTTGCTAATTCATTGCGTTTGAAAATAGCTTTGCGCATTTCTACTGGTTTTCCTGCCTTAGCCGAACAGCACGTTCGTGAAGTGATGCTCAAAGAAAATGATATGATTAACACTAATATAGATAATGCTACTCTTAAATATGGGACTGCGCAGGAAAATTGGTCCTTTAATTATAGAACATTTGTTTATCAGACAGTGCTTCCAAGTATTTATCCTTATGCCAATCATTCTTTCATATTGCATTTAAAAACCTTTGAAGATCCAAGGCTACAAGCGATGATAGAACCTGCCAATAAGCCCCTTGTTATCAGAGATAATTTGTATAAATCGGGGTCTACCACAGATAAGGTTGTGATAGAATACGCTATTCCTTATTACGGCAAACCTCTTGGAACTAAGCAAGTGCTACCAAGTTGGAATTTGAATTCTCAAAATAGTATTTTGCAAAACGTTGCAGATGATGCCTATTCAGGTCCTAAAAAGGATTTATTTATGAACCAAGATGCAAGTTTCAATGTGATTACTGCTGCAGAAGTTAATTTGATGAAAGCCGAAGCTAAGGTAAAAAATTGGGGTGGTGTTAAATCGGCCGAGACCTATTATTATGATGGAATTGAAGCTTCATTTTTGCAATACAAAATAACATCAGGTTTTGCGACATATAAAGAAAGACCTGGGGTAAAATGGGGAACTACGAACGCAGGAAAAAGAGATCACTTTGGAATCTCAACAAGCGCAATTTCTGCTGACCCAATGGAAAAAATTGTAAGACAACTTTGGTTTGCTCTGTACAATCAAGGTCATGATGCTTGGTGCTTGCTAAAAAGGACAAGAGGTATTGTATTGCCTCCCCATTTAGGTCCAGACGCCAATGCGGGTTCGAATGGGTTGTACGCTGAGACTCCAGAAAGAATGGTGTATGCGCCTATTGAAATTGCTGTTAATTCAGCTGCTTATAAAAATGCTCTCGCAATTATAGGTGTTGATTTGTTTGTAACGCCTTTGAAAATAAATAAGCCTTATACACCTACAAAATGGGAATCTGTTACTGCTGAATATAATCAAGAGTTTGCAAGTTATTGGTATGGATATTCTGAGGATGATTTGAAAGCCGCAGGGGTACCTTATAAAATAATTAAATAAAAAAATAAAATTATGAAACGAATAAAAATTATAACTATAACACTTTTTGGTTTGGTATTTTTCTCTTGTTCTAATGAAGAATCTCCAAAAATTGAAGACAACTTTTTATACAAGGAAGTGCCTATTGAACCTGTAAATGCCAATTATGCTGT
>JAAFGY010000019.1 GCA_010365135.1 Flavobacterium sp.
TCCGTCTTCATATTTCCAGTTTACGCCATAGGCTAAATCATCTTGATGACCAAAAAGGATTCCTTTTTTTGCCAATTGCAGTAAATTTTTGTACACTATTTGAGTTTCCGTTGTGGCTTTTTTGTCTGAAAGAGATGCTTTGAAATCAGTGGTTTGAGCGTCAATAAGGGATGACGCTCCAACCATAATTCCAATAAGAAGAAATCTAATTGTATTTTTCATAATTCTTAAATTCTAAATTGATGAACTTTATAAGGATTCAGTTCTCGATTTAATAGTATTAAACTAATTAATTGTAAACTTTAAGTGCTTTGACTTCATTTTGAAACAAAGATTTTGGACTATTATAAAATGTCTTGAAATCATCTTTGACTTGTGTAGATGAACTACTATTCGGAATATATAAACCTTTTTGTGTAGTTTCCCAAGGAGCGTTGAACCATGCCAAAACCCATCCAATTCTAATATCACTTCCTCCGTCTTCAATAGCCTTTAAAATAGTTGAAGTCCAAAAAGTTGGGGCAGTGTTTACATAATCCTGTTTGCCTGTTTCGGATAAAACTGCAACTTTTTTGTGATCACTGGCAAACTTACTCAGTTCAATTAAATTCGTTTTTAATGAAGCTGGGTTAGGACTATAAACATCAATTCCTACTATATCGACATATGCATCACCGGGATAATAACTAGTGCTCAATTTTTGATTAGGCGTCCATCCAAATAAAATCAAGTTTGATTTACTTTTTACATAATCAACTGTTAATCTATAAAAGTCTATGTATAGTTGGGTACTATGATTTGTTGCCTGAGTTCCCCACCAGAACCAATCGCCGTCCATTTCGTGAAAAGGTCGATAAACAACTGGAAATCCTAGATCATTATTTACAATATTTATTACTTGATCTAATTCTCCATAAAACCATGCTCTAGAGCCATTTTTATCATTTACAATATCGTACATTAAACTTTTATCTGTGCTAGATGTAATGTCGTTGTAATATATCTTGTGATCGCTTTTGCTTTGTTGATGAAAATCAAAAGTAACAATAGAACCTTTTGCATAAGCATGTTTTGCTTCATCAATATGTAGTTGCTTTTCGGCTGCGGATTTATAAAGCATATAATGTGGATCGATACCATAAACTCCTGGATGATCACCTGCAACATCTTTGCAATCTGAGGTGCTCAAATTATAATCCAGACTGTTTAATTGAAAAGATAAAGGGAATTCCTGACCAAAAGCAAACTTATTGCTATTAGCTATTGACGCTATATTATTAAACAAATTTTTAGTTGCAAGAGAAGCATTAGTATCTACTGGAGTGTAAACTTCTTGATTTTTAACTTCAATGATAATTGTATCTGTCGCCGTTACGCCGCTAGAATCAGTGACTTTTAATACAATTGTATGTGTTCCAAAAGTTAAATTTGTATTTAAAGTTGCTGTTGTTCCTAGAACAGTGTTTCCAGATTTCCATTCATAAGCAACTATTGGCCCTTCGATATCGCTAGATTTAGATCCATCTAAAAGTACATTAGCACTATTACCTCCATTTGGCATTATTACTGATTTATCATCCCCCGCAATTGCGATTGGCAAATTGTTAGCGGCAACGGTTATGGTAACCGTGTATTTTTTATTATTCACACCATTTAATTTTAAATCATAAATCAAGGGTTGATTAAAGTTATTTTTAGTCTGTTCCGAGAGCTGTACTGTGGGACCAACATAAATAGAGGTGTCATCTGTCAATTCAAATTTAGCAGTTAAATTACTTAAATTTGTGCCTGATGGAACAGTTGCTGTAATAGCAAAATCTTTTGAAATTGTAAAGGCAATATTGGGTAACTCCACAATACTGAAAGTTCTAATTTTAGCCCCAAAAGATATGACAATCACATACGTTGCCTTGCTGCCATCTTCCGCGATTACATCTACAACCAAAGGCTTAGAATAATCATTTTTAGAATATCCAGAAGTTTGAATTGTACTTCCAACAAATACTTTCGCCTTCGGAGAAACCGTAAAAAGTGAGGTGAGATAGTTTAAATCCGTTTGTTCTATTAGAGAAAGTTCGACTTTGTTACTAGGAGAAATAATAAAGTTGTCACTAATTTCTTTTAAGGAGAAAAAAGTCAGCTTATTTTCACTACTTAATGGGCCATCATTATTATTACAAGAGACCGCAAGTAGGGCCAGAAGTAAGAATCTATATATAAATTTCATAATTTTAAGTTTTTAAATGTTGTTATTGATGCCTTACTTTAAACAGGGTGTAAAAAAACACCCTGTAAAAGCAAGATTATTATAAAATTAATATCTACGCCCTTCTGTAATAACAACTTCATCTATACTAATTCCAATAGTTGATTTGTCATTTCTTCCGACGATGATTTCAATTTTATCAATGGGTTCATCTTTATTTAATCGTTTTAAAGTTGAATAATGCAATCCTAGAGGAGTAGTTTTTTCACTCCAGTTTTCCATATCTGTATTAAATAAACTGAATTGACTTGTTTTCCATTTGCCGTCGGTATCAGGGAAAAGCTTCTGAATTAGTACTAACTGATTGTTGTATTGATACATTCTAACAATTAAATATTGAGGGGATCCTTTTATACTATTAAAAGCGAGAGATAAGTATGGATCACTGAATACTGATAATTGAGATGATTGCATATTTGTAGAAATTGATTCTCCCCAATACGCTCCCCAACCACTTGGAGTACCATTATCAACATACGTGAAAAATCCATTACCATAAAATGGTGCTATCTCATTTTTTCTAAAGTTTAACGAACCAACTACATCACTGCCGTTTTTAATATCTGGCCAAGCAGACGCATTATCAAAATCCATTACTACAATTTTTGATGGTTTTGTTGAACCAACTAAAGGATCTCCAATATTTTGACTTCCTGTATATTTCCCTTCTGTGATTTTTACATAAGCAATATCTATATCTTGTTTAACCCCAGCGTTACCTGCTTTAAAAGTTAATTGTGGTATAAATGCCGGATCCCAACCTTTACCTTCCCAACCTTCTTTTAGTGGTACAGAAATAATTACCCATTGTCCTGCAGTATCAAAACCGTAACCAAAATGTCTCCAACTACCTGGGGTTTCCAATTGGAAATATCCTGCGCTTCCAGCTGGTGTTCTAACTGCAAAAGTTAAATATGGATTTACCAATAAACTATAATCAGGTGTTTTTGTTGAAGGTATTATGCCTGTTGCTTTGTCCCAACCATATCCAGGGCCGCGTAAGGTAAAGTATTTTTCTTGTTTACCCAGTACTGTTCCCGAAGCGATAGAATTAGTTCCTTCTCCAATATATGGATTTACACCGTCTTCAAAATCCCAAATCACAACCTCATTGTACGATATAAATGGATAAATGACATTTACTTTTTCCATAGTAGGGATATCATTATTTGCTAAACTTTTAAAGGATACATCCACTAACATTCCAGCTTTTAGATCCAAACCAGAAACAGACAGTACCATAGCGTTTAAAGATTTTGAAACTACAGAAACAAGAATTCCATTAACCTTTACTTCTGTCAATAAATCCACATTGGTTCCCTTAACCATAAAAGTAGAACCAACTTGAATTGAACTTACTTCAGTAACACTTGTTGAAGGAACAATTGGAATAAATTTTTGAATGGTTTGAAAACTTTGATTGTATTCATTTGTTACTTTGATTACTGATCCTTCAATAGACATCGTTCTAGGAACTTTAACTGTTAGTGATTTTCCGTCTAGTGCCACATTTATATCCTCACCTACAACATTTCCAAAATAGACCTCTTTTAATTTTGTGAAATTACCAGTTAAAGTGATTGTACTTGAAAATAAAGCATTGTAAGTACTTACACTTTCTATTGTAGGAACCGGCCAATTCACATCATAAGGTGAATTATAATCCTGACACGAAGTAATGGTAGTAAGTATAACTATTAAACTCGTTAAATAATATTTAATATATCTTTTCATTTTTATATTTTTTAGTTAATAGTTTTTATTTTGTGGTAAACCAAAGGTATTTACATCTCCAACAGGCAATGGCAAAAGACCATCATGAGAACTGTAATTTTCTTTATTTGGTAACAAATCAGTTCTACCTGTTCTAATTAAGTCAAAATATCTAATGCCTTCCATGGCAAGCTCTAATCTTCTTTCTTTCCAAATATCTTTCAATAAGGCATCGCCGGAAGATATGATTGCGGGTACAGATGCTCCAGCTAATGCATCATAGGTGTAATTTGAGGTTTGTCCTGCGGCTGAACCTAATGGTTTCGTTGAATTTTGAGCTCTAGCTCTAATCAAATTTACATAGGTTCTTGCTTCACCTTCAATCCCTTTAAAATGGGCTGCTTCGGCATGAGCAAGTAAAACTTCTGCATACCGGATAACCCTTTTGTTTACATCTTGATTATTGTGATTTCCAGATCTTTCTTCCTTGGCTAAAGCATACTTTCTGTTTAATCTACATTTCGTTACATAATTCTTGGTAGAATTATCGGTTAAAGTCCATTTTTGCTTGTCCCAAGTTTGAGCTACACCAAATAATATTGGATATTCTTGTCCATAAATTGTACACAATAATCTAGGATCTGTACTTGAGAAGGTGTTGTAAAGAGCATCTGTAGGTATATTAAAACACCACCCCCAGTCATCTCTATTGCCCATTTGTACAATGGTTGTATTCCCTACACTTTCTCCCCATTCATTGTTGGTTTGTTTGTGTTGTATCTCGAATACTGATTCCATATTATTTTCGCCTTCTTCTTGAAATATAGTAGCAAAATTATTAGTTAACGCATATTGTCCAGAATTAATTATAACATTAGTAAGATCATATATTTCATTCCAATTGGCCGTTACATCAACAGTATAACCAGAAGTAGCGGCTAAAGTAACATTGTTTTTATATCCTGTTTCTTGCATAAGCACTCTCACTTTCAACATTCTTGCAGCACCTTTAGTTGCGCGGCCTAAATCATTTGCAGCATATCCACTTTTTTCAGGTAAACCGGCGATGGCATCATCTAAATCTTTCTTAATGAAGCCATAAACTTCTTTAATTGGGCTTCGTGGTGCAGTTAAATTATCGACTGTCAAATCTTTTGTGACCAATGGTATTGCTCCGAAAAGAGGCACTAATTTTGAATAAGCATCAGCGCGAATAAATTTTGCTTCTGCAATGATTCTTTTTTTCAAAGCCTCATCAAAGGTAGCTGCGGGCAACGAATTAATAATTTCATTACATCTTACAATTGTTTTATACATAAGGGACCAAGTTCCTCCTGAAACACTATTGCCAGAGTTTGCAGTAAATGTTCTTAAAGTCTCACGATCTACATAGTCAAAATAGTTGCTACCGCCTTTAATCGCATCGTCAGATAAAATATCTCCATATACAAAATATTCATCATCTTGCATAGCTGCATAACATGCGTTTAATCCTGCTAAGGCGTTCGCTGGATCATTAAAATAAACCTTCGAGGTTTGTGTGCCTAAGTTTTCTAGATCTGTTAAATTATTTTCACATGAAAAAAAAGTTAAAAGGGCTATAAAAAACGTACATAATTTAAATAATTTCATAACTTAATTTTTTTAAAAGTTAATATTTACACCGAAGTAATAAAGCCTTGGCTGAGGGTAATTTCCTAAATCTACACCAATCCCTAGACTTTTAACATCATTTCCGGCATCTTGAGTTAGATCTCCAATTTCGGGATCGTATCCTTTATAATGGGTGAATGTTAGTAGGTTTTGTCCTGAAACATAGAATCTTAATCTATCTATATTTGATTTTTGAGTATATTTACTAGGAATTGTATATCCAAATTGTAGATTTTTTAATCTTAAGTAAGATCCATCTTCCACATATCTATCGGAAAAACGTATATTATTATTTGCATCAGATAAAGTAACTCTAGGTTGTGATCCATTTGGATTATTTACTGGATGAAAACGATCTAATCGGTCACTGTAAGCATTATAATAATCATTAACTTCTAGCAATCTTAGACTCATTCCGTTTACAATCTCACTTCCCTGAACTCCGAAGACATTAGCAGATAAATCAAATCCTTTACAGTCTACACTAAAATTAAATCCATAGGAAAAATCTCCTTGGCCAGAGCCTAAATAGGCTCTATCATTTTCGTCAATAGTTCCATTACCGTTGTTGTCCAAGAATCGAATATCTCCTAATTGGGCATTAGGTTGTATTTTTTTACCTTCAATAAGTTCGTCTTGTGTACGGAAAATACCATTTGTTTGATATCCATAAAAGTAAGCTATTTCTCTTCCGGACTGTGTTCGAGTAGTAGATCCTAATTTTTCAATGTAACCTCCATCGATATAAGCGTTATCGTCAGAGTTTAACTTTACAATTTTGTTTTTAATAAATGTAATGTTAGCTCCGGCATTAAAATTAACTGATCCAATTTTACTACCATAACTTGTTGTGAATTCAAAACCTTTATTGTTCATCGTACCAATGTTAGCATTGGGACGGTCTTTAGGGTAATATCCTGGTAACGCAACACGAGTAATCATATCGTTGGTATCTTTAATAAAGTAATCGGCAGTGAACTTTAAATCGTTATTTAAAAATGCCATATCCACACCATAGTTTTGGGTTTCAATAATCTCCCATTTTAAATCTGGAGTAGGAATATTTGTTGTCGTTCCACCTTGATATTGCGTACCATTAAAAACATATTGCATCGAATAATTCCCGATGTTTGCTACATCGGATCCTGCTTGTGCACTAGCTTCGTTTCCTACACGTCCCCAGCCTGCTCTAAATTTCAAGGCAGAAAATGCATTTAAATCTTTAATAAATTTTTCTTCATCAGCTTTCCAAGAAGCACCAAGTGAAGGAAAGAAACCCCATTTATTATCTCCCGAAAATTTACTTGATCCGTCATATCTTGCCGTACCAGTGAACATATATTTATTTTTAAAAGAATAAAAAAGACGGGCCATATAGGAATCTGTACCACTTTGACCCTGATAAGAATTTATTCTTTCATTGAAGGTTTTTGCTAAATTTAAGTATTGCAGATCTGGGTCCGCAGGAACATCTATTCCTGTGCCACTAAAACCTGAGCTTCTGTTATAAGACTGTTCTCGCCCTATTGTTGCCATAACTTTATGAACCTCATTAAAGGTTTTGGTATAATTTAATAAATTGATCCAGGTCCAACTATAAAACTCACCTCTATGCTCATACAATTCGCTTAATGCTCGATTAAAATTCTCATTTAAATAATAGGAAGGGTTGTAATTTTTGCTATGAGTAGCGCCATTTGATATTTTAAAGTTTGTTTTAAAATCTAATCCTTTAGCAATTTTATATTGCATCCAAGATCGGAATCCGTAGGAGTTTACATTGTTTTTACCATACTTTAGGTGATCGACCAAAAGTGCTGGATTATTTCCAAATGCGGTTTGCATTGGAATAAAGTTACCATTCGTATCCGTTGGGCTATCAATAGGATTACTAGTTAATGCTAACGGGATTGGCCCTCCATAAATTCCTTGTGAAAAATTCCCGGAATCACTGCTAAATAAATCCAATTGAATGCCTATGTTAAACTTATCACTAAACTTATACTCTGTTTTAGAATTAAATAAGTATTTTTTAAAACCTGTGTTTTTAACAGTACCATCTTCATCAAAATAGGTGCCGCTTAATGCATAAGTTATCTCATTATTTGCATCATTATTAACCACTAATCCACCTCTTACACTTAAATTATAATTCTTAACTTGACCTTGTCTAAAAACTTGATTTTGCCAATCCGTTCCTACGTAATCATGAGTCAAAACATAATTAATACGCTCCTCTAGATCTATTGGGAGTGATTGATTATCATTACCGGCCGCTTCAAGTATTAAACCGCCTACTTCTTTTGCATTCAAAAGATTAATTTTTTGTGGAATCTCGGAAATCGCATAATAGGTATTAAATGAAAAAACTGGTTTACTAGCTGATTTTCCAGATTTAGTGGTTATTATTATTACCCCATTGGCTCCTTTATTACCATAAATCGCGGTTGATGAAGCATCCTTTAAGATCTCAATGCTTTGAATATCTTCAGAAGCAAGAAATTCTATATCGGTACCAACAGGCACACCGTCTACTACATAAAGAGGATCCGAATTGTTAGTACTTCCAACTCCACGAATCCTAACTTTCATTCCCGCTCCTGGTTGTCCAGAAGTTTTGGTAATATTCAAACCAGCAACGCGTCCCTGAAGCGCTTCAATAGGTCTATTAGAGGCTGCCTTTAATAAATCATCGCCTTTAACCGAAGCTACAGCTCCCGTTAAATCACTTTTTTTCATTGAACCATAACCTACTACTACAACCTCATTTAATCCCATAGCATCAGTAGCTAATGCAATATTAACAGTGGTCTTTCCTGCGACCTTTATTTGTTGGCTTTTAAATCCAACAAAAGAAAACATCAATACATCTTGTTCGCTATTAATTCTAATAGAGAACTTTCCATCTAAATCTGTACTCGTTCCACTTTTTGTTCCACTGATACCCACAGAAACTCCTGGAAGCGGTAGGTTACTTGCATCAGTTACTGTGCCTGAAACTGTTTTCACTTGGGCAAAGGAAACCCAGGACGTCACAAATAAAAATAACAGTAAAATAATTCGAAGTTTTTTTTCCATAATAAATTAGTTAGTTAGTGTAAAAAGTAATAATTATTTAATCGTAATTATGACCTTAATTGGTTATTGTTTAATTAATAGCTTTTATAATAAAAAGCGCTAAATTTAATGATCCAAATTTATAGCAATGTTATTCTGTGAGGTAGTGTTTTTAAATCAAATACTAATACATTTACAACATACATAAAGTGAATGTAAATTAATCCCAGTATTAATACATAAAAACGACTGATTATTTATTTAAATCAAAAAATAAATTAATAATTATTATACATTTTCAAATTTTCACACGAGCCTTTTGATAAATATACGAGGTGTTAGTTAATAATTTTTGGATCGAAATCTAATAATTAGTATATAAAATATTGATTTTCAATTATTTAACTATATTTTTTTATTTAACAAAATGTAGTAACTCAACTCCCACTATAAAAAAATATTAGATTTAAGCCTCAACTTATACTTTTTTTACCAAAATTAGGCCTAATTTTGACCCATAAGTATCAAAAAAAACAAAAAATACTATGAATATTTATAGAGAAATCACACCCTTAAATGAAAATGATTGCTTCTTGGTTTTTGAAAGATCCCGAAATATTTTCAATTTTCCGATACATTTTCATCCTGAATATGAAATTAATTTTATCTACAATGCAAAAGGCGCTAAACGAACAGTAGGTGATCATATTGAAGAAATTGATAATTATGAGCTTGTAATGGTTGGTCCAAATATTTACCACGGATGGGAAGATTATAAAAACAACCCCGAGAATACCTTACATGAAATCACTATTCAATTTCCCAGAAATTTATTTGACTCTCTAATTTTAAAAAAAAACATTCTTCAACCCATAAAAGAATTATTTACATCTGCTAATCAAGGAATATTATTCTCTACTGAAACGGCAATAAAACTAGAATCAAAATTACGTTCTTTGAACAGCAGCAATGGATTTGAAAATTTATTAACCTTCCAGTCGTTACTCTATGATTTAGCAATATCTAAAAACAAAAAATTGCTTAGTAGTATATCTTTTAAAGAAACTACCGATTTTTTTAAAAGCGAGAAAATTGAAAAATTTTTTAATTATGTTAAAACAAATTACCAGAATACCATTCGCGTAGAGGAAGCTGCTTCAGTGATTAATATGACCGTGATTTCTTTTAGTCGGTTAATAAAGCAGCAAACTGGGAAAACCTTTATTGAATTTGTAAATGAATTAAGATTAGGCGTTGCAGCGCGAATGCTAATTGAAACCAATGACAGCATTTCTGAAATCTGTTTTGTTTGTGGATTTAATAACATTTCTAATTTTAATCGGTTGTTTAAAAAAAGTAAAAAGTGCTCTCCATCTGAATTTAGAAATAATTTTATTGGAACAAAAAACATATTTTAAAACTAACTGTCACTTAAGGAATAGCCTATAATTTAGGGATGGTGACTGCTAGCCATAAAAAAAACGCAGTAAAAGATTGGCTTTACCGCGTTTAAGTACTTTTATACTTTTATTGCAGAAAGGATGGGATTCGAACCCACGTTATGTTGCCATAAACACGCTTTCCAAGCGTGCGCCTTCAGCCACTCGGCCACCTTTCTATTTAATTTGAGGTTGCAAAGAACACAAAAAAATTCGACTTTAGAAAATTAATAATCGATTTTTATGACAATTCTCCACGCAAGGAAGTTTCGAATATTGTTTTGAAAGTTGTTGGCGTCACATTTTGCCCCAATAAATACATTAATTTAGTTATTGCCGCTTCAGTGGTGATGTCTTTTCCAGAAATCACACCTATTTCCTTCAATGCTGTACTGGTTTCATATTTTCCCATTGTCACATTTCCGATGGAACATTGCGTCACATTTACAATTTGCAAACCATTTTTGATTGCTTTTTTCAACAATTCCAAAAACCACTGCTCAGTAGGCGCGTTTCCTGCACCATACGTTTCTAAAATAATGCCTTTGAGATCTGGAATATCAGCAATAGCTGCCAAAACCGTTTCACTAATTCCTGGAAACATCTTTATAATGGCCACACGATTGTCTAAATTCTTATGAATTCGCAATTTTTTGACTCTTGTTTTGGGTAAAAATAATTCGGGATGTGTTTTCAAAAGCACTCCAGATTCTATCAAATTGGGGTAATTTGGCGAAATAAAAGCGTTGAAATTTTCTGCATTTATCTTTGTTGTTCGGTTGCCGCGATACAATTTATATTCAAAATAAAGACATACTTCACTAATGACTGGTTTGTTGTCTTGTTTTAAAGAAGCTATTTGGATAGCCGTTATTAAATTTTCTTTGGCATCAGTTCTTAAATCGCCAATAGGCAATTGTGATCCGGTAAAAATTACTGGTTTAGATAAGTTTTCGAGCATAAAACTCAGTGCCGATGCGGAATATGACATCGTATCGGAACCGTGAAGCACTACAAATCCATCAAAACGAGCATAATTTTCTTCAATAATTACGGCAATTTTCAACCATTCGCCAGGATTCATATTTGATGAATCGATTGGATTTTCAAATGAAATTGTCTCAATTTCACAATCCAATTGTTTTAATTCAGGGATTTTTTGCAACAATTTGCTAAAATTAAAAGTCTTAAGTGCTCCCGTCTCAAAATCTTTCATCATACCAATAGTTCCCCCGGTATAAATTAAAAGTATTTTTGCCTTAGACTGCATTTTCGAACTTCAACTTATTGACAACGGGATTAGCATACATCGCTAAGAAACTTTGTAAAGCCAATGGATTATTATGATCGATCCTTCTTTCTAATCGGCGTCCAAAAAGTGACTTTTCATTTTCAGTATATAAATCAGAATAAACATTGGTTTGATTCAAAATATCATAGGCGATATAATTAGTCGGCCACAATTTATAATTGCTCAAAATGGAGTCGTCTATAACTTGTGCGAGTGCCAGAATCTGCTTATTAGAATTTTCGTGTTGGTCTTTAATACTATCCAATTCGTGATTAAGAACGTCGCCAACGTGAATGTGGATTCTTCTCTTTTGTCCCATAACACCACTCATCAGATTGATGAAATCCTCGTTTTTTTCCTTTATGTAGATTTCTTGTTTGGCTTCCGCCAAAAGTTGAGGCATCTTTAAGGCATCGGTCGGGTCATATTCGTAAGAAATAGAAACCGGAACTATCTGAATTTTCTTGAAATAATCCATCAAATTACCTTCATCAGAACCCATTGCCAGCATTTTTAAAACCCCCGGATTTGTAGCGTCGTTACCGTCTTTAGTTCTTCCTTCTCGTTGAGCGATCCAAACGGACCGGTTTTCGTGCTGCAATAATTTACTAATATATTCCGATAATAATCTTGAACTTTGCAACATTTCTCGAGGTGACAATCCCCTTTGAACCAAAAAATTTCGGTTTAATCTTGCTAGTTTTCGCAAAAATGATTTTTTAACTAAGTTGTCTCCAATGGCAGAGGCCGTCATCACCAATTTATGTTCAAATAAACAAGCGTTTAATAACGAGGTATCTAAAAGAATATCTCGGTGATTCGAAATAAACATATAAGAACTGTTTTTTTCTAATTTTTCAAAACCTGAAGTTGTTAATCCATCGGAGGTTTTTTCCAGCACTTTTTGGAGCGATTTGTATATGAAATTGCATTGAAAATCCCTTGTAGAATGAGTCCGTAGGAGCTGTTCTTTCCAAACTTCATCTGCAAGATCCGGAAAAGTAAAATTCATCAATGCTTTCATCATCGGGTGTTGAACCACAGTTTGAATAGCATCGTTTACTTCGGTTTCATAAAACGGACGAATGGCGTCAAATTTTGACATATAGCATATTTTTTATAAGCACAAATGAACAAATTTTTTATCAAAAATAGTTGAATTCTTGGTTAAATCCCAAATATAAGCTTAGAATTATCGGTAGTAACTTGAGCAATTTCCTCTGGGGGCAAATTATAAATTTCTGATAATTTACCAATTACATTTACTAGGAAGCTGCTTTCGTTGCGTTTTCCTCGAAATGGAACAGGCGCCAAATAAGGGGAATCCGTTTCTAATACAATATGCTTCAAATCGATTTGATGTAAAAATTGGTCTATCTTTCCATTTTTGAAAGTCACAACGCCGCCAATTCCCAGTTTCATATTATACGAAATAGCTTGCAATGCTTGCTCATAATTTCCTGAAAAACAGTGAAAAATTCCAAATAAATCAGCCGATTTTTCTTCTTCCAAAATTTCGAAAATTTCATCAAAAGCTTCCCGACAATGAATCACAATGGGCAATTTATATTGCTTGGCCAATTGTATTTGCTTTCTAAAAGCATCTTGCTGTTGTGGCAAATGGGTTTTATCCCAGTACAAATCAATTCCGATTTCGCCAATGGCAAAAAACTTTCTTTTGGTCAATTCTTGTTCAACGTGCCATAATTCTTCGAGATAATTATCTTTCACGTGCGTTGGATGCAAACCCATCATCAAAAAAATGTTTTCTGGGAATGCCTTTTCCAAATCATACATCGATTGTGTAAAAGTAGCATCGATGGCAGGAATAAAAAATCGTGAAACTCCAGCGTCAATAGCGCGTTGAATCATTTCATTGCGATCTTCGTCAAATTCAGTAGAATATAAATGGGTGTGCGTGTCGGTAATTATCATCGATTCAATTTAAAACCGCAAAGTTAGTTTATTGGAGTATTCAATTGTAATATTATTCATTTTTAGAGTACTTTTGAATTACAAACACAGTTTATGAACTATCTTCCTTATATTCTAAAAAAAGAAAACTACAAAAAAATAAAATTCAAAGTTTCGAAAACCCAACATTTGCTTATTAAGGCGAAAATTAATGGCGTGAAGGGCAATTTTATTTTGGACACTGGAGCAAGTTCCAGTTGTGTGGGTTTTGAAAGCATCGAATTGTTTCAGTTGGAAGCCAAAAAATCGAAAACACAGGCTTCTGGCGCAGGAGCAAATGGAATGTTGACACAGATTGCCGTGGGAAACAAACTGCAATTGGGCAATTGGAAACACGCTGGTTTTGACCTAGTTATTTTTGATTTATCTCACGTAAACGTAGCTTTGATTGAACATAAAGCGAAACCTGTTCACGGTATTATTGGCGCCGATATTTTGATGAAAGGCAAAGGAATCATTGATTATTACAATCATTGTTTGTATCTGATGAAATAAAAAAATCACATTTATTTTGCGTAAATGTGATTAGATTGATACTTAAACTATTAAAAACCTTATAAGTTTCTTTTATTTTACAACTCGAAAGCTTTTTTAGGATTTCCATCACAAAGCAATTCTACTGGCTTTTCTAAGGCTTCTTTTACAGCAACCAAGAAACCAACAGACTCACGTCCATCAATAATTCTGTGGTCATACGAAAGTGCTACGTACATCATTGGATGGATTTCCACTTTACCATTTACAGCAATTGGACGCTCGATAATGTTGTGCATTCCAAGGATTCCCGATTGTGGCGGATTGATGATTGGAGTTGATAACATACTTCCAAAAACGCCTCCATTGGTGATGGTAAATGTTCCGCCCGTCATATCGTCTACGGTGATTTGTCCATCACGAGCTTTAAGAGCTAATCTTTTAATTTCGGTTTCAATTCCACGGAAAGTCAAGTTTTCAGCATTACGAACCACAGGAACCATTAATCCTTTTGGCCCCGAAACGGCAATTGAAATATCAGCAAAATCAAAAGCAATTTTGTGATCACCATCCATCATTGAGTTTACGTCTGGAAATAATTGTAATGCTCTAGTTACAGCTTTTGTGAAAAACGACATATATCCTAAACCAAGTCCGCCGTGTTTCGCTTTGAACGCATCTTTATATTCATTTCGCAACGTGTTGATTGGCGTCATATTCACCTCATTAAAAGTAGTCAACATTGCGGTTTCGTTTTTGGCAGCAACCAATCTTTCGGCAACTTTACGACGCAACATTGATAGTTTGGTGCGTTCCGAACCACGATTGCCACCCGTTGGAGTTCCCATAGATGGAACGGCATTTACTGCATCATCTTTGGTAATTCTTCCGTCTTTTCCGGTTCCAAGAATATCAGAAGGTTGGATGTTTTTTTCGTCTAATATTTTTCTTGCTGCTGGTGATGGAGTTCCCGAAGCGTAGGAAGTGGGTGCCACTGGAACCGCTACTTTTACCTCTTCTTTTTTCACTTCAACGACTTTTACTTCCTCTTTTTTAACTTCGGTTACGGGTTCCGATTCTGATGGTTTTGCAGCATCAGTATTAATATGGCACACGATTGCTCCTACCGCTACTGTTTCCCCTTCTTCTGCTTTTAGAGAGATGATTCCGCTCGCTTCTGCTGGCAATTCTAGTGTTGCCTTGTCAGAATCAACCTCAGCAATGGCTTGATCTTTTTCTACATAATCGCCCTCTTTTACTAACCAAGTAGCGATCTCAACTTCTTTTATGGATTCCCCTGGTGATGGGACTTTCATTTCTAAAATCATCTTATATTATTTTAAATTACGAATTTTAAATTTTTGAATGTGGTTTATCGAATAAAATCTTTGTCAAAAACCATTCGAATTGCTTTGGCATGACGATTTTTTGACCGTGTATAACTTCCCGATGCCGATGCTGATGAAACTCTTAACGAAGCTAATCTCCATTTTATAAAATTAAAATTCATCAACATATAACCGTAAGCTCCCATATTTTTAGGCTCTTCTTGTGCCCAAACATAATCATCGGCTTGGGGATATTTGGCAATAATTTCCTTTAATTGTTCTACAGGTAACGGAAATAATTGTTCAATTCTCACTACCGCCACATCTTTTCTACTATTGATTTCTCTTTCAGCGGTGATGTCATAATAAAATTTTCCCGTACAAAAAACTAAGGTTTTAACCTCAGCTTTATTAATGGTTTCATCATCGATAGTTTCTTGGAAACTGCCATTTTCTAATTCTTCGATGCTTGAAACGACTCTTGGATCCCGAAGCAAACTTTTCGGTGTAAACACAATGAGAGGTTTACGGAATTTCGATTTCATTTGTCTTCTCAACAAGTGAAAGAAGTTGGCTGGTGTTGTACAATCGGCAACGTACATATTTTGTCTGGCGCAAAGTTGCAAAAAGCGTTCCATTCGACCTGAGGAATGTTCTGCGCCTTGACCTTCATAACCGTGAGGCAAAAGTAAAACGATTCCGTTTTGGTTGTTCCATTTGTCTTCTCCACAAGAAATATATTGGTCAATCATAATTTGAGCTCCGTTCGAGAAATCTCCAAATTGAGCTTCCCAAATGGTCAGTGCATTAGGATTTGCCAAAGCATAACCATAATCAAAACCTAAAACTCCGTATTCCGATAAAAGTGAATTATAGGCATTAAATTTTCCTTTTTTGCCTTCTAAACTATTAATTAAAACCACTTCCTCTTCTGAATCTTCTACTTTTACAACGGCATGTCGATGCGAAAAAGTACCGCGTTCCACATCTTGACCAGAAATTCGAACGTCAAAACCTTCTCTTAATAACGATCCGTAGGCTAAATGTTCGGCCATTGCCCAATCTAACTTATTGGTTTCGAAAAACATTGTTTTTCTGTCGTTGATTAATTTTTGAACTTTATTAATGAATTTTTTATCTTTTGGCAAATTACAAATCGCATTAGCGATAGCCGTAAGTCCTTCTTTTGAATATGAAGTATCTACTATTTTGAACATTTGTGCGACTCCAGCTTTCGAAAAACCTTGCCATTCATTTTGCATAAATGGAGTAATTATGGTCAACTCTTTTTTGCGAGATTCTTCAAGATTTACTTCTAATCCTGATTTATATTCTGTCTCTAAAGATTTTACATAAGTATTATCTATAACGCCGTCAGCCAATAATTTTGCGGCATAAATATCTCTGGGATTTTTATGACTTGCAATGATTTTATACAAAATTGGCTGTGTAAACCGAGGTTCATCGCCTTCGTTATGTCCATATTTTCGATATCCTAACAAATCAATAAATACGTCACGACCAAATTTCATTCTAAATTCTAATGCAAATGACATCACGTGTACTACGGCCTCAGCGTCATCAGCGTTAACGTGTAAAACCGGCGAAAGTGTAACTTTGGCAACATCTGTACAATAGGTGGAAGACCGTCCGTCGAGATAATTCGTGGTAAAACCAACTTGATTATTAATTACAATATGGATTGTACCTCCTGTTTTGTAGCCATCCAATTGCGCCATTTGAACGATTTCATATAAAATTCCCTGCCCTGCGATTGCTGCATCACCGTGGACGGCAATGGGCAAAACTTTCGAAAAATCTTCAGGGAAATATTTGTCTTGTTTGGCTCTTGTTATTCCTGCAATAACTGCTCCTACGGTTTCGAGGTGCGAAGGATTTGGCGCCAAATTGATATTAATGGTTTTTCCGGTGCTTGTTGTTTTTTGGGCAGTAAGTCCTAAATGGTATTTTACATCCCCGTCAAAATATTCTTGATCATTATAATCTTTACCGTCAAATTCGCCAAAAATATCTTGGGTTGATTTACCGAAAATATTGGCCAAAACATTCAAACGACCCCGATGCGCCATTCCCATCACAAAATGTTCAACGCCTTTTTCTGCTGCTTTTTCGATCAAAAAATCAATTGCTGGAATAATAGATTCTCCGCCTTCGAGCGAAAATCGTTTTTGTCCCACGTATTTTGTATGCAAGAAATTCTCAAAAGCAACTGCTTTGTTTAATTTTCCAAGAATTTCTTTTTTTTCATCGATTGAAAAATCAGGTTGATTGTCGTTATGTCCAATTTTATTCTGAATCCATTGAATATCATTAGGATTTCGGATGTACATATATTCAACTCCAATAGATTGACAATAAATTTTATCCAAATGACCTAAGATTTCGGCCAAACTGCAAGGTTCAATTTTGATGATTCTTGCGGCGTTAAAAACTAAGGGCAAATCTGCTTTAGAAAGCCCAAAATTTTCAAGATCCAATGTTGGAGAATACGTTCTTCGTTTGTGAACCGGATTCGTTCTGGTAAACAAATGTCCACGATTTCTATACGCATCAATCAATTTGATCACGTTAAACTCTTTTTGAAGTTTTTCTGATGCCGCATTCCCCTCAAGATTTCCTGAAGTTTTCTGTTCTGATTGAGCTACTGATTTTTCTCCATAAGTTGCCATTCCAAAGTCGAAACCTTGAAAAAATCCTCTCCAACTTGGTTCTACGCTATCTGGATTTTCTAAATATTGATCGTATAGTTGTGCGAAAAATTCGGTGTGAGCCGCGTTTAAAAATGAAAACCTATCCATAATTTTATAAAATCTGCTTTATTGTTAATATAGTTTGGCAAAAGTACAATAATACAATAAGTATCTAAATCTTTTTAAATACATTTATACTATATATTGTTAAAATCCTAAATAGTTATGAAAAAGAGTGACTTACGAATAAATTTTAAATTAATTTTAGCAGTCTTAACCTTAGTGTTTTCGGTTGGTGTATTTGCACAAGGGAAAACCTACCCTGCAAATTCTCCTAGTAATTTTTGGCAACACGTACAATTTGGCGGTGGAATAGGATTGAGTTTTTCTTCTGGTTATACCGATGTTTTTTTGGCACCAAGTGCCATTTATAATTTAAATCCGGTCGTTGCCGTTGGGGCTGGACTAAACTTAAACTATGTCGCTTCAAATAATTATTATTCTTCTTTAGTATATGGTATAAGCACGCTTGTTTTGGTAAATCCAATTCCTCAAATTCAACTTTCAGTTGGATTAAATGAATCTCGAGTCAATTATCAAGAAGAAAACTCTTCAAATTATTCTGAGGATTATTGGGATACAAGTTTAATTCTCGGTGCTGGTTATCGCACTGGAAATGTAACCATTGGTATTGGTTTTAACGTCTTGCAAAATGATCGTTACGATACCGACCCTTTTGTGCCTTTTATTAGAGCTTATTTTTAATATTTATTCCTGAACCACACTTTTTGCCATTCTCTTTTCAAAATCAAAAAGGCCACATTTTCGGCTAAAGTCACTAAATCCGAGCCGCCGAGTTTTTTTATTTGGTCTTCCGAAACGTCAATGATGTAAAGCAGATTCAGATATTCGGCAAATTTATATTGAATCAGTCGAAATATTTTTTCGTGCAATTGGATTTTTAATTCCTTGGGCGAAATGCTTTTTGGAAAATCAATTCCTTCATTGGCCAAATTAAAATCTTTATTAATTTGCTCAATTAATTTCAAATATAAAGCCTCTTTTTCGGCTTCTTCAAGTAATAAATCAGTATTTTTTGGTGTGATGTACATAGTTTTAATTTCAATGGCAATAATAATTTTAATGACAATGGCAATGGCAATGACAATGGCAATGGCAAAAATATCAGTTTTCAATATTGAAATTGAATTTTGCTATTGAAATTGTGATTTTTTAAACCTTTCTACTCATCAAATTTTCTCCAAAAGCTTTCAGGATTGCTTTTTTATCTTTGGAAATATTCAGTTTTTTTAAGGTTTTAAAAGCTTTTAAAGTAAAATCCTGAATGGATTGTTGTGTAGCTTGAGAAGCGCCAGTAGAATTAAAAATCTCCTTAATCACTTTAATTTTATTGTCATTATCGTCTAATTCAACCGAAAATAATTGCGTTAATAATTCTTTTTCTTCTGGATTTGAAAATTCTAAAGCTTTGAGATATAAATAGGTTTTTTTGTTCTCGATAATATCACCGCCCACTTGTTTTCCGAAGGTTATTGGATCACCAAAAGCATCTAAATAATCATCCTGCAATTGGAAAGCCAAACCTAAATTGATGCCAAAATTATAAATTAATTTAGAATTTTCCTTGGAGGTTCGAGCAATAATTGCACCCATTTTCATTGCAGCAGCAACAAGAACCGCTGTTTTGTATTCAATCATTTTGAGATATTCTGGAATCGTGACATCATTGCGAGTTTCGAAATCGACATCATATTGTTGTCCTTTACAAACTTCTAGAGCCGTTTTGCTGAACAATTTGGCCAATTTTCGGAAGGTTTTGGGTTGGTAATTTTCGAAATATTGATACGCCAGAATCAACATCGCATCGCCAGAAAGAATGCCAGTATTGATGTTCCATTTTTCGTGAACTGTCTTTTTTCCTCTGCGCAAAGGCGCATCATCCATAATATCATCGTGAATGAGCGAAAAGTTATGAAAAACCTCAATGGCCAAAGCCGCTGGCAAGGCTTTCTTGTAGTCAGCATCAAAAATTTCGGTAGTCATCAAAGTCAAAACTGGACGCATTCTCTTGCCACCCAATTGCAAAATATACTGTATGGGCTCGTAAAGATTTTTAGGTTCTTGTACTGTTTTTTGACTTTCTAAATAGTGTAAAAAGTGCTCTTGATATTCGTGGATGGGAAGCATTGCGTTGGTGTATAAGTTTAGGAAAGTTATGATTTTAGCCCAATAAATTAATTTCAATCACAAAAATAGAATTTTTTATTGAGGAACCCTAAACTTCTAAAATCATAATCTTTTTAATCTTTTTTTAAAAATACTATGGAAACTATTTTGGTATTCAAAGTTTCCTTTGTAGATTTGCGCTTTAAAAATAAATACCAAAATCAAAATGACAGCAACAAAATGGACAATCGATTCTGACCAATCCGATGTTTTAATAAAAACCAGACATTCAATTATTGCCTATTTAGTAAGTAAATCCAATACATTTAATGGTTCAATATCTGTAGTCGATGATGAACTTCAAGATGCCAATGTTGAATTTTTGTTTGACATTAATGCTAAAGGAGGAAAGTTAGAACACTTTGACACTAGCTTAAAATTGAATGATTTTATAGATACAATACAAAATCCAACGATTAGTTTTAAATCGACCTCATTTCAAAAAGTAAACTCAAACATCAATTTTTTGAAAGGAAATCTTACCATAAACAACATTACCAAAGTGGTTGAACTGGATGTAATTCTAACTGGTTTAGAAACTCACGATGGCAATTCGAAAGCGCAATTTGAAATTCTGGGAAATATCAATCGAAAAGATTTTGGCTTATCTTACAATGCCTTTAACCAAAATAATGGTGTTGTATTAGGTCAAGATATGAATTTGACCGCTAATTTGGAGTTTAACACGCATACCAGTTTTAACTAATTAAATTTATGTAAAACTTTGGAGGCTCTTTTGGTTTTTAAAGCTTCCTTTTAAATATTTGCCGTCTAAAATTAATTTTTTAAATTTACAATGAAAGATAAAATTATAGCAAAAGCCTCTGATTTGTTCCTAAAATTAGGATTTAAGAGCGTCACCATGGATGATATTGCTGGAGAAATGTGCATTTCTAAAAAGACAATTTACAAGTATTTCTGCAACAAGGAAATCCTAATTGAAGAATCTACATCAATGGTTCACAAAGCAATTCATCAAAGCATCGATTCCATCGTGGACAAAAATCACAATGCCATCGAAGAAAATTTTGAAATCCGGAGGATGTTTAAGGAAATGTTTAAAATGGGAGAAGCTTCTCCGGTTTATCAATTAAAAAAACATTATCCCGAAATTTACGAAAAAGTGATATCGAGAGAAATAAATGAATGTAACACGATCTTTAAACAAAACATCGAACAAGGAATTCAACAGGGTTTGTATCGAAAAGACATCATAATTAATACTTATGTCGATTTTTACTACACGCTAATTTTTAGCATTAATGGAAACATTAGTTCCGAAAAAGAGGCAAACGAGCTCGAATTGCAAGCATTAGAATACCACACCAGAGCCATGGCAACACCCGCCGGAATGATCGAATTAGAAAAACAATTAAAAAACTACCATCTATAATGAAGAAACTATTTTTAATCCCTTTATTCGTATTTGCTGTTTCGGCAAATGCACAAGACACCAAAAAAAGCTTCAGTTTTAGTTTGGAACAAGCGATTAATCACGCATTGACCAATAATTATTCGGCAATCAATGCTGGACGAGACATCGAAGTTTCAAAAGAAAAGAAATGGGAAACTACTGCTGCGGGTTTGCCCCAAATTAATGCAGGAGTAGATTTTACCAATAATTTTGTTTTGCAAAAATCGGTTGTTCCTGCGGAATTTTTTGGTGGTGCGCCAGGAACGTATGCCGAAGTCGCTTTTGGAACCAAATACAATATGGTTGCTCACTCTACGCTTAGCCAATTGATTTTTGACGGCTCCTACATTGTGGCGTTACAGGCGTCTAAAACCTATTTGAAATATTACCAAAATGCCAAACAAAAAACAGATGTCGAAATCAAAGAAGCGGTAATCAATTCCTACGGAAATGTTTTATTGGCCGAAGAAAGTATTGCTATTCTCGAAAAAAATAAGGCCACTTTAGAAAAAACGTTGTCCGACACTAACGCTACTTTTAAAAATGGCTTGATAGAGGAAGAAAGCGTTGAACAATTGCAAATAACGTTAACCTCGATAAACAGCACTTTAAACTACAACAAAAGATTGGTAGAAGTGGCTTATAAAATGTTAAAAATCACTTTAGGAATTACTATAGAAGATGATTTAACCTTGACTGACAAATTAGATAATTTGACGGCTTCTAATCTAGATTTGACTCTTGCTAAAACTGATTTTGTCATTACAAATAATGTGAATTATCAAATGGCTTTGAATTTTCAAGAGCAAAGACAATTGGAATTAAAACTTCAAAAGAGTAAAGCTTTGCCTTCCTTATCCGCAAATGCAAATTTTGGTTACACGGCTTATAAAGATGAATTTCAGTTTTTTACCAAGAATCAAAATTGGTTCAATTATTCAAATATTGGCGTGAATTTAAACATTCCTATTTTTAGCAGTTTGGCCAGAAGTTCCCGAACTCAACAAGCGAAAATTGCTTTGGATCAAGCCACAACACAACTATCTGAAACGGAACAAAAAATAAAATTGCAATATTCTGCTGCCAAAAGTGATTATGAATTTAGTGTCGAAGAATATGCTACAGCGAAATCGAATTTGAATCTGGTGGAAAGAATCGAGCGAAAACAACAAATAAAATTTACCGAAGGTTTATCTTCTAGTTTCGATTATAATGATGCGCAAAGACAATTGTACACAGGACAGCAAAATTATTTAAAATCAATGGTAGAGGTTATTAATAAAAAAGCAGCTTTAGAAAAAATAATCAATAAATAATAATCATCCAAAAAAGAAAACACAAATGAAAAAAATATTCCTCATCACAACCCTTTCGATACTGCTTTTTTCTTGCGGAAAGAAAGAAGACAACGCCAACATTGATTCTTTGATATCCTCAAAAAATGTTACAGCACTTCAAGCCAAAAAAGCTTTAATTCAAGCTGATTTGACAAAAATAGACGAAGCTTTAGCAAAATTAGATGTCAAAAAAGAAGAAGCTTTAGTTTCTGTTCTAACTGTAAAAGACACTGTTTTCAGTCATTATCTTGAAGTTCAAGGAAGTGTAAATACTAAGGAAAATATTTTGGTCCAACCTGAGTATCAAGGAACATTAGTTGCATTGAATGTAAAAGCAGGGCAAAGAGTTTCTAAAGGGCAAGTCCTAGGAAGAATTGACGATGCGGGTTTAAGCCAACAAGTAGCGAGCTTAGAAAACCAATATGCTTTGGCAAAAACGACTTTCGAACGTCAAAAAAATCTTTGGAATCAAAAAATTGGTTCTGAAATTCAGTATTTGCAAGCTCAAACACAAATGGTTTCTGCTCAAAGAGGCGTTGCTCAAATCAAAGCCCAATTATCAAAAACAGTTATTAGAGCGCCATTTACAGGAACGATCGACGAAGTTTATGTTGAAAAAGGTCAAGTTGTGGCACCAAGCGCTCAAGGATTAATGAGAATCGTGAATTTATCAAATATGTATGTTTCGACATCGGTTCCGGAAACCTACATTGGCAAACTAAAAGTAGGTACGACGGTGGATGTTTTATTGACGTCATTAGGAAAAACTTATAAAGGTAAAGTACGTCAAATAGGGAATTTCGTGAACCCAAGTAATAGAAGTTTTGGTATTGAAGTTGGAGTTCCAAATCCAGAAAATTTGTTGCGCCCTAACCAAGTGACCAATCTTAAAATCAGTGATTATATAAGTAAAAATGCAGTGGTGGTCCCAACCAACGTGATTCAAGAAGATGGCGAAAAAAACAAATATGTTTACATCGTAACCAATTCGAATGGAAAAACAGGCACTGCCAAAAAAGTGATCGTAAAACCTGGACAATCCTCTGATAATGTTACCGAAATATTAAACGGATTATCAGCCGATGATATAATTGTTACCGAAGGAGCAAATGCTATTTCTGAAGGAATGAAACTTAACTTCTAACAAAGAGTTTAAAGGTTTAGGAGTTTAAAGTTGTTTAATGGCATTCCAGTTAAACGGCTAGACGATTTTAAACCATCTTAAACAACTTTAAACCATTTTAAAATACATTAAAAAACCAAAAATATGGAACATAAAAAATTCGCCATTTCCAATTGGGCGGTGGACAATCGTGTAACGGTTTACATCTTGACGGCTTTAATTGTCATTACAGGAGTTTACGCATACATCACAATGCCACGAGAAGATTTTCCAGAAATCATCGAAAACAAAGTATATATTTCGTCCGTTTTCCCTGGAAATTCAGCCGAAGATGTAGAGAAACTAGTGATCAAACCATTAGAAAAAGAAATCAAAAACATTAGTGGGGTCAACAAAGTGACTTCGAGTTCGTTTCAAGATTATGGAATGATTATCGCCGAATTTGATGATGACGTTTCGATTGATGCCGCCAAAGTAAAAATAAAAGACAAAGTTGACAATGCCAAAGCGAATACCGATTGGCCAAATCTAGACAACGGTAGCAAAGTAGAACCCAATGTTTTTGAATTAAACATTTCAGAAGAAGTGCCTATTCTAAACATCAATCTGCAAGGAAATTACACCACGCAACAGCTTAAAAAGTACGGAGAATTATTGCAAGACGACATCGAAGAAATATCCGAAGTAAAAAAAGTGGATATTCTGGGCGTTGATGATAAAGAAGTGGAAATTGCCGTTGATATTTTCAAAATGACAGCTGCGCAAGTGACTTTCGACGAGATTCAGAATGCGGTAAAATATGAAAATATGACGCTTTCTGGTGGGAATTTAGTTTCTCAAGGTTCACGAAATAACATTAGAATTGTGGGTGAAATCAAAGATCCGAAAGAACTAGAAAACATCATTGTAAAATCTTACGGCGGAACAGTTTATCTAAAAGATATTGCCAAAGTAAGTTTCAAAGAGAAAGAAAAAACAACTTATGCTCGTGAAAAAGGCACTGAAGTAGTAATGCTCAGCGTGAAGAAACGAGCAGGGCAAAATATGATTTCCGCCATTGATCAGATCAAAGAAAGAATAGAAAAAGCACAAACTTCCTATTTGCCAAAAAACCTAAAAATCGAATTAACGAACGACCAATCTTCACGTGTCGAACATCAGGTGGATGAATTGTCAAATCACATTATTTTCGGGATTATTCTGGTTATGATTGTGTTGATGTTTACGATGGGATTGCGAAATTCTCTTTTTGTGGGAGCAGCAATTCCGTTATCAATGATGATTGCGTTTGCAATACTTTCGGCATTGGGTTTAACGCTTAACACGATGGTTCTTTTTGGATTAGTAATGGGATTAGGAATGCTGGTCGATGATGGAATTGTGGTCGTCGACAACGTTTTTGCCAATATGAAAAAAGGATTACCAAGATTAGAAGCTTCAAAAATTGGTATTGGCGAAATCGCTTGGCCTGTAATTTCATCGACAGCAACCACCTTGATGGCGTTTCTGCCTTTTGCATTATGGCCGGGAACAATGGGAAAATTTATGAAATATTTTCCAATGACTTTGACCGTAACACTTACGGCTTCATTATTTGTAGCAATGGTTGTCAATGCAGCAATGACGGGAGGTTCGATGGATATTGAAGACAAAAATATTTCTAAAAAGAGTTTGAAATTCTATACCATTCTATTTTTGGCCTTCGGAATCTTCTTGGCTTTTATTGGCTCCAAATATGCTTATGACAGTAAAGTGCTGAGAGGAATTGGACATTTATTGTTGATTTCCACAGGATTAATGTGGCTCTATTTTCTTAAATTGTACAAATGGACTCAAGATTTTCAACACAGCTTTTTTCCAAGAATGGAAGAAAAATACAAAGTGTTTTTAGCCAAAATTCTAACTCAAAAGAATTCTTGGATTGCCTTAGTATCAATTATTGGATTGTTGTTTTTCTCCTTTGTTTTGCTAGGTATTTTCCCAAGAAAAGTATTGTTTTTTCCAGATAATATTCCAAATCAAGTCATTGCCTACATCGAATATCCGCAAGGAACGACGATCGAAAAAACCAATAAAGCTACTTTGTTTGTAGAAAATCAAATCATTGGAATTTTACAAAAATATGTTGACCCAAAAACGGATAAAAATTTCCTTGCCGAATCAATTGTTTCTCAAGTGGGAATTGGCGCTGGAAATCCAAATGTAGATGCAGGTTCCGCTTCGGAAACGCCATTCAAAGGAAAAGTAACGGTGAGTTTTTCTGAATTTAAATTCCGTGAAGAGGTTAAAACTGAAGTCATATTAGAAGAAATTCGTTCCAAAGTAAAAGCCATTGCCGGAGCTACAATTACAGTCGAAAAAGATGCCAATGGTCCGCCAGCTGGTTATCCTATTAGTATTGAGGTAAAAGGAGAAGATTATGATTTGATGCTCAAAGAAGCGGATAAAATGATAACTTTTATCAACTCGAAAAACATTCCTGGAATCGAAAAATTGAGCATTGACATCAACAGAAATAGTCCAGAACTTGAGGTAAAAGTAGATCGTGTAAATGCTGGAACTATGGGCGTTTCTACTGGCCAATTGGGTTTTGCACTGCGTCGTTCAGTTTACGGTCAAGAAATTTCGACTTATAAAGAAGGCGATGACGATTACAATATTGTGATGCGTATGCAAGACGATCAACGTAAAAATGAAAATATTCTTTTCAATCAATCGTTGACGTTTAGAAACCAGAATAACGGTCAAATTCAGCAAATTCCAATTTCGGCTATTTCACAAACCGAAAAAACGATGACTTATAACCAGATAAAAAGAAAGAATAATAAGAGAATAATGACTATTTATTCCAATGTTTTAACTGGATTTAATGGAGATGCAATTACCAAACAAATCCAAACCGAATTAAAAAATTATGAGTTGCCAAAAGCCGTTTCCTATTCCTTTTCTGGAGTGCAAGAAGAACAAGGCAAAAATCAAAGTTTCTTGATGTACGCGCTCTTTTTAGCATTGGCAGGAATCACGCTAATTATTGTATTGCAATTTAATTCTATTTCGAAAACGATGGTGATTTTATTCACGGTTATCTTGAGTTTCAGCGGTGTTTTCTATGGTTATGTAATAGCCAATATGGATTTCGTAATCCTAATGACCATGATGGGAATCATCTCCCTAGCGGGAATTGTGGTGAAAAACGGAATCGTATTGATGGATTTCTTTGTCCTGCTAATGGACAAAAAAGTGTACGACAAAGGAGTGGAATCGCATGACGATTTATCACTCGAAGAAATAAAAGAAGTAATCATCGAATCAGGAAAATCGCGTTTGCGTCCGGTTTTATTGACCGCTTTAACAGCAGTTTTGGGATTGATTCCGTTGGCAATTGGATTGAACTTTGACTTCTTTACCTTGATTACTGATTTTAATCCGCACTTTTTTATGGGTGGAGACAACGTTGTTTTCTGGGGACCTTTGGCTTGGACCATTATCTTCGGATTGACGTATGCCACGGTTTTAACCTTGGTTATGGTTCCAGTAATGTTTTATTTAGTGAAAAGAACCAAATACTGGTTGCGCGATAGAAGAGAAGCTCGGGCTGCAAGAGCAATCGAAAGCTAGATGTTTCAAACTTTATTATTAAAACCATAATAATTTTTGAATTCAACAAATCTCCGCAATTCTAAAAATCAAAATCGGCTGTTGCAAAAACTTGCGACAGCCGATTTTTTTATAGACACTTTAGTATTGATTTAATACACAGAATGAGCTGTTTATTTTCTAAATCATTTCTCAAATTTCTGTCAAAAAGAGCGTCTTTCTATGTAGTAAATTTAAAAAATTAATGTTTACAAAAAAAATATTTAAGAAAGAATTTGACGGTTTTAATTAAAAAAAAATCAATCCCACTTTTTTGCCAATATTTGTCTTACAACTAATTCCAAAGCGAATCCGAGACTTTCGCAGGATCAAATCCATAGGTCCTGCTGGGTTCCATTCCACCGCATTTTCGCAAGAATTACTGATTTTTCATTTTTGTTGAACCTTTGCAACCTGATTATTGGACGGTAATTAAGATTAACAATAATTTACGGTAATAATTTACAAATGAAGTTGACAGTTTTAGAGATTAAGTTGTTTTTTGTTTTTACTTTTGCAGTCTAAAATTTAGATTATGTATAGAAGTCATAACTGTGGCGAACTGAACGCCTCACACATCAATACCGAAGTTACACTTGCGGGTTGGGTTCAAAAATCACGTGATAAAGGATTTATGAATTGGGTCGATTTGCGCGACCGTTACGGTGTTACCCAATTAATTTTCGACGAAAGTCGTTCACAAAAAGAACTTTTTGAACTAGCAAAAACTTTGGGTCGCGAATTTGTAATTCAAGCCAAAGGAACCGTTATCGAACGGGAAGCCAAAAATGCCAATATGTCAACTGGAGATATTGAAATTTTAGTTACAGAATTAAAAATTCTTAATTCGTCTCTAACTCCACCTTTCACAATCGAAGACGAAACTGATGGTGGCGAAGATATTCGGATGAAATACCGTTACCTAGATATCCGTCGAAATCCCGTAAAAAATAATTTGCTTTTTCGTCACAAAGTAGCGATGGAAGTGCGAAAATACCTTTCGGATTTAGATTTTTGCGAAGTAGAAACGCCTTATTTGATCAAGTCAACTCCAGAAGGCGCAAGAGATTTTGTCGTTCCCTCTCGAATGAACGAAGGACAATTTTACGCTTTGCCACAATCGCCACAAACCTTCAAACAATTGTTGATGGTGGGCGGAATGGATAAATATTTCCAAATCGTAAAATGTTTCCGCGACGAAGATTTGCGTGCCGACCGTCAACCGGAATTTACCCAAATTGATTGCGAAATGGCATTTGTAGAACAAGAAGATATTTTGAATGTTTTCGAAGGATTGACACGTCATTTACTAAAAGAAATCAAAGGAATTGAAGTAGAGAAATTCCCAAGAATTACGTACGATTACGCGATGAAAACCTACGGAAATGACAAACCAGACATTCGTTTCGGAATGGAATTTGGCGAGTTAAACGAATTTGCACAACACAAAGAATTTTCGGTATTCAATTCGGCTGAATTGGTTGTGGGAATTGCAGCAGCTGGAACAGGAAACTATACTCGCAAAGAAATCGATGGATTAATTGATTGGATCAAACGTCCACAAATTGGCGCCAGCGGAATGGTTTATGTAAAATGCAATGAAGATGGCACTTTCAAATCATCGGTGGATAAATTCTACGATCAAGACGATTTAGGAAATTGGGCAAAAATAACTGGAGCCAAAGCCGGGGATATGATTTTTGTACTTTCCGGTCCAGCCGATAAAACTAGAACACAACTTTCTGCTTTACGAATGGAACTAGCCAATCGTTTGGGATTAAGAAAACCAACTGAATTTGCTCCGCTTTGGGTAGTCGATTTTCCATTATTAGAATTTGAGGAAGAAACAGGTCGTTATCACGCCATGCATCATCCATTTACTTCTCCAAAACCAGAAGATATGCACTTATTAGAAACCAATCCGAAAGCGGTTCGTGCCAATGCTTATGATATGGTTTTGAACGGAAATGAAATTGGCGGTGGTTCCATTCGAATTCACGACAAAACTACACAACAATTAATGTTTAAATATTTAGGATTTACGCCTGAACAAGCCGAAGATCAATTTGGTTTCTTAATGAACGCTTTTCAATATGGAGCGCCACCACACGGAGGTTTAGCTTTTGGACTTGACCGACTAGTTTCTATTCTTGGCGGACAAGAAACGATACGTGATTTTATCGCTTTTCCAAAGAATAATTCTGGAAGAGATGTAATGATTGATGCACCGTCTATCATCGATGAACTGCAATTAAAGGAATTGCATATAAAATTAGATTTAGTGTAGTTCGTCGATAAAAATTGTTAGAAATCGTTGAATATCAATTATTTTAATAAAATCTACAAAATATTAACTTTCGTATTGTATTAAATATTACATTTGCCACATTATAAATTATTATTACTATTACAATGCGTACAGGTACAGTTAAATTTTTCAATGAATCAAAAGGTTACGGATTCATTACAGACGAAGAAAC
>JAAFGY010000020.1 GCA_010365135.1 Flavobacterium sp.
CTTATAAAACAGCTACATTAGTTCGACTTTTCATAAAAGCAGGTGCACATGTCCAAGTGATAATGACACCTGCTTCTAAGGATTTTATAACGCCACTTACGTTGTCCACCTTATCCAAAAATCCTGTTTATTCTAGTTTCTACAACCAAGACGAAGAGGATGAACAATGGAATAGCCATGTAGATTTTGGTCTTTGGGCCGACTTGATGATTATTGCTCCAGCAACGGCCAATACATTGTCAAAAATGGCAAATGGAGCGTGCGATAATCTTTTAATTGCTACTTATTTGTCGGCAAAATGTCCCGTTTATTTTGCTCCCGCAATGGATTTGGATATGTATATTCATCCCTCTACTTTGGAGAGTTTTCACAAATTAAAATTGTTTGGAAACACCATGATTCCTGCTGAAACAGGCGAATTGGCCAGCGGCTTATCTGGCGAAGGTAGAATGTCTGAACCCGAACACATTCTGGCATTTATCGAATCCGATTTAGAAAGTAAACTGCCTCTTAAAGGTAAAAAAATACTAATTACTGCTGGTCCCACATACGAAGCAATAGACCCTGTGCGTTTTATAGGAAATCATTCTTCAGGGAAAATGGGTTATGATATTGCACAAAGTGCTGCAAATTTGGGAGCTTCGGTAATTTTAATTGCTGGACCTACTCATTTGAAAATCGAGAATAGTTTGGTAAAAGTAGTTCCTGTAGTTTCAGCTCAGGAAATGTTTGAAGCGTGTCATCAGTATTTTGATGATGTTGACGTGGCAATTGCAGCAGCAGCAGTAGCAGATTATAAACCAAAGAATATTTCGCTTCAAAAAATTAAAAAAGAAGCTACTAATTTTACTATCGAACTCGAAAAAACGAAAGATATTCTGGCTTCATTGGGCGAAATTAAGAAAAATCAGTTTTTAATTGGTTTTGCTTTAGAAACTGAAAATGAAATCGAAAATGCCAAGTCGAAAATTCAGAAAAAAAACCTAGATTTGATTGTTCTTAATTCTTTACAAGATGAAGGAGCCGGTTTTGGAAAACCAACTAATAAAATTACTTTTATTGATAAAAATTTTAAGGTAGAACCCCTAGAATTGAAATCGAAAGAAGCCGTGGCCGATGATATTTTAAACAAAGTAATAGCACATTTTTATGACTAGAATACTTATTTTTTTCTTGTTGATCTCATTTGGGTTTGCTCATTCTCAAGAGTTAAATTGTACCGTGACCGTAAATGCACAAAAACTTGACAATGCTAATCAGCAAGTTTTCAAGACTTTGGAAACGTCCTTAAGCGAGTTTGTAAATCAAACCCATTGGACAACGCTCACTTATAAGCAAAATGAAAAAATTAATTGTTCAATGTACATCACGGTTTCGGCCAATAGTTCAGATCAATTTACGGCTACAATTCAGGTTCAATCTTCAAGACTTATTTATAATTCTACTTATGCGTCCCCAGTATTAAATTTTAATGATAAAGATTTCAGTTTTAAATATACTGAGTTTGAAAGTTTAATTTTTAATCCAGCTGAATTTGAATCCAATTTGGTTTCGGTGGTTTCTTTTTACAGTTACATCATTTTAGGAATGGATTCTGATACTTTTATGCCGTTGGGTGGAAATTCTTATTTTGAAATTGCACAAAATATTGCTAATGTGGCGCAACAAAGCGGTTACAAAGGTTGGAGTCAAACGGATGGGAACCAAAGCAGATATTATTTGGCAAACGATTTATTGGCACCAGCCTATAATGAGATTCGTCAAGCCTCTTTTACTTATCATTCTGGTTTAGACATTATGAATCAGGATTTGAAAGCGGCAAAAGAAAAAATAAAAGCTTCTTTGCTTACTTTAGGTAAATTGAATGCGGTAAAACCAAATGCGTTTTTAACTCGAGTATTTTTTGACGCCAAATCGGATGAAATAGTTTCCATTTTTTCGGGTGGTCCAAGTATTTCCATCACAGATTTAGTGGAAGGTTTGAATAGAACATCGCCATTAAACTCTAGTAAATGGACGCAGATTAAATACTAATAATTTCCTTAATCCTAACTTTTTCGGTTTTCCTTATTTCAAAAATTATATTAAATGATAACTTCTCTGTCGATAAAAAACTATGCTTTAATCGAAAAATTGTCCATCGATTTTTCTAAAGGTTTTTCGATTATTACGGGAGAAACTGGTGCGGGAAAATCTATAATTTTAGGGGCTTTAGGGTTAGTTTTAGGAAAAAGAGCCGATTTGACTTCGCTAAAAAACAAAGAGGAAAAATGCGTCATCGAAGCTCATTTTGAAATATCAAAATACAATTTATTGCCTTTTTTTGAAGCCAATGATTTGGATTACGAAGCCGAGACCATCATTCGCCGCGAAATTTTACCTTCTGGAAAATCGAGAGCTTTTATCAATGACAGTCCAGTAAATCTGCAGGAATTACAGGAATTAAGTTTGTTTTTGATAGACATTCACTCTCAGAATCAAACTCAAGAATTATCGGAAGAGAAAGTTCAATTCGAAATTATAGACGCTATTGCTGATAATCAAGAAATTATTCTGGATTACCAATCGGTTTTAAAAAGCTATAAATCGGATAAATCTAAGTTGAATTTGCTTCTTAAAAAACAAGCCGAATCATACAAAGAACAGGAATATAATACCTTTTTGTTGAACGAATTACTAGCATCAAATTTAAAATCTGGGGAGCAAGAAACCCTTGAAACTGATTTTGAAAAATTGAATAATGTCGAAATAATTAAAGAATCTATCGATAAATCTTTGGCTATTGCCAATGAAGAGCAAATAGGAGTGATGCATAATTTGAAAGAAATCAAAATTTCTTTGCAAAAAATTGCTTCTTTTTCTCCAGAATATCATTTGTTATTGGAAAGAATCACAAGTTTAACTATCGAATTTGATGATATTTCAGAGGAATTGAGTCGTTGTTCGGGGAAACTCATCAATGATCCTGAACAATTAGATTTAATCAGTCAAAAATTGCAATTGATTTATAATTTGCAAAAGAAACACCAAGTTTCAAATGTTGACGAATTATTAGAAATTCAAAATAATCTAGAAAATTCCCTTTTCGAAATTGGAAATTTAGAAACGGAAATTGCGGCATTGACCCATTCCATTCAGCAAAAAACAATCACATTAGATACTTTATCAAATACAATTCACAAGAAAAGAGCCGATGCTGTTCCTGTTTTATCTCAAAAACTCATTTCAATTTTAGAGACTTTGGGGATGCCAAATGTTCGTTTTAAAATGGATATAAATTTGGCTTCAACTTATTTCGATAATGGAAAAGACGAACTTCAATTTTTATTTTCGGCAAATAAAGGAACTGATTTTGGTTTACTTAAAAAAGTAGCTTCGGGTGGTGAAATGTCGAGAATTATGCTGGCTGTTAAAGCAATTTTAGCCCAGTATTCAAAATTGCCAACGCTGATTTTCGATGAAATTGATTCAGGAGTGTCTGGTGAAATTGCCAACAGAATGGGCGAAATCATGAAAAAAATGAGTCAGACGATGCAAATATTCGCCATCACTCATTTGCCTCAAATTGCAGCAAAAGGAACGGCACATTTCAAAGTTTCCAAATCAACAGTTGGTGAGGATACACAATCAGAATTGAAATTATTGTCAAATGAGGAACGGGTTATCGAAATTGCACAAATGTTATCTGGAACCGTCGTTTCTGATTCCGCATTAAACCACGCAAAAGCCTTGCTGAACTAAAGAAATGCGCTATATTTGTCAACTTAAAAATACCGAATAACCGAATAATTTCACATATATGATTATAGAACCAAGAATGAGAGGATTTATTTGCGTAACCTCGCACCCTGTTGGATGCGCGCAAAATGTAAAAAATCAAATTGAATATATCAAATCGAAGGGAGCCATAAACGGCGCCAAAAAAGTTTTAGTAATTGGTGCTTCCACAGGATTCGGTTTGTCTTCCAGAATTACGGCAGCCTTTGGTTCTGATGCTGCAACGATTGGTGTATTTTTTGAAAAACCTCCATTAGAAGGAAGACCAGGTTCACCAGGTTGGTACAATTCGGCTGCTTTTGAAAATGAAGCGGATAATGCGGGTTTGTATTCTAAAAGTGTCAACGGAGATGCTTTTTCAGATGAAATAAAAAAACAAACGCTAGATTTAATAAAAGCAGATTTAGGTCAGGTGGATTTGGTAATTTATAGTTTGGCTTCGCCGGTTCGCTTGCATCCCGTTACAGGAGTTTTGCATCGTTCGGTTTTGAAACCTATAGGAGCAACTTACACCAACAAAACCGTCGATTTTCACACAGGTATCGTTACTGATATTAGTATTGCACCTTGTCAAGATGATGATATTGCCAATACTGTCGCCGTAATGGGTGGCGAGGATTGGGCTATGTGGATTGATGCTTTAAAAGCAGAAAATTTGCTTGCTCCTGAAGCTACAACAGTGGCTTATTCTTATATTGGGCCAACATTAACCGAAGCCGTGTACAGAAAAGGAACTATAGGTCGTGCCAAAGACCATCTCGAAGCGACTGCTTTTGCCATTACAGAAAGTTTAAAATCTATTGGAGGAAAAGCATTTGTTTCGGTAAATAAAGCATTGGTAACGCAAGCCAGTTCGGCTATTCCGGTTATTCCTTTGTATATTTCTTTGTTGTATAAAATAATGAAGGAAGAAGGAATTCACGAAGGTTGTATTGAGCAAATTCAACGATTATATCAAAATAGATTATATACTGGCAAGCCAATTCCAACGGATGAAAAAGGTAGAATAAGAATTGATGATTGGGAAATGAGAGAAGATGTGCAGGAAAAAGTGGCTACTTTATGGAAACAAGCAACAACAGAAAGTTTACCTGAAATAGGAGATTTAGAAGGATACAGAAAAGATTTCATGAACCTTTTTGGTTTCGATTTTGAAGGAGTAGATTACGCAGCAGATACTGACGAAATGGTTGGCATTTCCAGCATAGTTTAATAAAAATAACACCAGTTTAAAAGTAGAAATATTTAAAACCATCACTCTTATTGTGATGGTTTTTTTATGGATAAAGTTTATCTTTGTTAAAATTTTGAACAAAATTATTACACCTATACTATAACTTATGTTGTTTTCTTTAATCATACCCGTTTACAATCGCCCTGATGAAGTTGATGAACTTTTAGAGAGTTTATCACAATTGGATTATAAAGAAGATTTTGAAGTTGTAATTGTTGAAGATGGATCTTCAATACGTTGTGATGATGTTGTTCGAAAATATGCGGGAAAATTACTTCTCTCCTATATTTTTAAAGAAAATTCTGGTCCAGGAGATTCTAGAAATTATGGAATGAAAAAAGCAAAAGGCGATTATTTTATCATTTTAGATTCGGATTGTATTATTCCAAAAAATTATTTAACAGAAGTTGACAAAGCTTTAAATGAGAATTATGTAGATTGTTATGGTGGACCTGATAAGGCTTTGGATAGTTTTTCTGATATTCAAAAAGCCATCAATTTTGCGATGACTTCCTTTCTTACCACTGGCGGAATTCGCGGTGGTTCTGAGAAGATTGATAAATTTCAACCTCGAAGTTTTAATATGGGTTTATCTCGAAAGGCTTTTGAAGCATCGAATGGTTTTGGAAACATTCATCCTGGCGAAGATCCAGACTTATCTATCCGATTGTGGAATTTAGGTTTTGAAACTCGGCTTTTCCCCAACGCATTTGTCTATCACAAAAGAAGAATTGATTGGCAAAAATTTTCAATTCAGGTCAATAAATTTGGCAAAGCAAGACCAATACTTAATAGTTGGTATCCTCAATACAACAAGCTTACTTTCTTCTTTCCGTCCATTTTTATAATTGGATTCGTATTTGCGGTAATTTTAGTTGTTTTTAATTATGATTTTGTACTTCAATTGTATTTTGTCTACTTTTTGGTACTGTTTTTGGTGGCAACGTACCAAAATAAAAGTTTTAAAATTGGGTTTTTATCGATAAAAGCCGTTTGGAAACAATTTTTTGGTTACGGAACAGGTTTTTTAGAATCTTTTTTGAAGATTATTATTCTAAATCAAAAACCGCAAGAAGCTTTTCCTGAGTTATTTTTCAAAAAATAAGATGACAAAAATAATTGGTTTAACTGGCGGTATCGGAAGTGGAAAAACTACCATTGCCAATCACTTTTTGGCAGCGGGAATACCCGTATATATTGCTGATGACGAGGCAAGAAAAATTATGCAATCCCCTGATATTATCGAAGAAATCAAGAAAATATTTGGCAGTACTATTTTTGAAAATGAGGTTTTAAATCGCAAACTACTCTCCGAAATTGTATTTAACGATCCTGAAAAATTAAAGTTACTTAACGCTATTATTCACCCTGCCGTAAAGAAACATTTTGAAGATTGGATTTCAAATCACAAAATTTATCCGTTTATTATTTACGAAGCAGCAATATTATTTGAAAGTGGTAGTTATAAAATGTGCGATTTAATATTAACGGTTACTGCACCTATAGAATCAAGAATCCAGCGTGTGATTCACCGAGATAAAACCACTCGTGAGCAAATATTAAAGCGAATTAACGCACAATGGACCGATGATCAACGCATCGAAAAAAGTGATTTTGTAATTGAAAATGACAATCTTGAAATTACCCATTTTAAAGTTGATAAAATTCTTAAAATTTTGAAGATTCAATGATTTGATTCTTTGTTGTTAATCTTTGGTTAATTTATTATTAATTATATTGTTAAAATAGTAATTTTGTAGCGATGAATAAATTATTTTTTAGAGTGCTTGTTTTGTTGATGAGTTTATCCTTGATTGGGATAATTTTAGTTCAAGTGTATTGGTTTAATACCTCTTTCAAAAATAATGACGAGCAATTTAAATACCATGTTAAACAGGTTATTGGAAATGTAGCGAATAAGCTTCAAAAACAAGAAGAATATACCTATTACGAAAAATTTAATCACTATAAGGATAGTACGGGAAAAATTCCGCAAAAAAATGATTTATTAGAATTTTATTATATTCAAAAAAATCATCAGACCAATACAACAACTGTATATTCGAGTAGTATTAAATCGGAAGATTATGATTTATCTTCAACGTTCTTTGGAAAAAAATTAGATAGTGTTAAATTCAAAAGCTTTAATTCTAAGCGAGTTACCGAAATTTATAATAATAATACATTCGATGATACGAAAGTACAAAGTGATTTAACTCCGGATGTTAAGATTGAAAAATCTGGGAATTTGGATATTTTGGATAATGTAGCCTATGAAATAAATTACAAAGAAATTGCAGCGGCAATGCCTTTGCAAGAAAGGGTCACAAAAGAGACGATTCAGAAATTATTAAAAAAAGAATTGGAGGAATATGGGGTAAACACCCGATTTGAGTTTGGAGTTTTTAGTAGTGGATTAGCAACGAAAGTAAAATCGGATGGGTTTAGATATGATGCTAACACAACCTATTCCATCCCGATATTTTCTGATAATGAAGGGAATAACAAATACCAGTTATTAGTTTCATTTCCTCATAAAAAGAAATTTTTGCTCACAGATTTAATCGGCATAACTTTATTGTCCATCATTTTTACACTAATTATTATTATTGCTTATTCGAGTGCATTGAACCAGTTGATTCGTCAAAGACATATATCGGAGATAAAATCGGATTTTATTAATAATATGACTCACGAGTTTAAAACTCCAATCGCAACAATAAATTTGGCTTTAGATGCTATAAAAAATCCAAAAATTATTGGAGATAAAGAAAAAGTCCTCAAGTATCTTCAAATGATTAAAGACGAAAATAAGCGTATGCATGCGCAAGTTGAAAATGTGTTGAGAATATCTAAATTAGAAAAAAAAGAATTAAATATTAGCAAAGAAACGACTAATATTCAAGAGGTTATAGATGATGCAATTGAGCACGTGAACTTGATATTAGAAGATAGACAAGGATCAATAACCAAGCATTTTAGTGCGGTGAGAACAAGTGTTTTGGTCAATGAAGTACATTTTATAAATGTAATTGTAAATATATTAGAGAATGCTATTAAGTATTCACCCAATATTCCAAAAATTGATGTTTTTACAGAAAACGTAAAAGATTTTGTAATTATCAAAGTCAAAGATAATGGAGTCGGAATGAGTAAAATAGCCCAGAAAAGAGTTTTCGAAAAATTTTATCGAGAACACACTGGAGATTTACACGATGTTAAGGGTCACGGATTGGGTTTAGCGTATGTAAAAAAAATTATTGACGACCATAACGGTCAAATTTTTGTAGAAAGTGAAAAAGGGAAAGGAAGTACCTTTATAATTAAAATACCATTAATAAATTAGGATATGGAAAATGTAAATAAAAGAATACTTTTAGTGGAAGACGACCTAAATTTTGGGGCTGTTCTTAAGGATTATTTGATGCTAAATGATTTTGACGTCACTTTGGCCAAAAATGGAATGGAAGGTTTTGAAAAATTCAAAAAAGATACGTATGATTTGTGTATTTTGGATGTGATGATGCCTTATAAAGATGGATATACATTGGCAAAAGAGATTAGAGAAAAAAATCAGGAGGTGCCAATTATTTTCTTGACGGCAAAATCTATGAAAGAAGATGTGTTAAAAGGTTATAAAGCTGGAGCCGACGATTATTTGAACAAACCCTTTGATTCAGAGGTTTTGTTGATGAAAATCAGAGCTATAATTCAAAGAAAATCTTCAACTACAAAAGCGGAACCAGTTCAATTTGAATTTAATGTGGGCAAATTTCACCTGAATTCGAAATTGCGATTTTTAACTTTTAACGATGAAGAACCGGTGAAACTTTCTCCAAAAGAGAACGAATTATTGAAAATGTTAATTCTTCACGAAAATGATTTAATGCCAAGAGAATTAGCATTAACCAAAATCTGGAGAGACGATAACTATTTTACGTCAAGGAGTATGGACGTTTATATCGCCAAATTGAGAAAATATTTAAAACTAGATCCAAATGTTGAAATCCTTAACATTCACGGAGAAGGATTTAGATTAGTGGTAAAAAAATAATTTTTTTGAAATAATCATTTATAAAGCTTCCAGCCTTGAAAAGGCTGGAAGCTTTTGCATTTAAAAAAATATTATTTCAAATTCAGTTGCAAAGCAAAGCAAGTTTTATCTTCTTTAGAAATGCTAAAAATCAATGATTCAGAAGTCAAATTTTCGTGAATGATGATCGTGTCTTTTAAAGATAGTTCTTTTAAAAAATTCATCTCAAAACTAGCTATTTTTTGATTTAAAATTAGTTCTACATCCACAAAATCCAAACACCATTCTAAATATTTAACGTTATTCACGTGATTGACAATATCTAAATCCGAAAGGGCAACTACTTTTTCGAAAATCATTTCGGTTTCATTAGTGAAATTAATTTTGGAGAAAGGTTTTAGGGTTGCTCTATGTTCAGGATAGAGTTCAAAATGTTCGAACGGCAAAGCTAACCCTTCCGGTCGCCTGATTTTAGTATTGAAAACTGCCCAGAAAGTTTCGCAACCTATCATTTTCTCTCCGTTGACATACAATTCCAAAGCACGAACCGAGCGTGAATTTTCGAGTGTGTTTATCCAGGTTTTTACTGTGACAATGTCTTTCCATTTGGGTAATTCCGTGATTTCTACTCGCATTCTACTCAAAACCCAAGCTTGATTGAATTCCTGCATATCCGAAAAACTGATACCACCCACTTCAGAATGTGATGCTGCGGTCAATTGCAAAATGTTGCACAAATCGGTGTACTTTAAATAACCATTGGGAAGACATTGAGTGAAATTAATCTCCCAATCTTGGCTGAAAATGGATGTAAATTCTCGAGAAATTGGCATTTTTTAAATTTATTTTTTAGTTGCCGTTGACTTCAGCCAAAGGATTCTTGGGTTAATATTAATTGGCTATAGCCAAAATTGTATCAATATAATTTATTATTTCTTTTCTATCGGTCAAAAAATCAAACCATTTTGTGTTTCCATTTCTTTTGAACCAAGTGAGTTGTCTTTTGGCAAATCTTCGCGTGTTTTTCTTGATTTCTTCAATGGCGAATTCCAATGTAATTTCGCCTTCAAAATAGCGGAACAATTCTCGGTAGCCTACAGTTTGCAAAGCATTCAATTCTTTGTGAGGAAATAAATTTTCGGCTTCCGCCAATAAACATTCGTTCATCATTATGTCTACTCGCTGGTTGATTCTATCGTAAATTACGCTTCTTTCAGCTTCTAACCCAATGAGAATAGGAGTGAAGTTGCGAGTGTTTTTCTTTTGATTTAAAAACGAAGAATACGGCTTTCCAGAACCGATGCAAACTTCCAAAGCACGCATCATTCGTTGTGGATTTTCTTTGGCTACGACTTCAAAATAGTTGGGGTCGCGTTTTTCTAATTCGGTTTGCAAATATTCCAATCCTGATTTTTCGTAGTTGGAAGTTACTTTTTCGCGAATTGAATTATCAATTTCGGGAAAATCGTCAAATCCTTTCAAAACTGCATCGACATATAATCCAGAACCGCCAACTAGCACCACATAATCGTTGGTCAGGAATAATTTGTCCAGTTTGGCAATGGCTTCTTTTTCGAAATCGCCAACGGTATAATTCTCGAAAATGGATTTATTTTGGATGAAATGATGTTGCGCTCCTGCCAATTCTTTGGTTGTGGGAACGGCTGTACCAATTCGCATTTCCTTGAAAAATTGTCGGCTGTCGCAGGAAATAATATCGCAGTTGAAATGTTCTGCTAAAGCGATGCTCAAGGAGGTTTTTCCTATGGCTGTTGGTCCCACGATGGTAATTAAGTACTTCATATTTTTTAGCCCAGATGGAAACGGAAACCCCGCAGTGGTGAAAGTTAGTTTTTCTTGGTGTAAAAGAGCGACCAAAGGAAGCTCCTTTTATGCCTTAGAAAAACAACTTGAACAACGAGGAGTTGCAGTGTACAGCTGGAAATAGCTTCTTATTATTTGACTAGTAATGGATTTCCACAATGATAACAAAATTTTGCATTTGGATTGTGATTTGCGACACCACAATTTTCACACAAATTTTTTTCAGGTTCAGTTTTAGTGTTTGTTCTTGTAAATTCGGCAGTTACAATTCCTGTGGGAACGGCGATGATGCCGTAACCGAGAATCATAACCATCGAGGCGATGAGTTGTCCCAAAGGCGTCCCGGGCGAAATGTCGCCATAACCCACGGTTGTCAGGGTTACGATTGTCCAATAAATGCTGATTGGAATGCTGGTAAATCCGTTTTCTTCGCCTTCAACAACATACATGATGGAGCCGATGAGAATGGTGCTGATGAGGACAAAATAAAGAAAAACTGTGATTTTTCCGCGGCTGGCTTGTAGTGCTTTTAGTAAATGTACAGACTGTCCTGTAAATTTTGGATGGTTTAATATTTTGAATAATCGCAGTAATCTCAAGGCACGAATTATTGAAAAAACTCTGGAACCCACAAAGAAAAAGGATAAATACATTGGTAAAATGGCAAGTAAATCGATGATGCCGAAGAAGCTAAAAATGTATTTTCGTGGACTATTTGTGGTGGCAATTCTTAGGAGGTATTCAAGGGTGAAAAAACCTGTGATAATCCATTCGAGAATAATGAGTTCGTGGTGGTATTTTGCATCAAATCCCTTCACGGTTTCGAGCATTACCAAGAAAACGCTTAAAAGAATTAGTCCCAAAAGGATCAAATCGAATAATCTTCCTGCGACTGTATCTGTACCATAAATGATGATATGGATTCTTTGTCTAAGAATGTCAAGTTTTGATTTTGGGTTGCGCATGATGCCAAATATAAATTAAAAATTTATAATTTTGATTGTTTTTGACTTTCGCATATAGCTTTGAATACTGTTTCGAGTATCTCGATTGCTTTGCATTGGCGTGATGATGTTTCTTAAAATCTCGATGTTGTTGATTTGGTAATTCAAATCGTAGAAAGCGTAACCTTTGTAAACTCCATTTTCTACCAAAATAGCGCTCCGCTCAGAAATGGTGCGACCTCTATCGAGAATAGCCAACGTTTTATTGTCGAATAAATTTTTTTCGATAAAGGTTTGAACCCGTAAATTATAGTCATCGGGAGTTATTTTTCCAATGCAAGCGCCATCGCATTCGTTGATAGTATGTTGAAAACAATGGGTTTTGGTTTCATATAAACCAGTTAATTTTTGGCATAAATGATAATGTGCACTAATGCGAAACAAAGCGTCTTTTCCTTCTTGCTGGGAGGTGTATGATTTTATTTCTTTTTTGCGACCATCGGCTTTTTGCAACTTTAAGTGGAGGTAACCATTGCTATCTTTTTCGGCATAAACTGCCCACGAAAAGTTGGTTTTAGGCGACATTCGGTTGTAAATTGGTCGGTGGATTTTGATTTCTTCGGACTCCTTTAAAAGGGCAATCAATTCGCTTCCTGTTTCTTCAAAAGTCACGGTAAAAACTTCATTTTGAATCTTCTTGGCACTTTTGGTAATGCCTGTAAAATGCTGATTGACTCTTTTTTTAATATTACGGCTTTTGCCAATAAAAATGATGCTACCATCTTGTTTGTGAATGTAATAAACTCCCGTTTTCGAAGGTAATTTTTCTACAATATCCAGTAATTTGGGTGAAATTCCTTTTTGGATTTCAAATTTGATGAGTTCTTTGACGATTTCTTTGTTCAAATCTTTGTCCAAAAGCATTTTGAATAATTTCACGGTTGCCATTGCATCGCCGCTTGCACGATGTCTGTCTGCCATTGGAATTCCTAAGGCACGAACTAACTTCCCCAAACTGTGTGAAATTTGTTCCGGCAACAATCTTTTGGATAATTCGACGGTGCAAAGTGTTTTTACGTTAAAATCATAACCCAAACGGCGAAATTCAGTGCGAAGAATTCGGTAATCGAAATCGGCATTGTGAGCTACCAAAACACAATCATTGGTCATTTCAATAATGCGTTTGGCTACTTCAAAAAACTTTGGAGCCGAGCGCAACATTGCATTATTAATGCCTGTCAATTTCACTACAAATGGCTGAATCGGAATTTCGGGATTGACCAAACTAATGAACTGATCCACGATTTCGTGACCGTCAAATTTATAAATGGCAATTTCCGTAATTCCTTCTTCGTTGAATTGCCCTCCGGTGGTTTCTATGTCGAGTATTGCGTACATTTTCAATGTCAATGTCAAAAATCAATTTCAATGGCAATGTAAAAATCAAGGTCAATATCAATTCTTAAAAATTGAAATTTGCCATTGCCATTGCTATTGTTATTGAATCATTTTTTATTATTAATCATTTTTGAAGAAATTGCGATAAGTTCTTCGACTTCTGTCAAAAGCCATTTTCTTTCTTCTGAATCTCCTGCTTTTATATAATCAAGCACTTTCAATGAGTTTCGGGATTCTTTCAATTCCTTTACAGTTAATGAAGCTTTAAAAACAAAATCTTTGTCAGTTATGGTGCCTTGTGCTTCTCCATAATTTAATGAAGAACTTCCAGATGATCTTATCAATTGGTTTTTATAGTATTCGATTTCATAAGACTTTTCTAATTTTCTAACAAAGAAAATACATTCTCCCGCAAATCGAACCAAACGATCTTCAAAATTGTAAATTTTATCAAAATTAGGTTCGTTAACTTCCATTTATATTCTGTTTTTTATTGAAAATGCAATTCCTATTGTCATTGATTTTTGAAATTGCCATTGCTATTGCCATTGCCATTGCCATTGCTATTGTCATTGTCATTGTCATTATCATTGCCATTGCCATTGAAGTTTTTATCGTCCTCCAAAGATACTACTTCCTATTCGAACCATCGTGCTTCCACATCCAATTGCGAGTTGATAATCGCCGGACATTCCCATAGAAATAATTGTAAATTGTGAATTGTGAATTGTGAATGAATCAAAAATCGATTTCAAATGCGTGAATTCTTTCTTGATTTGGGTTTGATTTTCTGTAAAAGTCGCCATCCCCATTAACCCCACAATTCGAATGTTTTTCATTTCCAGAAGTGATGTAGAATTCAGAATTTCATTAAGTTCCTCTTCATCCAAACCAAATTTACTTTCTTCTTCGGCAATATAGATTTGCAATAAACAATCTATAACTCTATTGTTTTTTTTGGCTTGTTTGTTGATTTCTTCCAACAATTTTAAACTGTCCACACCGTGAATCAAGCTCACGAATGGTGCCATAAATTTCACTTTATTCGTTTGAACGTGGCCAATCATGTGCCACTCGATGTCTTTTGGCATCGCTTCCCATTTTTCGGACATTTCTTGGACTTTGTTTTCGCCAAAAATGCGTTGACCTGCATCGTAAGCTTCCATCAAATCAGGAATAGGTTTGGTTTTAGAAACGGCAACAAGGGTTACATTTTCTGATAATGAAGATTTTATGTTGCGTAAGTTTTGTTTTATTGACATTGTGTATTTTAATTATAAAGATCTAAAGTTCATAAATCACTAATCCGTTTCTGAATTTGGGTTCTATGTAGGTGCTTTTTGGTGGCATAATCAAGTTAGAATCGGCTAAATCTTTAATTTCATGGATGTTTGAGGGAAACATTAAAAAACCAACCTGAAACTCGCCATCATCAATTCGTTGTTTTATTTCGATGATGGATTGCTTTCCAGAAATGTATTCAATGCGCTCATCATTGCGCACATCTTCGATATAAAGTATGGGCAAAAGTACTTTTTTATAGAGTATTTGTGTGTCCAAACAATCTAATGCATTTTGGAAAGGAAAGTTTTCAGTCTTTAATTCCAAACAGTAAAACTCAGTATCAAAATACATGCCAATTTGGAATTTTTGAGAAGGTTGAAAAGGTTTTTGTTTCCAATTTTTTACTATGAAATTTTTATTCAACTCCTTTAAAAAATTTTCTTTCGAATGACCATTTAAATCTTTTATTAATCGATTGTATTCATATATTTGGACGTTGTTTTCTGAAATCAAATAGCTTAAAATAAAGTTTTTAGCGGTGTTTTCCGGATTATCATTTTCATCAGCTAATAATCTAGACGCTTCCGTTCGATGATGACCATCAGCAATGTAGAGGTTTTCTATTTTCTTAAATATATTTTGGATCCAATCAATTTCCAAAGCATCATCAATTTTCCACAAGTAATGTGTTTCTTTTTTTGTAGTAGAAAACTCAAAATCAGCTAATTTTTGAGTACAATTATAGAGCCAGTTTTCTATAGATTTATTAGCGGGATAAGTCATTAAAACCGGCTCTGTGTTGAACTCTGAATACTTCATATATTCTTTTAGCAAACGGACTCTAAAAGCAATAATACCTTCATGCTTTTTGATACTATTATTGCGATAATCCTCCACACTGGTTCCAACAATAATTCCAGTATAAGATTGTGTTTTGTTTTCAATTTTATGAATGTAAATGGCTGGTTTATTGTCTTTAACCAAGATATTTTCATTCTTAAAATCTTGATATTTTTGAGATACTTGTTTATATCTTTTTTCGAAAGAAACCGTTTCCTGATTGTTATACGCTGGTTTTAAAATATGTAAAAAAGATAGAGGATTGAAGTCTAATTGAGCAGCTAACTCAGCATTTACATATTCATTATAGGAACGACACGTTACTAAACATACTTTAGCGCGAGTAGGTCTTACTGCTTTAAAAGGAACTATTTTAGCCATTTTGTTTTCGCTTTTTTGTATTAATATTGAAACTTAAAAGTATCAGAAATGGGATCTTTAAAATTGCTACTTACGCAAAATTACTTAAACTGTTTCGATATTTTCTCCGCTTTCTTACTTTCACTATAATCATAAAAACCTTCGCCAGATTTCACGCCTAATTTTCCAGCGCGAACCATATTGACCAATAAAGGACAAGGAGCATATTTCGGGTTTTTGAAGCCATCATACAGTACGTTCAAAATCGCCAAACATACATCAAGCCCAATAAAATCAGCTAATTGCAAAGGTCCCATTGGATGTCCCATTCCGAGTTTCATCACGGTATCAATTTCATAAACGCCAGCTACTTTATTGTAAAAGGTTTCCATGGCTTCGTTAATCATTGGCATCAAAATTCGGTTGGCAACAAAACCCGGATAATCGTTGACTTCAACGGGAGTTTTACCCAATTTTTCGGATAAAGTCATAATCATTTTGGTCACTTCGTCTGAAGTATTGTAACCGCGAATGATTTCGACCAATTTCATAATCGGAACAGGATTCATAAAGTGCATCCCGATAACACGTTCCGGATGAGCCACAACAGCAGCAATTTGTGTGATGGAAATTGAAGAAGTATTGGTGGCAAAAATCGTGTTGTGCGAACAAATTTCATTCAATTGTTTGAAAATATTGAGTTTCAAATCTACATTTTCGGTGGCGGCTTCAACAACCAAATCCACGCCAACAATTCCGTCTTTAATTTCGCTATAAGTGATAATATTGTTGATGGTTTTGAGTTTGTCTTCCTCAGTAATCGTTCCTTTGACAACCATTCGATCCAAATTGGCAAAAATAGTAGCCATTCCTTTATCCAAAGATTTTTCGGAAACGTCTATTAGTTTCACGGTAAAACCACTTTGCGCAAAAGTATGTGCAATTCCGTTGCCCATTGTTCCAGCTCCAATTACGGCTATTGTTTTCATATTATTTATACTATAATTTTTTTTTCTATAATGTGCAAAAATTCAGTTGTATTGCTTGCGGTATGATTTCTATTTTCGGTTTTGTCAGCTTTAAAACGTTGGTAATTGGTGGTCACAAAATCGTATTTTCCATATTTTGACATAATAGTCCTAATCTCGTCCTCGGACATTAAACCTTCATTATTATAACTTAAAAAAGTATACTTGAAATTAGCGTTTTTCACCAACTCTTCAAAGGATTTTCTAACATTTGTTTTGCTGCAATAATCCGAACGATGGTACTCTCTCAACCCTGTTTTTCCTTTCGGAATAAAGGTATCGTATTTTGCTATTGTGTTTAATAAATGGTAATTAGAGCCGTATTGTCGAGCATTGTACGGTGGATCCAAATATAAAATATCGCCTTCAATTTTTTTGATTAAAAGATTGCTATCTTCATTAAAAACTTCGTGTTCGTTGTCGTTCAAAGTAAAAAGAGCAGGTTCTAAAACCAGATTTTTTTGAGCCGATTTCTTGATGTGTTTTAAATAAGCACCATAAACCGAAGCTGTATTCGCCACTTTATCGGCACTTTCTAACAAAGAAGCCAAAAGGAAATAATAGGTTTTTGAATTGATGCTTTTTTTAATTTTCCAATGCTCTATTTTTTGCCGAATCGCATCGATTTTTTTTCCGTTGTATTCAGAGAAATAGAGCCTGTTTTGATTTCCGTTTTCGGAATATTCGTGAAATATAAAACCTTCACTTCCCTCGATTTTATTGAGGTCTTCAATGGTTGAATGAAAATCGATTGACTCGTGGTTTCCAATATAATTTTTGTTCAAAACATAGCTGTAATATTCTAAATCATTGCTAATGATTTTTTTTACATTAGGTTTAAAAGCTCTACCCACAATTCCAGTTCCAGCAAATAAATCGCAAAATGTTTTTTGAGACAAATCATCTCCAACTACCGAATTTACTGTAGTTTGAATAAAGAAAGATAACTTTTGTTTTGAGCCGATGTAGTTCATAAAATATTAATTTTCAACCCAAATAAGGTCAGATAAAATAGCGTTATTTTCGAGATTGAGTTGAATTAAAGCATCGGAATTAAATTTTTCGACATAGCTATCAATTGCTGTTTTCAACAAATTAATTTCGGCTTTTAATTTCCAATGCTCGTTGTTTTTTTCGACCAAAACTACAAACAATCTGTTTTTTAAATGCTTTCTGCTTTCCTGACTTTGATTCAAATACAACCATTGAATCAATTCCGCTGGATTGTTTTTTGCATAAGTTACAGATTGATTAAAACCCTGTGGAAAAACGGTTGTTTTATGGTCAAAACAAGTTGTATTTATAGTGAAATCAATTAGTTTGTCGAATTTATTTTTATTGGGCGTAACTTTTTCGTGCAAAGAAAATAAGTTTTCAACCGCTTCGGCCGACCAAAAATTAAACCATCTATTCAAGGCATAATCACGTACATTTTCATCAAACGAAATTGTTTTTTCTACTAATTTCTCAAAAGTATAAGTCGAATAAATAAAACTGGTTTTCGCATCCCAATCGTCAGACTGTTTTCGTCCCCATTTATAAGGATGTATCAATCGTTTCTTTAATTCAGTTTCTACTCGTACTAAATCCATAGTGCTATTTACTTGTTTTTGTGGCAAAAATTTTCATTTATGATTTTTTTGCGTTAGGGATTGAAGAGGAAATCCTTTTGTCTCGATTTTTTTCGGGACAAAAGATTGAAACGGAAAGCCCGACCCTTGGGGAACGCCCAAATTATTTATATTCTACTAAAAAAATAGTTTTAATTATTAAATGATTACTTCTTAAAACAATCAATAATCTGATAAGCCACTCTCAAAGCTTCTGTCGCTTGTTCCAAAGTTACAATTGGAGTGGTGTCGTTATTGATAGCGTCAGCAAAAGAGTCCAATTCGTCGAGAATGGCGTTGTTTTGCTCTACATCTGGATTCGAAAAGTAGATTTGTTTTTTTACCCCTTCTGCATTTTGTAGAATTATATCAAAATCTCCAGGAATTTCGGGTGCGTCTTTCATTTTTACAACCTCACATTTTTTCTCCAAGAAATCCACCGAGATATATGCATCTTTCTGGAAAAAACGCGATTTGCGCATATTTTTTAGGGAAATTCTGCTGGCAGTTAAATTGGCAACACAGCCATTTTCGAACTCAATTCGAGCATTGGCAATATCGGGAGTATCACTAATTACTGAAACTCCACTGGCGTGAATGTCTTTTACTGGCGAATTCACAACGCTCAAAATCGCGTCAATATCGTGAATCATCAAATCCAAAACCACGGGAACATCAGTACCACGAGGATTGAATTCTGCCAAACGATGGGTTTCAATAAACATCGGATTTTCAATCATATTTTTGGTTGCTTTGAAAGCAGGATTAAATCTTTCGACGTGACCTACTTGGCCTTTGACATTGTATTCTTGGGCCAAAGCAATAATTTCTTCGGCTTCGTCAACGGTATTCGAAATGGGTTTTTCTATAAAAACATGTTTGCCAGATTTGATGGAAACTTTGGCACATTTGAAATGCGAAAGTGTGGGCGTTACGATATCAATAACATCGACGGCGTGGATTAGAGTTGCGATTGTGGAGAACTGTTTATAACCAAATTCTTTAGCCACTTTTTCTCCATTTTCTTGGTTTTCGTCATAAAAACCAACTAATTCATATTTTTCGGATTGTTGTAATAATCTCAAATGTATTTTTCCGAGATGCCCAGCACCTAAAACGCCTACTTTTAACATAAAAATGATTTTTAACAAATGTATAATTTATTTGTTTATTGTTTAAATTTTGGAGTTTAAAGTTTTGGAAATTGTTACTTGATTTTTGAAATATTTAAGTTTAATTTTACCGAAATAAATCACTCCAAATTTTGAAAGATTCTGACAAACATAAAGGCCTTCGCAATCAATTAGTAAGTATTTTGAAAGTAAAAGGAATTGTTGATAAAGGGGTTTTGGATGCAATAAACAAAATACCGAGACATCTTTTTTTAGATTCTAGTTTTGAGAATTATGCATATCAGGACAAAGCTTTCCCGATTGGGGAAGGACAAACTATTTCACAACCTTATACAGTAGCTTTTCAAACTCAATTATTAGAAGTGAAAAAAGATGATAAAATTCTCGAAATAGGAACAGGTTCCGGTTATCAAACCGCTGTTTTATTTTTGATGGGTGCCAAGGTTTATAGCATAGAAAGACAAAATAAGTTATTTAAACAAACCCAAAATTTGTTACCAAAATTAGGTATAAGACCCAAGCATCTTTCTTTTGGTGACGGCTATAAAGGGTTGCCAGAGTACGCCCCTTTTGATAGTATAATTGTCACAGCTGGAGCTCCAATAATTCCGCAAGCTTTGATGGCTCAGCTAAAAATAGGAGGAAGGCTTGTAATTCCGCTGGGTGCAGAAATACAAATTATGACTTTGCTCATCAGAAAAAATGAGACTCAGTTCGAAAAACACGAATTTGGAGATTTTAAATTTGTACCCTTATTAGAAAATAAAAATTAACCATTTTTGTCATTTCGGCGAAGGGGAGACTCGAGTGATAGCGAACAGGCGAAGCATTATTGACCAATGATTTCAAGATAACGCTTTAAACTTTCTTTCTCGATTTGAGCAATAAATAAGAGAAAATCTTCTTTATTGTTTTTGGTTTGAGCGGTTTCAAGCGCATTGTAATACTGCATTCGAGAGTCGTTATCACCTTTTATATTAGCAATTACGTAGCCATTTTGTATTAAAATTAGATTCATTACCAAACGAGACGTTCTGCCATTTCCATCAATAAATGGATGAATGGTAACCAAACGTTCGTGAAGTTCTGCTGCCAAAACTATAGGATGTAAGACATTTTTATTGGTTTCATACCAAATAAAAAAATCTTCCATTTCTTTTGAAACCATAAAAGGTTGCGGCGGCGTATAGGAACTCCTTTTACTCATTACTTGAACACGGCGGTAACGACCTGCATCCTCCGGATTGATACCACGCAAAATCAAGTTGTGAATAGACAAAACTTCTCGCTCAGTTAAAGCATTGTTTTTAGCCATCAAATGCTTGATGTACGCAATCGCTTCCTGATGATTTATAGCTTCTAGATGTTCTCGCATACTTTTTCCAGAAATGGTCAAGCCTTCATTGATGACCAAATCCGTTTCACGAAGAGTAAGCGTATTTCCTTCAATGCGGTTGCTTTCAAAAGTGTATTCGAGTTCTAATGCTTGTGTAATTTGATGGTGGTCAATGTGACGAAATTGATCTAACTTGACTTTCAAAGCATCTATTTCCGTAAGAACAGCTGATAAGTTTTTTGAAATGGACTTTTTTACGGCAACAAAGCTGTTTTCCATTTCTTCACGAACCATATTCATCGCTTTTAAGGCAAACTCATCTTGTCCAATTTCGTGAAGGATTTTCTCTTTAAGCCAAGCAACCATCAATGTTTCAAAATCGATTTCTAACAAAGAAGCTAATTTTGCAACTTGATCCTTGGTTGGTTTTCTGGAACCTTTTTCGAATTTACTTATTAATGCCTGATCGATACCTAAAAGTTGAGCCACTTCTCTTGTCTTTAATCCTTTTTGCTCTCTAGCATTTTTGAGAAGTGTCATCATTAAATTATGTTTTAAAAGTCTTGACAGAATTAGTCATAATTTTTGATTACAAAGTATTTTTTAAATTTTGAATGGTCTTATAAATTAAAAAATTTAAAATGCTTTTTTTATTCTATCAAGATCTCGCTTGGTGTCTTGTTCTTTGAGTGATTCACGTTTGTCATAGGTTTTTTTACCTTTGCAAAGTCCAATTTCCAGTTTAGCCATTCCCTTCTCGTTGGTAAATAATTTCAAAGGAACAATGGTCAAACCTTTGGCTTGAACACTTCTTGCCAAACCTTTCAGTTCTCTTTTGTTTAACAAAAGTTTGCGTTCGCTTCTGGCTTTGTGGTTGAATTGATTGCCAAAAGCATATTCTTCGATATAAGTATTGATGGCAAAAAGTTCTGTGCCACTAAATTCGCAAAAACTCTCTGTGATATTGGCTTTTCCTAAACGAATCGATTTTATTTCGGTCCCTGCCAAAACGATTCCAGCCGTAAACTTTTCGATTATTTCATAATCGAAACGGGCTCTTTTATTAAGTATGTTGATTGTTTTTAGCATTGGATGGCAAATGTAGATACAATTGAATGAAACTCCAAAGAAATCGATAAAAATGGCATAAATTTGCAAAATGGAAAAACAACAATCAAAAGATCCACTGCACGGAATTACATTACAAAGAATTTTAGAGCAACTTGTCGATTATTATGGATTCGATACTTTAGGTGAAATAATAAAAATTAAATGTTTTACAGATAAACCAAGTATTAAATCGAGCTTGACTTTTTTAAGAAAAACAGATTGGGCAAGAAAAAAAGTTGAAGAATTGTATATAAAAACTAGTCCGAAATTGAAGTCTAATTTAAACGATACGAAATCATAATTCCGCCTCTGTAGGGCAACCAATCACCGCTTATATTCCAATGTTCGGCTTTGTCATACCGGCCTGGAGTTCCGTCATTATAGCGTCCGTGATAATATCCTTGATGCCAACCACCTCCAACAAAGAAATCTAGCATTAATTTATCATTTAGTTTTTTCTCGTATCCAATTGTTCCTCCAAATTTGTATCCAAAACCATCTTCGTATTGATTAGTATCCCAATAGTTCCATTTTTGAAGCATATATCGATCAGCTCCAGCATGTCCTCCAAAATAAAAGCCATTGTATTTTTCATGAAAATGATAACGAACTTCTGTTACTAAAGAATAAAATTCCATTGGATGATGACCATCAAATGATTTCCAAAAAGAGGCCATAACGTCAGCTTGCAAAGTGAATTTTTGTCCAATACTAGTTTCAATTCCAATATTTGGTATTAAAGCCAAAGCCGTAACGGCATTACCTTTTAAGTAAGTTTGCGATTGACAATGGAGTGATAAAAAAATAAAGGCAAAAATGTAGCGTTTTCTCATGGAATGTGTTTGTATTCGTCTGGTTTTAATTGTTAAAATTGCCGGTTTTTGGCATCAAATATAAAAAAAAAGCTTTTTAATTGTTCAAAATTATTTTTTATTTAAAATCGAATAAATTACCATATCCAAAAATCGACCTTCATAATACTCGTTTTCTTTCAAATGAGCTTCCTTAACAAAACCGCTTTTTTGCAATACTTTTTCTGAAGCAATATTTTCAGGATCGATGATGGCTTCAATTGAATGCAATTTCATAATTTCAAAACCATAATTTACCGTTGCTTTAATCGCCTCTGTAATAAACCCTTTTCCGTGATATTCAGGAAGAAGCATATAACCAATTTCTGCTCTAAAATGCTCTGGTTTTATTCGATAATGGCCGATAATTCCAATTAGTTTTGAATTGCCTTTCATAGTAATTGCCCAATTAATCCCCTCATTATTCTCAATTTTTTCATCAATCATCGCAATATGAGCTAGAGCCTCAGCCTCCGTTTTTACAAGTGGTCTGGGAACATATTTCATCGTTTCCTTGTTAGATCGAAGCGCAAATATTTCTTTCACATCGCTATTCGCAACACGTCGCAATTGCAAACGGTCAGTTTCAAGGTTGGGGAACGGAGTAAAATTTATATTTAACATGTTTTTATGCTATTTCGATACTAAAATTTGACTTAAAAACTTCATTTTTTTCCAAAAGCTGGATTCCTTCTTTTTTAGATAAATCAGCATATTCTACTAAGGTGTCCGAATAGCCAAACCAAGGTTCAATACATAAAAAAGGCGCATTTTTGACAGTCCAAATCCCTAAATTTGGAAAATCTGTAAAATTTACCTTTAGTAAAGGAACATTGTTTTTTAAAATCGTTATCGATTTAGATTCTAATGTTTTAAAGACCAATGCGTCACGCTCAAACAATTTATAATTTAAACCAAGTTTTCTATTTTTTAAAGGGATTTCATTCGAATTATTTGAAATTAAACCTTCTTCAAGAAGAGAATATTTTAGGGTTTCCGCTTGTTGAAATTCAAGGCTATATTCTTCAAAATTTCCCGGCAAAGCCAATGCAGGGTGTGCTCCGATAGAAAATGGCATTGCTATTTCATTTTTATTAATGACCTTATAATTAATGTTTAATTTATTTTCTTCGAGCGAATAACAAATTTGTAATTCAAAATCAAAAGGATACACTTTTCTGGTTTCAACCGATGAAATTAGTGAAAATGTGGCGCTTTTTTCAGATTTTTCAATGAGTTTAAATTCCATTTCTCTTGCAAAACCGTGTCTTGACAAATGGTATTCATCTTCATTGTATAAATAAGAGTTGTTTTTTAAAGTGCCAACAATTGGAAAAAGAATGGGAGAATGTTTTCCCCAAAATGCTGGATTTCCTTCCCAAATGTATTCTTTATTGGCACTATTTTTTAAAGAAAATAATTCAGCACCAAAATGTTTTATTTGAGCTGTGAGATTTGAATTTGAAATTGTTGTAGTCAAAATAGAAGTCAATTATGTTATATTTTTTTTTTAAAGTGTAAATATATTTCTTAAATTTAAATTTAGGCAATAAAATGATTGCTAAAATTAAGTCAAAATTTAGCGTTTATTTTAAGTGCTAACTTTATTTTTCATTAATTTGCCATAGAAAATTTGTAAAATGAAAAATAATTGTTTTAAAACCCTACTTCAACTGGTTTTATTTTTAGTGGTTTCAATATCGTGGCCGCAACAAAATTCCGCTTCGAAATCAGCGGACCAAGTTTCAAAGTATGATTATCAAGCTGCTTTTGCTCCTTTTTTTTACACAAAAGATGGAACAAATACACGATCAGCAAGCGGTCAGCCGGGATTTGAATATTGGCAAAATAGAGCTGATTATCAATTGACGGCAAAGTTAAATGAGGAAAATAATGAAATTTCGGGAACAGGAATTATCTCTTATACCAACAATAGTCCAGATAAAATGTCTTTTTTATGGCTGAATCTAGAACAAAATTTATTTAAATCAGATTCTAGAGGAAATGCAATTATTCCCTTATCAGGAAGTAGAAATGGTGCTCAAGGACAAATATTTGACGGAGGTTATAAGATAAAATCGGTAAAAATTGTTTCTGGAGCCAATGGAAAATCAATCGAAAAAGAGCTTAAATATCTAATTTCTGATACTAGAATGCAGGTTTTTCTTCCGCAAGAATTGAAGTCCAAAGGCGGAAAAGTAAAAATGAAAATTGATTATTCTTTTATTTCTCCCTACGAAGGTTCAGATCGAATGGGAATATTAGGAACAACATACGGAAAAATTTTTAGCGTAGCGCAATGGTATCCTCGAATGTGTGTTTATGACGATATTCGCGGATGGAACACAATCCCCTATTTAGGAGCGGCGGAATTTTACTTGGAATACGGCGACTTTGATGTGAGTATTACTGCACCTTCTAATCATTTTGTGGTTTGTTCTGGTGAACTGGTTAACCCAACTGAGGTATATTCTCAGGAGCAACAAAAGCGCTGGGTGCAAGCTTCACAAAGTGACAAAACAGTGATAATTCGGTCAGCAGATGATGTAAGGGCTACAGCCAATGCAACTAATAAATCATTTAAAACATGGCATTTTAAAATTCAAAATTCTCGAGATGTTGCTTGGGCATCATCGCCTGGATTTATTATGGATGCCGCTAAAATTAATTTGCCAAGTGGGAAAAAATCAATTACTATTTCTGCTTATCCAATTGAAAGTGATGGTAACGATGCTTGGTCTCGTTCTACAGAATTTACCAAAACATCTATTGAAAATTATTCGAAAAGATGGTTCGAATATCCTTATCCAGCCGCTATAAATGTGGCCGGTATTGTCTCGGGAATGGAATATCCTGGGATTGTTTTTTGCGGATATAAAGATAAAGAAGGGGATTTATGGGGCGTCACGGATCACGAATTTGGGCATAATTGGTTTCCAATGATTGTGGGTTCAAATGAGCGTTTGTATGGATGGATGGACGAAGGATTCAATACTTTCATTAATTCATTAAGTTCTGTGGATTTTAATAATGGTGAGTATGCTACAAAAGCAGCCGATTTGCATAAGGAAGCTGAGAAATATACCAATCCAAAATTAGAAACCATTATCAGTTCTCCAGATAATATGAAGGAAGTGAATATTGGGACTTTATGTTATTCAAAACCAAGTGCAGGATTAGTAATTTTGCGAGAACAGATTTTAGGAAAGGAACTTTTTGATTTAGCTTTTCATACTTACGTGGAACGTTGGGCTTTCAAACATCCTGCTCCAGATGATTTTTTTAGAACTATCGAAAATGTGGCCGGCGAAGATTTAAGTTGGTTTTGGAGAGGTTGGTTTGTAAACAACTGGCGTTTGGATCAAGGAATTACTTCCGTGAAATATGTTGGTAGTACACCAAGATCAGGAATTTACATTACTATTGAAAATTTCGAAAAAATGGCAATGCCAGTTACTTTGGATATAAAAACAAAAAGTGGAAGTGTGACTCGTATAAAATTACCCGTAGAAATTTGGCAGAAAAATGTGGATTGGACCTTCAAACATAATTCTACCGAAGAAATTGAAAGTATTGTTATCGATCCGGATCACGTGCTTCCTGACTGCAACGAAAGCAATAATACTTGGAAATCTGCTAAATAAAACTAAAAAAGTATAAACCGCAAATTCGCAAATTATAATTTGCGAATTTGCGGTTTATTAATCAAGGTTTTAAACAGCTATTCTGGAATTTGTTGACTCAAACAATGCAAAGTTCCAAATCCCCAAATCAAATCGATGGCGTTGATTCCGATGATTTCTCTATCTGGGAAACAATCGGCAATGATGTTCAAGGCAATTCTATCATTGCTGTCGTTGAAAGTCGGAACTAAAACACAATTATTCAAAATCAAGAAATTAGCATAACTGGCTGGCAATCGCAATCCGTCAAAATCGATGCGTTTTGGCATTGGTAATTCTACTATTTTTGGAGATTTTCCGTTTTCTAATTTCGCATTTTGCAAACGTTTTAAGTTGTCTTGCAAAGGTTTGTAATTACTGTCTTTTGAATCTTTTTCCACAATGGTAATGATGGTATCTTCGTTTACAAATCGGCACAAATCGTCAATATGACCGTGAGTATCATCGCCTTCGACACCGTCTCCTAGCCAAATCACATTGGTAATTCCCAAATATTCTTTAAAAACCGCTTCGTAATCCGCTTTGGTAAAATTAGGATTTCGAACCTGAATATCAGGATGCATCAAACATTCTTCCGAAGTTAATAAAGTCCCTTTTCCGTTGGTGTCAATTGCTCCACCTTCCACTATTACAGGTTTTCCGTTGTATAAAACTTGGGTTACAGGCAATTTTAGAAATTCGCCGACTTTCGCAGGAACCTGTTTGTCTAAATTGATGTTTTTATACTTTGCCCAACCATTAAAATTAAAATTCAAAGCTTCTCTTTTTGTTCCGTTTTGAACAATAATCGGACCTGAATCTCGCATCCAGCTTCTGTTGGTTTTATGAATGATGAAAGAAACATTGGCGACTTTTACGTGCGCCCTTTCTAGCATTTCCGAAACTTTTTGTTTTAGCTTTTCATCGGCAACGACTAAGAAAACTTTTTCAAATGTGGTAACTTTTTTGATAAATTCCACAAAAGCCCATTGTATGGCTTCGTATTTTCCGGGCCAATCGTTGCCATTGTGTGGAAAACACAATAAAATACCGGATTGTTTTTCCCATTCGGCGGGGAATCTTCTATTAGTTAGGCTCATAATTAGTCGATTGCTCTTTTAGTAATATCTCCAAAAGCATCAATACGTCTATCCCTAAAGAAAGGCCAGTTCTGACGTACATTTTCTTGTAAATCCAAGTCCACTTCGGCAATCAGGATTTCTTCTTTATCGTGTGAGGCTTGCGCCAAAATTTCTCCTTGTGGCCCGGCTATGAAGGAAGAACCCCAAAATTGGATTCCTGCAGTTCCTTCAATATATTGTTCTAAACCAATTCGGTTTGCGGCGGCAACATACACACCATTCGCTACGGCGTGACCTTTCATCACGTTCATCCAAGCGCCGTGTTGGTTTTCACCATATTGCTCTTTTTCTAAAGGATGCCAACCAATTGCTGTTGGATAAAACAAAACTTCAGCACCTTGCAAAGCCGTCAATCGAGCCGCTTCGGGATACCATTGATCCCAACAAATTAGTGTTCCAATTTTTCCTTTTTGAGTAGGGAAGGCTTTGAAACCCAAATCACCGGGTGTGAAATAGAATTTTTCATAAAAATGAGGGTCATCTGGAATGTGCATTTTACGGTACAATCCCGCTTGCGAACCATCGGTATCGATGATGTAAGCGCTATTGTGGTAAATTCCTGCCATTCTTTTTTCGAAGAAAGGAACGATAATTACTACTCCCAATTCTTTTGCCAAAGCACTAAAAGCAATGAACGAAGTGCTGTACAAAGGTTCTGCCAAGGCAAAATTATCCACGTCTTCACTTTGACAAAAATAATGACTGCTGTACAATTCGGGTAACGAAATCACTTCCGCACCTTGACTAGCAGCGTCTCGAACCCAAGATAAACATTTTTTCAGGTTGTTTTGGGGAACATCATTCAAATTCAATTGTATAACCGCTATTTTGTACTTTTTCTTTGGCATAATGCAAAAATTTAGAGCACAAAAATAGTGATTTTATGAAGAGTAGAAAATAAGTAATTAGAAATGTTTTTCTTGAGATAAGACGTTACTAGTTGGTGTGTACTTTTTTTGCCATTCGGGATATTTTTCAAGTACCTTTTCAGGAGCATAAGTATACCACGCATAACCGCTTCTACGTTCTCTACTAACTTCTGCTAATGTGTATAAATATTTACTATCTCGGTCGCAAAACAAAGGTTTTTGGGTGCCTAATTCATAATAACGAGTCCAAATCGGTGGTGCTGTTGAATCGATTACGACTCTTCGGTCGGTGGTGACCGTTCTATATTTCGAATCAAATTGTGGTGCATCAAAAGTTTCAACTCGGGTATTGTATACTTTGGAATCCGAAAACCATTTTACAGCACCTTGAATTGATTTAATTATTTTTTGATTTGGTTTTTGAATATTCATCAAAAACAATACTATTTCAGCACTTTCGCCATTACAGATACTGGGTGGTTCAAATTTTCGTGCCCAAGTCGGTAATAAAGTGACTTCATCGTGCTGTTGGCACCAAGCGGTTAGTTTTCCTTGATCGATGATTTGTGTTTTTAAAATGCAATCTATCCCTTTTTGATAGGCAGAAGCGACTTTGTTTTCTGTTTTTTGGTTTGCAAATGCAAAATTAGGATCGTTGTTTATTACTTTTTCTAACATTTTAATAATGCCCATATACGCGCCATCGTTGAACGTAATATGTCGGCTATAGCCGTTTTCTAAAGGAAAATATTGCGGCCAACCTCCATTAGAATATTGCGCTTTGAGAATAAATTCAATTCCTTTTAGACAGCCCACTTTGTATTTTTTGATTTTAGTTTGGGTATAAACTTGTGCTAAATAATATGTCTGCGTATAGGTGGTTGAATTATCAAAAGTTGTATGTAAAATAGACTTTGTTTTGATGACATTTTTGATTTGTTCAGGAGTTAAAATGGCTGTCATATCATAATTTTTGGGCCATCCACCATTATCCCGTTGAAAATACAAGATGTTATCCGCTATTTTTGTGTATTCCGATTCAGCGTATTTTGGCTGATTTGGAACTGGATTTACAATATTGCTGGCGTCGCTAATGTAATACCAATGGTTTGTACTGTCGCCAAATAGTTTTGTACTAATAATCAATTCCTCTTGATTTGACTGAGCAATTATAGGTACAAACGAAATGTAGAATAGAATTACAGTAAATACTATTTTAACCCGTTGGGTGTAATTAAATTATTTGATTTTT
>JAAFGY010000021.1 GCA_010365135.1 Flavobacterium sp.
AAGCCCGCCTGCGCAGATGGTACTGCAGTTATGTGGGAGAGTATGTCGTCGCCTTTCTTTTGAAAAACCCTATCCGTTGGATGGGGTTTTTTGTTGTATAAAGGTTTGAATGCATCAGACCTAAAGTGAAATTAATCCTGTTTGGTAAAAAATGGGATTTTTTTAATATAGAGGATTTAGAAGAATTGTCGAAATCAATTTTTTCTATTACATCAGAATATTGATGGGTCTCTTCGTTAAATCTCCTCAAATAAAATGAATCACAGTTAAAGTGTAAATCTATTTGAGTATCTCCGAAAAGTTTGTAGGCGTTTTTCATTTTTTTTGCATCGAGTCCACGCGAAATCTCCGTTGTTTTCAAAATAGTACTGACAGCCAAACTTGTTGAGATGTGTACTATTTCTTTAAATTGTTTTTAAAGGATATTGGCAAACGTCTCGAATTGGACATTCGGGGCATTTTGGAGTCGGTCTACAAATTTCCCTTCCCAAAAACGAAATTGCCATACCTATTTCTCCCCAAATTTCCTTCGGCAGCACTTGCATCAATAGCTTTTCGGCTTTAATGCCGTCTTTGGTTTGGGGGATTAAATCCAATTCTTGGCGCTACTCAGATTACATGTAAATCTGCAATGATGCCTTCTGCAGGAACATTAGCTTCTCGCATAATGACATTGGCGGATTTTCGTCCGATGCCTTTAAGGGCTATTAAACCGTCCATCGTGAGCGGAATATTTTTGTCTTTTTTGATGGTTTGCGCAATCTCTATTAGCCATTTTGCTTTATTGCCGAAATTTCTAACTTTTGAAATATGAGGAATTAATGCTTCGACATTGGACACGGAAAGGCTTTCTATATTTGGATAAACTTCAAATATTGCAGGAGCTATTTTATTAATATTGGCATCGGAATCCTGGGCTGAAAGTACAACCATAATCATTAATTGATACAAATTCTGATAGTCCAATGGATGTTTTTTTCCTTTGTATTTTTTTAGAATTGGAACCAATTTCTCAGCCCAATCACTTGAGGGTTCAGATAAATTCATCATTTTGTTTTTTAGGTTTTACAAAAAAATACTGATAATTCCCAAATCAAAATGGGGAATTATCAGTATAAAGTTAAGATAAAAATATTAAAAGCTTGTTTTTACTTTTATGAATTCTTCCAATACTGTGGTTTTGTGTCTTCTGTTCTTTGAAACCAGTAATCTTGGGTTACTTTGTGACCATCAAGGGTTCTCATTTTTCGTTCGAAAATCCAAATTGTAGGATTGAAAACCATATCGGTTACCGCTACGGTATATAATTGTGGATCTTCTTCCGTTTTTTTCTTTTCTTCTTCGAGTATAACTGTAAGGCCATTATGTTCCAATAATTTTTTCAAAAAATGGCTGCGGCTTTCGACAACGCCTTTTTCCACAAAAGTGACTCTTGTTTCTCCAATGCTTCCAAATGAATGTTTTCCGTCTAATGATGCCATAACTTATTTATTAAAAACGTTGCTTAATTCAAAAATGTAATCGTACAATGGACTGTATAATCCGAGAACTAGAATACCCAAAACAGTAAGTATTAGTCCCAAACGCATATAAATTTTGCTTATGAAAAACGGAATGGGATTCTCGCTTTTTCTGATGAACATTGCTCGTACCACTAATAGATAATAGTAAAGAGAAATGGTTACATTGACCACTGCTAGAAAAACTAATAGGTAATACCCTTTGCTTGCCGCTGCTGCGAATAGAAAGAATTTACCAAAAAATCCTGCTACTGGTGGAATTCCCGCCAATGAAAACAATGCCAACATCATCACGAGACTCAACTTAGGATTTGTTCGGTACAAACCATTATAATCGTCTCTGTTTTCTTTTCCAGTTTGTAATGAAATGGCTTGAACCACACCAAAAGCAGCCAAATTCGTAAAAATATACACTAATATAAAGTAAACCAGGGTTGCAGTTCCTAATTGTGTTCCAGAAATTAATCCCAATAGAATAAAACCTGCTTGTGCTATGGATGAAAAAGCCAAGAAACGTTTCATATTCTGTTGGCGCAAAGCGAATAAATTACCGATGAACATTGTGGCAAGCGCTAATGCATAGATAATATTTTCCCAAACGTGCATTAGTGATTTCAATACTGTAAACATTAAAATCATTAAGATAAATGCGGCAGCACCTTTTGAAATTACAGATAAATACGAGGCAATACCAATTGGAGCTCCTTCGTAAACGTCAGCTGTCCAAAAATGGAAGGGAACCAATGATATTTTGAATGCCAATCCCACAAAAAACAAGATGGAACCTAATATCGTCAAGTTGGTTGACGTTAAAACTGCCATCACATCATTGAAATATATAGAACCCGTTGCTGCATACAATAATGAGATTCCAAACAAGGAAACTCCCGAAGCTAATCCTGCTGAAAGTATGAATTTAACACCGGCTTCACTCGAAATTCTTTTGGAAGTTTCCCAAGCTACCAAAGCCGCCACTGGCAAAGTTGATAACTCCAGTCCAATGTAAAACATTAGAAAATCTCCTGCTGAAATCATAAAATACATTCCTAGAAGAGAAGAAAATAACAACATAAAAAACTCAGTTCCTTTATTTAAAGGCACCATTTTTTCTTGAATCCAATCGGCTGATTGGAGTAAGACTATTAATACACCTACATTTAGCGTATTTTTGAAAAGATGAATTAGGTTATTCGTGCGAAACATTCCGCCAAACAAACTGGTTTCTTCAATAGCAAAAAAGCCGATAATGGTATGAATACCAAATAGAAATAAGGCAAAATGCACTATACTTCCTTTTTTGTCTTTAGGTATGAAAATTTCGCCCACAATCAACAATAATAGAATTGTTAGTAGGAAAATTTCTTGTCGCATTGCGATAAAACTGGTCAAATTCATTTTAGTTATTTTATAAATGATTTAATACTCCTTGAATAAATGGTTGGACACTGTCCATCGTCATATTGCTTAACCAAAGTGGTGCTACTCCCATTCCAATCATAGGAATTAATAACAACATTATGCCTGTTACTTCGAACCAAGTTACTTTTGGTAAGTCTAAAAATTCTTCATTTTTAACTTCTCCCATCAGCATAATTCCTAGAACTCGTAAGATGTAGACTGCCGTCACCACAATTGCCGAAACTGAAATTACGGTTGCCACTCTATAAAACATCTCTTCGTGTTGGAATGCACCAACAAAAATGTTCATTTCGGCAACAAAACCACTAAATCCAGGTAATCCTAATGAAGCCAAACCTGCTATGACATAAATCACAGAAATAAACGGCATCACTTTCAATAAACCACCTAGTTTGGTGATATCTCTGGTGTGGGTTCTTCCGTAAATCATCCCGATTAAGGCGAAGAATAAGGCTGTCATAAATCCGTGGGAAAGTGATTGTAAAATCGCACCGTTCCACGCGGTTTTGTTCAGCATTAACAAAGCAAACAGCACCATTCCCAAGTGACTCACGGAGGAATAGGCATTAATATATTTTAAATCGGTTTGTTTTAAAGCTCCAAAAGCGCCATAAATTACTCCCGTTGCCGATAATATGATGAAAAACCAAGACCATTCAATCGCTCCCAAAGGCAATAAAAACATTGCAATTCTGAAAACTCCGTAACCTCCTAATTTCATCAAAACTCCTGCGTGAAGCATCGATACAGCTGTTGGTGCTGAAGCGTGACCATCAGGTGACCAAGTATGAAAAGGGAATAAAGCGCCTAACACAGCAAAACCTACGAATGTTAAAGGGAAAAATAATTTTTGGGCTTCAAATGGTATATGAACTTTTGCAATTTCCAAAATATTGAAAGTTAAAGCTCCACCATCCGCATTGGAATTGAAATATATTCCTAAAATACCAACCATCAACACCGCCGAAGCTCCCATTAACATTAAGGTTAACTTCATCGCCGAATATTCTTTTGGCCCTGAGCCCCAAATTCCAATTAGCAAGTACATCGGTATAACCGCAATTTCATAGAATAAAAACATTGTAAACAAATCGATGGAAATGAAGAATCCGTACACTCCAGTAGCCAAAACCAAAAGCGAAACGAAAAATTCTTTTGGTAAATCGTCTGTTTTCCAAGAGATAAAAACTCCTGCCAAAACCACTATTGAGGTCAACAACAATAAAGCTACTGAAATACCATCAACTCCAATGGCATAGTGGATATTGAAATTTTCAAACCAAACCGTATCTTGCGTAAAAAGCATAATGCTTTTGTTGACCGCTCTTTCTTTAAAGTATGCAAAAAGTAAATTGATAGCCATTCCGAGTTGAATGAAACTCCCAACCATTGAAATAATTCGTGCCTGTTTTAAGCCTTTGGAAAAAACCAAAGCTAAAAGCGTGAGTACAGGTACAATTACAAAAAGTGATAAAATATCCATATTAATTTATTGTTATGTCCATAAATAAATGAAAACCAAAGCGATAACTACAACTCCCGATACAAAAAACATGGCGTAATCTTGTAATCTTCCGGATTGCAATCCTTTTATTTTTTCGGAAATAATAACCGTTTTGTTTCCAATTCCTTCCATCGTTCCGTCCACATATTTCTTATCGAATTTGGCAATTGGTGCCGAAACCCGATCGAAAATTATTTTCTTAGTGACGAACATATAGATTTCGTCGAAATAGAATTTATGAAACGCCCATTTGTATAATATTCCAAAAGCATTCGAAAAACGTTCGGCCAAATCATTTTCTTTTTTATAGAAAATCCAGGCAAGGACGATTCCAACTAATCCCGTTCCCACGGCAATTGCTGCCATTGGATAATTTAAATGTCCTTCGAAAGCAACTTTATCGGCAGTTACAAATTCGCTGAATGGAATAAATCCGGCCACGATGCTCATAAAAGCCAAGAATAATAAAGGAAAGGTCATCGAAAGTGGGGATTCGTGAGGCGTATGATGGTATTTCGTATCTTTTCCCCAAAATATTCCAAAATAAAGTCGGAACATATAAAAAGCAGTTAAACCCGCTACGAAAAGTCCAACAAAATAAAGCAGTTGATTTTTTTCGAAAGCTGCAACTAAAATTTCATCTTTACTCCAAAACCCTGCGAATGGCGGAACTCCGGCTATGGCCAATGCTGCAATCAAGAACGTAATATTGGTAATGGGCATATACTTACGCAAACCGCCCATATCTTTCAAGAAATTGCTGTGAACCGCGTGAATAACGGAACCTGCGCCCAAGAATAATAAGGCTTTGAACATTGCGTGTGTGAACAAGTGAAACATTGACGCCATATAACCCACGCCTTCTTCACCTTTATAACTAGAAACACCCAATGCGAGCATCATATATCCAATTTGTGACATTGTCGAAAAGGCCAAAACTCGCTTGATATCCGTTTGTGTAAGAGCGATTATTGCCGCAAATAAGGAGGAAAATGCTCCTACGTAAGCTACCACATTCAAAGCAAATCCACCTTCAACGAAATAATACATCGGAAATAATCGAGCTACCAAATAAACTCCGGCGACAACCATTGTTGCTGCGTGAATTAATGCTGAAACTGGTGTTGGGCCTTCCATCGCGTCCGGTAACCAAATGTGTAATGGGAACATGGCTGATTTTCCAGCGCCACCCATAAATATTAATAATAATGCCCAAGTAATTACGGATAATCCCATAAAGGAAGAAGCTCCCCACTGTAAAAGTAACCCTTCACCTTCAGGATTCACGGCGTTCAACGTTTGAAAATCGAAAGTACCAGCATAATATCCAACTATTAAAATTCCAATTAGAAATCCTAAATCGGCAAAACGTGTTACAATAAACGCTTTTTTTGCAGCTGCAACTGCTGAAGTTTTGGTGTAATAATATCCAATTAATAAATAGGAAGAAACGCCGACCAATTCCCAAAAAATATAGATTTGGAAAAGGTTCGTTGCCAATACTAATCCCAACATCGAAAAGGAAAATAGTGCTAAAAAGGCAAAAAATTTGGTATAACCCTCATCGCCTTTCATATACCCTCGGCTGTAAATGTGCACCATCAAGGAAACCGTAGTCACTACAATAAGCATCATTACAGATATTGGATCAACTAAGATTCCCATATCGATATGCAAGGTGTCGGAGAAGTTCATCCAGACGGTTTTTTCAACCAATGTTTGATAAACGCCATCCACTTTTCCAAAAAGGAAAAAGTATTGGTACGCGGCATTATAAGAAAGCGCAGCCGAAACTGACAATCCTAAAACGCCAATGTAACCTGAAACGGCCGGTTTAATTTGTTGGTTAAAAATTCCCAAAAGCAAGAAAACAGCTAGTGGAATTAACGGAATAAATAAGATATAAGTTATGTTCATAGTGGATGAATATTAATACTTCATAATTTCAGTGTCCTTCACTTCAACAGAGCTAATTTGTCTGTAAAGATTAATTATAATTGCAACAGCTAGCGCAGTTTCAGCGGCAGCCACGGCAATAATAAAAATCGAAAAGAAAACGCCTTGTAACACATCGGGAAATAAATATTTGTTGATGACAACAAAGTTTATTGCCGAAGCGTTTAAAATTAATTCGAGAGAAATTAAAATTGAAATCAAGTTTTTTCTTGTAATAAACCCATAAATACCTATAAAAAACAGAATAGAGGTGAGGGTAAAAATTTCGTAGATGGTAATTCCAGCTATCATAATGCGTCGTCGTTTTTAGTTAGTTTATCTCCTTTTCCAATGATGATGGCTCCAATCATTGCAGCCAATAACAGAATACTGATTACTTCGAATGGCAGAATGAATCCACCTTCCCCGTAGCTTAAAAGTCCTCGACCAATATCGGCAACATCGGTAGTTGTAGCATTTTCGACAACAATAAAATTAGTTGAATATATAGTGAATAAGAAAATGCCAAGTCCAACCAAACAAACCAATCCGGTTAGTAATTTTTTGGACAATTTTGCCATTTCCAGTTCCATTTCAATATGATGAACCAGCAAAACCGAGAAGATGACCAAGACGATAATTCCTCCTGCGTAAACCGTCAATTGAACGGCAGCCAAGAAATTATAATCAATCAAAAAGTAAATTCCGGCCACTCCAATAAGTACGAACAGTAGATAAATAACCGACCGAAGCATTTGGCGACTCGTTACAGAAGCTATGGCAGCAACAATCATTATCAATGCCAAGATATAAAATACAATTCTTTCCATAAGATTAATCTTCTAATCCAGGTACTACTTTCGATCCTGGTTTGTTTAAAACTCTAGTGAGGTATGTTCTGTCGTAAACGGAATTTTCAAAATTCTGCGCCCATTTGATCGCATCGGTAGGACAGGCTTCAATACATAAACTACACATGGTACACATTCCTAAATGGTAAATATGTTGGTCTATCATTTTTTTCTTTTTGCCTGTAGTGGGGTCAATTTGTCTATCCCAAATGATTTCGATACTTCCGTTAGGACAAGCCAATTCACATTTTTGGCACCCCGTACAACGGTGTTCGTTGTTTTCATCGTGAGGCATAACGACCTCGCCGCGAAAACGGTCAAACATTTTTAAAGTGTCTCGATTGTCGGGATATTGTTGGGTTATAGCACCTTTTCTGGAATGCAAAAAGTACTTTCCGGTAACACTCATTCCCGTAAGAAGTGTTTTTACTCCGTTAAATATATCTGAAAAATAACTCATAATTTCTAGAAATGAATAGTTAATTTAAGTAGTACAATCAATGCCATTAATATTAAGTTGATCAGGTTTAACGGAAGCAAATATTTCCATTCTAATACCAAAAGTTGATCAATTCTTAATCTTGGAAATGTCCATCGGAACCACATCATTAAAAATATTAAAACCAATGTTTTTGCCAAGAACCAAAACACGCCCAAAATAGGAATATTGTCGGTTATTCCAAAAGGGGATAAATGGGCTCCAAAAAATATGGTTGTAGCGATTGCCGCGATGATAAACATATTAATGAATTCGGCCAAGAAGAAATAGGCGAACTTCATTCCCGAGTATTCGGTGTGAAAACCAGCACCCAATTCTGATTCGGCTTCTACCAAGTCAAAAGGAGCTCTGTTCGTTTCAGCAGTTCCCGCAATCATATAAATGCAAAAGGCGATCACAGCAGGAATATGTCCTTGAACGATAAGCCAGCCACCTCTTTGGACTTCGACAATTTGCGAAAGTTGTAACGAACCTGTCATTAAAACCATTGTCAACAGCGATAATCCAACGGATAATTCATAGCTAATAGTTTGAACTCCGCTTCGCATTGCACCTATTAAGGCAAATTTGTTATTGCTGCTCCAACCCGCCAATAAAATTCCGATAACTCCAATAGAAGAAATTGCTGTTAAAAAAAAGATTCCAATATTAATGTCAAAAGCTTGAAATTCCTTGGAAAAAGGAAAGAGAGAAAGTGCCATTAATGCGGTAACAATAACAAAGTAGGGAGCTAAATTGTATAAAAATTTATCAGCTTTTATGGTAACGGTCAACTCTTTCGAAACCAGTTTTAAAGCATCGGCCATTGTTTGCAATAAACCTTGGTAACCCACTCTGTTTGGTCCAAGTCGCAATTGAAACCAAGCGGCAACTCTTCTTTCGAGTAAAACCAAGTATAATCCGGCAACTGCAAAAATAGCGAGGTAAACAACGGCTATCAATACCATCTCCACAATGCTTGCTGTAGCTTCCGGCATCAGGCTAAAAAGCCATTCGTGAATATTTTTTGTAATGTTCATAAGGTTAATAAATATAATTAAGGTGTTTTTTCATTATTAAATTTTACTTGAATTATTATATGATACAATTACTTAATTTACTTTTTCAATAAAAATTTGAGGGTACGCATAATCTCTAGTGGTACAGGCCATAATTTCATTATTTGTTGGTTGTCTAAAAGAAATATTAATACGTAAATTATTAACTTTAAATTGGTTAGGTAAATTAATTTCATAAAATATGTTCTGTGAGGTATTTGTTGGTACATCAATAACATTATCATCAAATTTTATGAGATAGGAGCATTCTCCAGCTCCAATTACTGTAGCATTAAAGTTATTATTGCGTTCATCATTGTTACAGCTAAATAAAAATAGCACCATTAAAGAAAAAAATAGATTTTTCATAGAATTAATTTTATCGGTCAATATCAGGAATTACAAGGTCTAGCGTCGCCATAGTTGCTACTAAATCCCCAATTTTTCCGCCCACTGCAATATGATTTAATAAAGATAAATTGGAAAATCCTGGTGATCTAAACTTCATTCGATACGGACTTTTTGTTCCAGTACTGACGATATAAACGCCTAATTCTCCTCTTGCAGTTTCTACTCTTTCGTAATATTCTCCTTCGGGTAATTTGATTACGGTATTGGTTTTGGCAAAAAATTCGCCTTCGGGTATGTTGTCAATTAATTGTTCAATTATTGACATTGATTCCCACATTTCAAGAATTCTGACTTGGTAACGGGCAAAAGTATCGCCTTCGGTTTTTAAGATTTCATTAAAATTTACTTTGTCAAAAGCACTGTAAGGATGATGTTTTCTCACATCGCAAGAATAACCGGAAGCGCGGCCAACTGGGCCAGAAGCTCCAAAAGAAATCGCATCTTCTTTGGATAAAATTCCAATGCCTTTCATCCTTTTTTGAAAAATAATGTTTCCGGTCAAAAGGGTATCGTATTCCGGTAATTTTGTTTTGAAATGGGCTATAAATTCCTTCGTTCTTTTAACAAAATTTGGGTGGATGTCAAACATTAATCCGCCGGGAATGTTATAGTTCATCGTCAAACGAGCGCCACAAGTTTCTTCGAAAATGTCATTAATCATTTCACGGTCTCTAAAACCATAAAAGTAAGTTGTTAACGCACCCACATCCATTCCCATTACACCCCACCATAAAGTGTGAGACGCAATTCGGGTTAATTCGTCAAGAATAGTTCGAATGACTTTAACGCGTTCTGGAACTTCAACTTGAAGGGCATTTTCTACGGTAAGGCAAACGGCTTCGTTGTTGATATGAGAAGACAGATAATCCATTCTGTCTGTCAAATGCACGATTTGCTGATAGCTGTCGCGTTCGCACATTTTTTCGATAGAACGGTGAATATATCCTAAATCGGGTTCTACTTTTTTGATTATTTCACCGTCAATGGTCAACAACAAGCGCAAAACTCCGTGAGTTGCGGGATGTTGTGGTCCCATATTGATAAAATATTCTTCGGATTTAAAGTTATTGGTTAAGATTGTTGTATCCATTTTTACTTATTTGATAACCATATTAATTTCATCTACATAATCTTTTCTTAGCGGAAATCCATCCCATTCTTCGGTCAAAAAGAGTCTTTTTAGATTAGGATGATTGTTGAATTTTATTCCGAAGAAATCAAAAACTTCTCTTTCGTGGAATTCAGCAGTATACCAAATATCGCAAACTGTGTCCAATGTTGGGTTTTCTCGGTCTTCTGTTTTTACTTTTACAACAATGATATGTCGGTAAGTAGTAGATTCTAAATGATATACAACGCCCAATTCCTTGCCCCAATCCACGCCACTTAAGCAAAACAAATAATCGAAATTCGTTTCGGAATTGCTTTTTAATTGCGACATTAACTGGTGAAGTTGTTCGGGTTGAACGGTGATGTTTAAAAACTGGGATTTTTCTTCAGTGAATTCTAATTCGGGAATCCAGGAACTTATTAAATTTTGTAATGCTTCGTTTGTCATAATTAGGTTAGAGGTTAGAGGTTAGGGGTTAGAGGTTGAAAGTTACATCACTTCGTACCTCTTATTTCGTACCTTCGTACTTTTATAGTCCTTCGTCAAACCCGTCGATAGGGAAAACTTTATTTTTCATACTTTCGGTTCGTATTTTAGCCTGAAGCATCAACATTCCTTCAAGCAAAGCTTCAGGACGAGGAGGACAACCCGGTACGTAAACATCCACAGGAATTACGTGATCGGCTCCTTTTACAACAGAATACGAATTGTAATAGAAAGGACCGCCAGAAATAGCGCAAGCTCCCATTGCAATTACGTATTTTGGTTCCGCCATTTGATCGTACAAACGACGTAAAACCGGTGCCATTTTGTTGACAATTGTTCCAGCAATGATAATTAAATCGGCTTGTCTTGGCGAAGGTCTTGCTACTTCAAATCCAAATCTAGAATAATCGTGACGCGCTGCTCCAGTTTGCATCATTTCGATGGCGCAACAGCTCGTTCCGAAATAAAGGGACCAGAGCGAGTTGGATCGACCCCAATTTATGATTTGATCTAAAGATGTAACGATTACATTCGCTCCATTTCCTGCCGGAATTACTTTTCCGGGGAAATCTGCTGGTATTTCAGGTGTGTTATTTACTCCCATTTTAATGCTCCTTTTTTCCAAGCGTAGGCTAAACCTAAACCTAATATTACTAAAAAGATGATAATTTCGTAAAATGCTACCATTCCAATTTCCTTGAAAACAACGGCCCAAGGGATCAAAAAGGCTACCTCGACATCGAAAACCAAGAAGAGAATAGCGTATAAATAGTAGCCCACTTTAAATTGAACCCAAGTTGGGCCAATGGTGGTCATTCCACTTTCATACGGTTCCCGTTTTTGTGAATTGTCGGATTTTGGCGAAATTAAATTTGATAAAAAATTTGCGCCAGCGACCAGAACGATGCCGGCTAACAAGAAAACTATTATTGCTTCTGAACCCATATTATTATTTTTTATTCATTTTTTACTCTTTGCAAATTTAGGTTATTTAATCTATTAATCCCATAGGGTAATAAATTTTACTATTAAATTTGTTTTTTTTATTTTACTTTATAAGTTTCATCTCTTGCTCGTATCTATTTTGTTGGTACGAGCAAGATGTTCGCACTACCAGAGGTCACTTTATGTTTGTATTTAATCAAATAACTTTTTTATCTATGGCTTAAACTTTTTAATTATTCTTTACGACGAAAAGTATCTGTGTTCGCATCATAAATTATATTATTAAAATTTGACCTGCATATTAAATTTCCTTCATTATCGAAGATTTCCCAATCCCCTTTTCTTTGTCCATCCGAATAATACCTAATCATTTTTAAGGTGCCATTTTCATTAAAGTCAGTAAAAGCTCCATTTGCTTTTTCATTTTTATAAGAATAAATGGTTTTTGGTAATCCATTTTCAAAGTAATTTATGCTAATTCCATCAAGTATATCATTTTTGTATTCCTTTTGGGAAGATGGCATGCCATTAAAATAATAATAGTAAAATATGCAATCTTTTTTTCCGTCTTTGTATTTGCCTTTTACACTAATTTGCCTTGATGATTTATAATTAGATGAATTATAAACTTCAGAAAAAGCAAATTTGCATTCTGGTGTTAACGGCAATAACATTGGTTCATAATAATAAATCCATTCACCGTCTTTTAGTCCATCTTTGTATGACCCAAAGGATGTGATAAAATTATCAATATAATAGACCCATTTTCCATTCGCCTTTTGGTTTAAAAAACTACCTTCACCTATCTTATTTCCATCTCTATTATAAAATACTTTATACCCCTCTGTTTTACTATAATCAATTAACTGTTCTAAACTATACTTATCAATTTCACTAGTTAAGATACTGGCAGTACATTGGTCAGTAGTAATTCTTCCATTCCAATTATAAGTCCAAATTATCCAATCCTCACCAATTTTATCAATACCTAAAGCGCAATCTGAATTGTCTGTATAAATTGTAACATACTTTTGTTTGGCACCTTTAAAATTATTGACGACTTCAAAGACAGCCTCTTTGTATAATGCATCTTCAAAATGTACGCTTTTTATTGAAACTATTTTTCCTTGAAAAATAACATCTGATGAATTAAACATTTCAATATAGGAACTCCTCTCCGATCCACAATCACATGAATATCCATATAATGTGACTAATAAAAAGATGTAAATAAATATTTTTTTCATATGTTGTATATTTATGGATTACAATTATGGGTTATATTAGCTTTTCCTCGAGTATTATATTGATTATAGCTTTGCATTTTTGTTTGGTCAATAGTTGTTATGATTACTGTTCCATTTTCATTTAAAGTTCCTATTTCGGATTTAAAAAAACTACAATCTTGTAAGCCACTTAATGACAGATTATGATAATAATCATTCCAATTAAAAGGTGTTGCCGGAGAAGTATCAAAAGGAATCCGCATATTTAAATCTAGCATCGCAGCATTATTAGTTGGGTCAACCAATAAATCTTTTACTTGTGATAATATAGTTTCCATTGTAGGTAGCATCATATTGTAGATGAAATTATGCTGATTCTGTCCCGATGAAAAATCATTATAATATTCATTTATACAACTATAAACGTCCATATTGGCTAAGGTAGGAATACTCATTCCTATGCTCGGGTCACATAGTTTTAAATTAAGATAAGCGTGGATGCATTCGTGAATGATTGTTTTTACAATTGACATATTATCGCCACTTGCCAGTATGTCAGTATCAATGGTTATTGTGTTATTGAGAGGATTGGTTTGATTGGTTACAGTTTTGCCTGATCGGTTGTTTTCAACGTTTGCTATGTCAAAAATTACATTTAATCTTTTGTTCTCACCAAACATATCGAGAAATAATTCTTTAAATTTTGGAGATTGAATTAGTTTATCAAAAATACATTTAAATTTTATTTTAAGGTCGTGATTTGTTTCTGACGGATCAATTGGGCTTGGGGTAACTTTACTTAAGTCAATATTGCTAGGAGATTTTGAAGAAGAATTGATGTTAAAATAAAGTCCAGGATTTAAAATCATTTGGTTAATGATTTCTTTTGAAAAAGTTATGGACTCACTAGAAAACATTTCATTAGTAATGTAATCATAGACTTCAAATGCAATTTGTCCATTTTGATCTAGAAACCTACTTTGCTGGCCACCAGTATTAAGTTTAGTTTTAACAACGCTTATTTTAACAAGTTCATCGTCGTCGTACATCGATGGAGTTGGAGTTGTTGCAATACTTCCTCCACTGCCGCCAGAGTTTGTAAAACTACCACTTGTTGTATAAGTTGTAGTACCACTACCTGAAGTTGTGTTGCTGCTTTCAATTACATCGGCATTAATAACAACACATTCACTGAATTTTAGAACCCATTCGTATTGTTCATTCCCTGATCCCCTTAAATCTCCAGTATCTATGTATTCATACTCATATTTGCAGACCCAAATAGGAGCCATAATCTTTATTTTTGCCGTTGATGATTTTTTTAAATTGATGTTGATTGGAGTAATTTTAGTTTTTTCTATTAATTTATCGGGAGATGAATTTAGTAATTCCTGTTTATTGTAATTATATTCAACAAGAAAAGCGTCGTATTCCCCATTTTCATTCTTTGAAAAGAGAACATTTTTAATGTTTTCACTATATTTTTGAACAGTGGAAAAAGTATATGAGTTATATTCTCCTTTCTCTATATATTTCGCAAAATCTGTTCTTATGGTAAAGCCTAATTCATTGTAAGGTATGGTTTTTCCAATGGCATTATTTTTATTTTTGGACAATGCATTGATGTTTTCTACTATTTTAAGATTTGTAGCAATTTCATTTTGCGTGAGATTTTTAATATTATATTTTAGCGAAGTGTTTTTTATTACTGAATTTTCTTCAACTTGACAATTTGATAATATTAATAATAAAATTATCAATGATAAAAATCTAAAATTTCGTAAAAATGTTTTCATAATTGTCTGATTTAATTTTTGTATTTAAAGTTTTTTGTACATTCAGGATAGTTTTGAAAATTTCATTCTAATTTCAATTATTTAACCTCATAAGTCTCACCCGAGAAGAACAAGTCGTCGGTTTTTGTGAAATTAGAATTGGCTTTTACTTCTGCGGTTAATGCATTTTCTCTTTCCTCTAAGGTAACATCATTAAAACTTCTAATGACTCCCATGGCCAATGGATATTGCAATCGAACTAGCATATAATGCAGCGTTGGATCTTGTTCTTTAGCATTATGCACCAAAAGATCTTCTTGAGTAATTCCGTTTTCGCCAATGGTAACCACTTCTAATTTCAAGCCTTTTAGGACTAATCCTTTGTCACGATTTTTCCCAAATACCATTGGTTTTCCGTGTTCCAAATAAATTTGTTTGTCTTCTTTTAAGTCTTTATCGGTGATGTGATTGAAGCATCCGTCATTAAAAATCACACAATTTTGTAATATTTCGATTAATGAAGTTCCTTTAAATTGTTGGGCCTCCATAAAAATTTGTCCCATTTCCTTTGGACTTCCGCCACCCACTCGTGCAAAAAATCTCGCTTGAGCACCTAATGCTAATTCTCCAGGAGAAAAAGGAGGTTGTGTATTTCCGTAAGGGGAAGATTTTGTTTTTTGTCCAATTAGTGAAGTTGGAGAAAATTGTCCTTTGGTTAACCCATAAATTTCATTATTGAAAAGCAAAATATTCAAATCGATATTTCTTCGCAAAACATGAATAAAATGATTGCCACCAATAGCCATTGCATCCCCATCGCCAGTTGCTATCCAAACGCTTAAGTTAGGATTGGCCAGTTTTACACCCGATGCAATTCCGGGAGCTCTACCGTGAATACTATGAATTCCATACGAATTAATATAATATGGAAAACGAGAAGAACATCCAATTCCAGATACAAAAACTATGTTTTCTCTGGCAACACCCATTTCCGGAAGCACTTTTTGCATGGTACGTAAAATCACGTAATCATCGCAACCGGGACACCATCTTACTTCTTGATCACTTGTGAAATCTTTGACAGTATATTTTTTTTCAGCAGTCGTTTCCATAATTATACTAGTTCTTTAAATTTATGAATTAGATCATCATTAGCAAATGGTAATCCTTGCACTTTATTGAATTGTAAAAAATCAAAGGTGCTGAGTTTAATTTTTAAAATACTTGCAAATTGACCTGAGTTTAATTCGCAAACCAGAATTTTTTTGAATTTGGATAAAACGGCTTCGGTATTTTTTGGCATTGGATTAATATAATTGAAATGTGCATAACCCACTTTTTTATATCCCTCATCACTCATTTGTTTAATGGCGGAATGCAAAGATCCATACGTTCCACCCCAACCAATTACTAATAAATCGCCCTCCGTGGCAAATTCAGTTTCTAGGTCTGGAATATTAAATTTAACTCTTTCAATTTTTTCTGCTCTAATATGAGTCATCGCCTCGTGGTTCATTGGTTCATAAGAAATATTTCCTGTAACGGCATCTTTTTCTAAACCACCAATTCTATGTTCTAATCCTGGAGTTCCCGGGATTGCCCAATTTCTGGCAAGGGTATTTGAATCTCTGTCATAGGGATGCCAGTTTTCTTTAACTTCGGTAATTCTGTTGCTTTTAATAGCCGGCATTTCGGCCACGGTTTTAATTTTCCAAGGCGCTGAACCATTGGCGATATAACCGTCAGTCAATAAAATAACTGGAGTCATATGTTCTAACGCAAGTCGAGCGGCTTCATAAGCAAAATTAAAACAATTGGCTGGTGTGCTTGCTGCGATCACAATTACGGGACTTTCACCATTTCGACCATACATTGCTTGCAATAAATCGGATTGTTCTGTTTTTGTTGGTAAACCTGTTGAAGGTCCGCCACGTTGAACATTAACGACAACCAAAGGCAATTCTGTCATTATTGCTAAGCCAATAGCTTCTCCTTTTAACGCTAAACCAGGGCCTGATGTTGTTGTAATGGCTAAATCACCGGCAAATGAAGCTCCAATTGCTGATGTAACACCTGCAATTTCATCTTCGGCCTGAAAAGCTTTTACACCAAAATGTTTGTGTTTCACTAATTCATGTAAAATATCAGTGGCGGGAGTTATTGGATAAGAACCCAAAAATAATTCCAATCCTGATTTTTCGGCTGCGGCCAAAAATCCCCAAGCGGTTGCGGTATTTCCCATAATAATTCTATAGGTTCCAGCTTCCATTTTTGCAGGAGAAATGGTATAAGAGTTTGGAATAAGTTCTAAAGTTTCGGCAAAATAATAGCCTGCGTTTAAAACTTTGGTATTGGCTTCAACTAGGGAAGGTTTCGATTTGAATTTTTTATTAAAAAAACCAATCGTATATTCTAACGAACGATTGTACATCCAATAAACCATCCCTAACGAAAACATATTTTTGCTTCTCGATATCGTTTTATTATCTAATCCTGCTACATCTTTCAAAGCTTCTTTAGTCAATGAAGTCATATCAACTTCAATAACTCTATAGTTTTCGAGACTTCCATCTTCCAATGGATTAGTGATGTATTCCGCTTTATCTAAATTCTTTTTATTGAAGGAATCCGTATCAACTATTAAAGTATGACCTGGTTTTAACGCATATAAATTAGTTTTTAAGGCTGCTGGATTCATAGCAACCAATAAATCCACGCTATCACCTGGAGTACTTACTTCAACACTACCTATATGAACTTGAAAACCCGAAACCCCATATAAACTCCCTTGAGGAGCTCTAATTTCTGAAGGATAATTAGGAAAAGTGGCAATATCGTTACCAAACATGGCTGATGTGTCAGAAAATTGTGTTCCTGTCAACTGCATTCCATCACCAGAATCACCAACAAATCTTATTACTACAGCCTCTAGTTTTTCAGGTTGCAGTTTTGTTTTATTTGCAATCATAAATTTGGGGTATTTAAACGTTTCAAAATTGATTAATAGTACAATAATTGATAGGCCAAATTTAATTTCACTTTTTAGATTTAAATATGACTTTTATCATATAAAAGTAATAAAAAGACATTTAATTTTACAGAGAATTAAAAAATATAAATATTATGGCAATAATTATCACGGACGAGTGCATCAATTGCGATGCCTGTATTTCAGAATGTCCAAACAATGCAATTTATGAACCAGATGATAAATGGTCTTATTCTGAGGGATCAACATTAAAAGGAATGGTAACAACTCCAAAAGGAACTGAAGTTGATGCTAATGAAGAACATGACCCAATTTCGGATGAATTTTTCTTTATTGTCGCTGATAAATGTACAGAGTGTAAAGGTTTTCATGACAAACCACAATGTGCTTCAGTTTGCCCAGTAGATTGTTGTATTCTTGACGAAAATCATGTTGAAACAGAAGAACAATTATTAGTTAAGAAAGCTTGGTTACATAGTGAAAACTAATTAAATAAAAAGCTAAACAGCACCACTGTTTGTTTAGCTTTTTTTTCTTGAAAATTTAATACCATAAAGTAATTTGCAAATGAAATTATAGCGTTGCAGATTAAAGATGGTGAAAATAACTTTATAAAATGAAAAATAAAAATTTCCCAAAATTAATTTGTGACGGTAACGAAGCTGTAGCTCTCATTGCCCACAAAACAAATGAGGTCTGCGCTATTTACCCAATTACTCCATCCTCTCCGATGGGTGAGCATGCTGAACTTTACAGTTCTAAAGGTAAAAAGAACATTTGGAATAACATTCCAAGAATTGTTGAATTGCAAAGTGAAGGTGGTGCTGCAGGTACAGTTCACGGTGCATTGCAAGCCGGAGCCTTAACTACGACATTTACGGCATCACAAGGTTTATTGCTGATGATACCTAATATGTATAAAATTGCAGGTGAACTATTGCCTTGCGTTATTCACGTTGCTGCCAGAACTATTGCTACTCACGCTCTTTCCATTTTTGGAGACCACTCTGATGTAATGGCTTGTAGACAAACAGGATTTTCTATGTTGTTTGGAGGTTCCGTTCAAGAAGCACACGATTTTGCTTTAATTTCTCAAGTGGCTACTTTAAAAACTAGAGTGCCGTTTATGAATATTTTTGATGGTTTTAGAACTTCTCACGAAATTTCAAAAATTGACGGTATTACAGACGATATCATCAAAGCAATGATGCCGGAGGATAAAGTAATGGAACACAGACAACGTTCATTAGATCCTGATCGTCCAGTATTAAGAGGTACAACTCAGAATCCTGATGTATTCTTTCAAGCTAGAGAAGCTGCCAATTTATTTCACGACAGAGTTCCAGCTGTAGTTCAAGATGTTATGGACGAATTCTACGAACACACAGGTCGTAGATACAATTTGTTCGATTATATAGGTCATCCAGAAGCTGAAAGAGTAATCATTGTTATGGGTTCTGCTGAAGGTCCTGTAAAAGAAGCTCTTGAAGTAATGTTAGCTGATGATGAAAAAGTTGGGGTTATTTTAATCCGTTTATTCAAACCTTTTGCTATTGATGCTTTTGTAAATGTATTGCCAAAAACAGTTCAGAAAATTGCTGTTTTAGACAGAACTAAAGAACCAGGAAGCGTAGGTGATCCACTTTATTTAGACATTGTTACTGCCCTTGTAGAAAGCGGAAGAGAAATGCCTATTGTTGTTGCGGGACGTTACGGATTATCATCGAAAGAGTTTACTCCAGCGATGGTAAAAGGAATTTACGACGAATTGTTGAATAAAAAACCTAAAAATCACTTTACTATTGGTATCAATGATGATGTGACCTTTAGAAGTTTATATTATGACAACTCCTTCGATATTAAAGGAAAATCAATTAGCTGTATGTTCTACGGTTTAGGATCTGATGGAACTGTTGGAGCGAACAAAAACTCTATCAAAATCATTGGTGAAACTACCGATAATTATGTTCAAGGCTATTTTGTTTATGACTCTAAAAAAGCAGGAGCTCAAACTATTTCGCATTTGCGTTTTGGTCCAGACCCAATCAATTCAACCTATTTAATTGACAAAGCCGATTTTATTGCCAGTCATAAATTCAATTTTATTGAAAAATTCAATATGATTGCCGACTTGAAACACCGCGGTACTTTCTTATTAAACTCCCCTTATTCTAAAGAGGATATTTGGGAAAGATTACCAATCCAAATTCAAGAAGGAATTATCGATAAACAAGTTAAATTCTATGTGATTGATGCAACAAAAGTTGCTTTTGAAGCTAGTCTTGGAAAAAGAGCCAATACCATTTTACAAACTTGTTTCTTCGCCATTTCAGGAATTTTACCTAAAGAAGAGGCTATTGAAAAAATTAAAAAAGCCATTGTTAAATCGTACTCTCATAAAGGAGAGAAAGTGGTAAAAATGAACTTTAACGCGGTCGATAAAGCTTTAGAAAATTTACATCAAGTAGATTATCCAAAAGTAGCTTCTAGCGAAAGACAATTAGCATCAGCGATGAAAAATGCGCCTGATGGTTTTGTTACCGATGTTTTAGAAAAAATATTAGCCGGTTTTGGAGATGAACTTCCAGTAAGTGCTTTCACAGTAGATGGAAGTTTCCCAACAGGAACTTCACAATACGAAAAAAGCGGAATTGCCGATTTTATTCCAGTTTGGGATGACGCAAATTTATGCACACAATGTAATAAATGTGTTGCTATTTGTCCTCACGCTGCCATTCGATCTAAAGTGGTTTCTAATGAAGATCTAGCTCAATTTCCAGGTTCTCTAAAAAGTGTAGCAGCAATAGGAAGACCATTTTCTAAAGAAAATGAATCTTATGTATTGCAAGTTTCACCAGAAGATTGTACCGGTTGTGATCTTTGCGTGGTGGTTTGTCCAGCAGTAAGCAAAGAAAAAGAAAACTTCAAGGCGATCAATATGCACAAGAAAATTGAAGTTGATGTTGAAGAAAATGTAAACTGGGATCACTTTGTTGAATTGCCTTATTACGACAGAACTGCTTTGCAAATCACGAATGTGAAAGGCTCTCAATTCTTGGAACCATTATTCGAATTCTCAGGAGCTTGTTCTGGTTGTGGAGAAACACCTTACATCAAAATGATTACTCAATTGTATGGCGATAGTATATTGATTGCTAATGCTACAGGTTGTTCCTCAATCTACGGTGGAAATTTACCAACTACTCCATACAAAACCAATGAATTTGGTAGAGGTCCAGCTTGGGCAAATTCACTTTTTGAAGACAATGCCGAGTTTGGTTTAGGTTTAAAATTAGGATTGTCCAAAAAACAAGAAATCGCTGTTGATTTATTAGTTTCATTAAAATCAGTTGTCGGTGCAGAAATAGTGGATGCTATTCTAAATAATACCGAGGAAACTGAAGCTTTGAAAAACGAGAAATTTGCTCAAATTGATGCACTTAAAAAAATATTGTCAAACATTGGTGACAATGAAGACGCTAAAAAATTAAGCCAATTGACCGAATATCTTCGTAAAAAAGCTGTTTGGATCTTTGGTGGAGACGGTTGGGCTTATGACATCGGTTACGGTGGCGTAGATCACGTTTTATCAACTGGAGAAGATATTAATATTTTAGTAATGGATACTGAGGTTTATTCTAATACTGGTGGACAAGCATCTAAATCAACTCCTCTTGGAGCAAGTGCTAAATTTACTATTGGTGGTAAAAAAACAGGTAAAAAATCCCTTGCGCTTCAAGCCATTTCTTACGGAAATGTGTATGTAGCTCAAATTGCAATGGGAGCTAAAGATTTACAATCGCTTAAAGCTATTGAAGAAGCTGCAGCGTATCCTGGACCATCCTTGATTATTGCTTATTCTCATTGTGGTGAACACGGTTACGAATTGAAAAACGCTATTTCTCAACAAGAAAAAGCAATCGATTCAGGCTACTGGCCATTATTTAGATTCAACCCTATGGAAGCAAAAGGTAAAAAATTCAAATTAGATTCTAAAGCACCTTCCATTCCTTTGAAAGACTTTATGTACAACGAAGCTCGTTTTACTAGAGTTGTAAAAGAAAATGCTGAGTTAGCCGCTAGTTTGCTTATTCAAGCCCAAGAAGAAGTAGAAACTAAATGGGAAAGACTAGAATTGTACAGAGATTTGTAATAGGATTTATTAATTTAAAACTGCCCTAACGAAGCAGCATAGATTGTAAATTGAAAAAACCTACTCGGGATGAAAATCTTGGGTAGGTTTTTTTTTGATAATTTAAACGCACAGAATTAAAATTTAACAAAATATACAGTTAAACATCCTTTTTTGTTAAAGTTTGAAAATCGACAAGCTGGATTTGGTGTTTTCTAGCTATTTTTAATGTACAATAGTAAGAAATATAATTAATCGACAAAGGGTGAATAAATCAGTTTAAATCCTCATAATTGATTAAAAATAAAGATAGTAAAATTATATTTATAAGTTTTTATCCATTAAATTTGATAGGCGTTTTGTTAGGTTATTCCTTACGAGATATGATTTGAAAAAATTGAGTTAATTAATTTTTAAATTCTAGAATATATGAAATAGAAAATACAGAAAAAGAGAAAGCCATTCGCAAGGCGAACAGCTTCTCATCGTTAAGAAAACAATCTCTCACAAAAGTTTAACTAACATCGCAAAACTATGAAAAAATAACTGTTATCAAAAACACATTAATTCTTGACAGATCAAGAAAAAATAATTTACGAACAAAATACCTAATACAATTATGAAAATACTTAAAATATTTTTTATTACAACAATTTTGTTTTCTCTTTCGGCCAATTCTCAAATTACTAAGAATAATTGGATGATGGGTGGAAATATTACATTCTCAAATTCAGTATCAAGTCCAGATGACAATTCTTCATCGGAAGGAAAATCAAACTCGATAGATTTCTCACCAAACATTGGATATTTTATAATCAATAAATTATCAATCGGGACATTGTATCAATATATTTCGACAGTTTCCAAATACGAAGGCGGTAAGTCAGAATATAAATCATCCAACATAGGTCCATTTGTACGATACTATCTTTTAAACCCTGAAAAAACCGCAAATATTTTTTTAGAAACATCGTACAATTTTAGTACAATGAAAGAAAACAACAATACAGTTTTTGCTTCAAAATTAGGTGCTGTATATTTTTTAAATAGTTCAGTTGGTTTTGAATTAATGTTTAAGTATTCCATCAATAAATATAAATATAATACTGACTTAATACCAAATAGTACTTCAAAAGGATTAACTGTTGGTTTAGGTTTTCAAATACACTTAGAAAAAGAAAAAAATTAATAAAAAAAAACAATTATGAAATATTTTTATAAAATTCTATGTTTAACTTTATTGTTAGCTGGAAATTTGAGTTTATCACAAGTTAGTGTTGTTATAAGTGAAGTCAAACTTAATGGTCAGTCTATACCTAATGGTTCTCCCGTTCAGCTAGGGACGAGTACAAGTGGAATACTGAGATTCAAATTAGCAATAATAAAACCTAATGACTTGACAATGGGTTCTGTTCGTTATTCTATCGGAACATATACTAGTAATGGGGTTTATACATTTCAAGTTCCGCAAGAAGAGTTTTATTTAGGACCTGGAAATACGGGAACTACAGGTACTTATGAATTCGAATTATTTAACACAGACCTTGATTTTGCTGGAGGATGTTATTTGAGCGCAAGTGTTCAACAATTAGAGTCTCCAAATAGTCCGCCAACTCCACTTTTAAATTGGAAAAGTAATCAAGTTTCACTAAAAAAGTCACCTACTTATACAATAACATCAAATACTAATAGTGTACAATGTGATTCTACAACTCCTGTTACATTCACAGTTAACTCTAATGCACCAGGTTATAGTACATATCAATGGTCATATGGCTCTGGTTGGACAGTTTCTGGAGGCACAACAGGGACAAGCTTGACTTTAATACCAGGTTCATCAATATTAAATCCTATAGGTGTAACACCTACTTTTAGTGGTGTGGTTCAACCACTAAAAACATATACAATGCCACGTAGTCAAATTGATCCTACTGGATATATTTCTGGAAGTGCAACAGTATGTACGACTAGAATATTTACTTTTGAAGGATTATTAGCAAATCAAACTGTAGCATGGAGTTTATCTAATGCAACAGCAGGAACTTTAAGTTCAACAACTGGTACATCAACAACATTTACAACAACAGGTGGTGGTGCAGTAGATTTAATAGCTACAGCGACTAATGGTTGTGGACAATCTTATGTTAGAACATTAGGATTATTTGCAGGGTCTCCGCCAGCTTTTAGTTTAGTTCGAGCCAGTAACGAAATTTGCGATGATATAAAATATCATTATGTGCCTTATGAAATAACGAACAGAAACCCAGCATTCACCTACACTTATAACGTTGCAACCTATCCTTGGGTAAATGTGACTCAATCAATCCAAACTTATAATGGTGTAATACAAGATGTTTTAGTTTTTCCAAAAACATATTCAGGGACAATGGATATTTATGTTACAACATCAAATAGTTGTGGTTCTACTGCCTTTTTTGTAGAAGAAGAACCAATCAGTAATTGCAGTGGTTTAGGTTTTCGATCAAGCAATTCTGTTGAACAATTTACTGTATTTCCAAATCCAGCAAACGACATCGTGACAATCGAGTTGAAAGATTCTAAAAATCAATTCGAAAAAGACACAACTATTTCGGGAGAACTTTTTGATTTGCAAGGACAATCAAAATCAAAAGTCAAAATTACAGATAACAAAGCTACTTTATCTGTAAAAGGATTAAATAAAGGTATTTATATTTTAAAAATTAATATAAATGACCAAGTAGAAAGCCATCAAATAGCGGTTGAGTAAAAATTTGAATTAGTTAGTTGAAAAAACCTACTCGGGATGAAAATCTAGGGTAGGTTTTTTTTATTGGATTGCTATAGAGTTGATAGTTATTTGTCATTCCGACGAAGGAGGAATCTCAGTATACGAAATCAATTAAGAGATTCCTCCTTCGTCGGAATGACAACATAGCTCACTATTAGCCCGTCGTATCAATTCCTATTTCAATAAATTCAGGTTTATTTAGCTTTTAAACTTAAAGTGCCATAAATTCAAAATTATCTCAATTCCAAATTAGTTTTTTCTGAATTTATAATCGTATTTTTGCATCGTTTTTGCAAACCTATTCGCTTGCATTTTCAACAAACAACAGTACGGACAACTCGAGAGTTGTCCTTATCACAACTACAACAACAACAATAAAATGGATCAAACGAAATATATTTTTGTCACAGGCGGAGTTACGTCTTCTTTAGGGAAGGGGATAATCGCGGCTTCATTGGCAAAACTATTGCAGGCAAGAGGTTACCGAACAACCATTCAAAAGTTTGATCCGTATATCAACGTTGATCCTGGAACATTAAATCCCTACGAACACGGAGAATGTTACGTGACCGATGATGGCGCCGAAACCGATTTAGATTTGGGACATTACGAGCGTTTCTTGAATGTTCCAACTTCTCAAGCGAATAATGTGACCACAGGTAGAATTTATCTTTCGGTTATTGAAAAAGAACGAAGAGGTGAATTCTTGGGAAAAACAGTTCAAGTGGTTCCTCATATTACCAATGAAATAAAGGACAGAATGCAATTGCTTGGAAAATCAGGCGATTTCGATATTGTAATTACAGAAATTGGAGGCACTGTTGGAGATATTGAATCTTTACCCTACATTGAATCCGTTCGTCAATTGGTGTGGGAATTAGGAGAGCACAATGGTTTAGTTATTCACTTGACTTTGGTTCCTTATTTGGCTGCAGCCGGAGAATTAAAAACAAAACCAACCCAGCATTCCGTTAAAACTTTGATGGAAAGCGGAATCAAAGCCGATATTTTAGTTTGTAGAACAGAACACGAAATTTCAGAGGAATTGCGCAATAAATTGGCGTTGTTTTGCAATGTAAAAAGAGAAGCTGTAATTCAATCTATCGATGCTTCAACGATTTATGAAGTGCCTATTTTAATGCTCGAAGAAGGATTAGACGTGGTCGCTTTAAAGAAATTGGCATTGCCAAAAAGAGCCGCGCCAGATTTACGAAATTGGAACACTTTTCTTCATAGAATAAAACACCCAAAACATACGGTAAATATTGGTTTAATTGGAAAATATGTCGAATTGCAAGATTCATACAAATCCATTTTAGAAGCTTTTATTCACGCTGGCGCTGCGAACGAAACTAAAGTTAATGTAGTTTCAATTCACTCCGAATTTCTTGATGATACCGTTGTGGCTATGAAATTATCAGGATTAGATGGAATTCTTGTTGCTCCTGGTTTTGGAGGAAGAGGTGTTGAAGGAAAAATTGAAGCGGTTCGGTACGCGCGTGAAAATAAAATCCCGTTTTTGGGGATTTGTTTGGGAATGCAAATGGCAATTATTGAATATTCAAGAAATGTTTTGGGTTATGCCGATGCCAATTCGACCGAAATGAATCCTGATACCAAACATCCCGTTATTGACCTTATGGAAGCACAAAAAATCATCACGGATAAAGGAGGCACAATGCGTCTTGGAGCTTGGAAATGTAATGTTTTGCCCGACACATTAGCTTATAAAATTTATGACACCGAAGTGATTTCGGAGCGTCATCGTCATCGTTATGAATACAACAGCCGTTATGTGGATGTTTTGGAAAAAGCCGGACTGAAAGCTTCTGGTGTAAATCCAGAAACAGGTTTGGTCGAAATTGTAGAATTAGAAGATCATCCTTTTTTCATCGGCGTTCAATATCATCCTGAATACAAAAGTACGGTGGCAAATCCGCATCCGATTTTTGTGAATTTTGTGGCAGCAACAGTAAAAGCAAAGAAAAAATAATAGCTTTTCTTTAAACTCTTAAACCTTTAAACTTTTTTAAATATAATAATGGAAGAAAAAAAAACAGACCTTAATTCGATTGTTGGTTTCGTATTGATTTTTGGAATCTTGATTTGGATAATGTATAACAACAAGCCATCTCAAGCAAGTATTGCCGCCGAAAAAGCTAAGAAAGAATTAGTGGCTAAAGAAAAAACCAATAAAGCTGTTGCCAATCAAGTTGCAGCTACACCAATAATTGTTGCAGCTGGAGATTCGACACAATTGGCTCAAGCCCAAAAAACGTTGGGTAGTTTTGCTTATTCTGCAACACTTCCATCTGCAAAAGGAGGTTTTACAACAATTCAAAATGAAAAGGTAATTCTAAAAATCGCCAATAAAGGAGGTTATATTGTCGAAGCGATTTTAAAAAATCAAGAGAAATTTGAAAAAGGTTCAGGACAATTGGTAGAATTAATCAAAGACAATAATGCCAATTTGAATATTCAATTGCAAACCAATGACAATCGTACTTTAAACACAAAAGACTTGTATTTCGAACCGACTTTGACTAAAGTTGGTGCGGATCAAATCCTTTCAATGAAATTGAAAGCGGGTGCCAATGAATTCTTGGAATACAAATACGTTTTGAAACCAAACGATTATATGATTGGTTTTGATGTTCGTTCGCAAGGGTTGAATAAAGCTTTAAATACTGCCAAACCATTGGATTTAGAGTGGAATTTAAAAACGTACAGAAACGAGAAAAGTATTTCTTATGAAGATCGTTATACTGATATTCGCTATGAATATGAAGGTGGTAAAGATAGCAGTACTGGACTAGGAAAAGATACCGAAGATACTCCTGTAAAAGTCAGTTATATTGCCTTTAAACAGCATTTTTTCTCTACCATTTTATTGACGGACAAGCCTTTTGAAACGTCAAAACTACATTCTACTAAGTTGGTTGCAGATGAAACTATTGATACCGTTTTTACCAAACAATTGAAAGCAAATGTGCCATTGGCTTTTAGTAATGGCGAAATTGATTATAAAATGAACTGGTATTTTGGGCCATCAGATTATAAAACATTAAAACATTATGATAAAAATCTAGAAAAAATTATTCCACTGGGTTGGGGAATTTTTGGTTGGATTAACATGTTTGTTTTTATTCCATTATTTGGATTTTTAAGTACCACTATGGGACTTTCCTTGGGAATTGCAATTATTATTTTTACGATTTTGATTAAAATTGCAATGTCGCCTATTACGTTTAAATCATTTTTGTCACAGGCAAAAATGAAAGTATTGCGTCCTGAAATAACTGAATTGGGAGAAAAATTCAAAAAAGACGCAATGAAGAAGCAACAAGAAACAATGAAATTGTACAACAAAGCCGGTGTAAATCCAATGGCAGGTTGTATTCCCGCTTTGATTCAGTTGCCATTTATGTATGCTTCGTTTCAGTTTTTCCCTTCGGCATTTGAGTTGAGACAGAAAAGTTTCCTTTGGGCAGACGATTTATCTTCCTTTGATGCTGTTGCTAAACTACCATTTCATATTCCATTGTACGGAAATCATATTAGTTTGTTTCCGATATTGGCAGCCATCGCCATTTTCTTTTATATGAAAATGACTTCGGGTGATCAGCAAATGGCCGCTCCTCAACAAGAAGGAATGCCGGATATGACAAAAATGATGAAATATATGATTTATATTTCGCCCGTAATGATGTTGATATTCTTCAATAGTTATGGTGCTGGATTGAGTTTGTATAACTTTATTTCGAATTTGATTACCATTGGTATTATGATTGTCATCAAACGATATTTTATTAATAGCGACAAGATTCATGCTCAAATTCAAGAAAATAAATTGAAAGAGCCCAAAAAACAAGGCAAGTTCCAACAAAAACTGCAACAAGTTATGGAACAAGCCGAAGTTGAAAAAGCAAAAAAAGCTAAGAAATAGTTGAATTAAAATCCCGAGCAATCGGGATTTTTTGTGTTTGTACTTTTTTGTAATAAAATAAATTATTTTCTAAGGGTAGAAATTTAAGTATTGCCTGCGTATGTTAATGGGCACGGAAAAAATTTCCGCGCTAGCAGCTACATGTTACTTTATTTTCGAGTGGTCGGGTTTAAGTAAGTCTAAACTTCGGTTAAACGCTATGCAGCACTAACTCTAAACTATTTCTAAATCAGCATATTACTAAACACGTTTATTTATCAATAGTTATTTCCCCATTTCGCAAATACATCTAAATCCAGTAAATTCAAAATTTGATTTATTGTTGAATAATTTTTCTGATGCTGTCATCTCATTTACAGGGAAAATAGTAAATTGGGTAGCAAATTTTTCTTGTTTTACTGTCAATATTTTTTCATTAAATTCACCAATTTTATTTGAATTTGTAAAGAACGTTTTTGCAAGAATAAGTTCATTTTCAGTTGCCAACCTACAATTAATTTTGTTTGATAGATTTTTATTTGACATATGTTTTTCATCGTATTTCCATAAATGACTTACCATTTCAGTTCTCCATTTACAATAGTCAATTGCTTGTTTTTTTGAAGCATTTAATACGGGGTGATTTTGGAATTTGTATATCAGTCCATATTCATTACTAGTTAAAAACTTATTATCAGAATAAAAGTCAATCAATAAATGAGGTGCTATAATTCTCATTTCAATTGGGAAACCTTTTTCATTTGTCTTTTTGACAAATTCACCAAATGATTCGTATCCTTTATTTCTTAAAACTTTTTTTGCAGTCAAATATTCTGTAAACATATAGTTGGTTACTGGCGATATGTCAATAAATATACTATCATTCAATTGGATAGCACCAGGTGGAATATCTATATTATTTTGAGCATTCAATGTACAAAAGTTGCAAATAAAAAGGAAGATTAATGTTTTTTTCATAAGTATTGCAATTTAGTACTTAGATTCAATTAATAAATGCAACGGTTAGATTTGTTTAAAATAAACCTTCGGATAGTTTTTGAAATCTATATTTCAAAAACTATCCGAAG
>JAAFGY010000231.1 GCA_010365135.1 Flavobacterium sp.
TAGAAGGAAAATTACTTTATGAAATACAAAATAGTCAGTGGGATGATACAGTGATGCGGTCCCTGCTTGAAAAAATTCTTCCACAGCACGGAAGGCTTGTTGACTTTGAAATTATGCTCAAATTCCCTACTATTGGCGAACGCCATTTGTTACTGAATGCTTTAAAAATTAAAAACGACAAAACTTCTGAACAATTAATACTTCTGGCTATTGAGGATATTACCGAAAGGAAATCCGCAGAGCAAAAGCTGGCGACAAAGCGCATTGAAGTAGAAGAAAAAAATAAATTAATTGAAGCAAGCGAAAAACGTTTCAGCAACATCCTATCCCAATCTATTATGTCGGTTGGAATTTTAAAAGGGTCAGAAATGGTAATAGCCTTTGCCAATGAGTCAATGTTAAATTCCTGGGGAAAAGGAAGAAATGTAATTGGCAAACCTTTGCTTGAAGTGTTGCCCGAAATAAAAGACCAAGGATTTCCAGAATTGCTTCAGGAGGTTTATACCACAGGGGTACCTTATAATGCTTACGAAACAAAAGCGATAACGATCCGCCACGGAAAAGAAGAAGTGGTATATTACAATTTTGTATATCAACCCTATACTGAAGTTGACGATACGATATCAGGCATTACAATACTTGCCACTGAAGTGACTGAACAAGTGTTGGCAAAAAAGCAAATTGAAGAAAGTGAAATAGTACAAAAAAAATTGGCATACCATTTAAAATTAGCAACCGATTCAGCCAAAGTTGGCATTTGGTCTCTCGACCTTGCTTCATCCAAATTGGAGTGGTCTAATAAGCATAAAAATATGTGGGGATACAATGAAGATCGTGAAGACCTAACGTATGAAGACTGGCATAAAATAATTTTTCCAGAGGATAAAGAATTGGCATTTCAAAAAGTAGAAGAAGCTAAGGTTAATCAAACCATATATGATGCAGATTATAGAATTACACGTGCCAATGATGGCGCTATTATTTGGATTAGATCGACAGGGCAACACCACTACGATCAATTTGGTGAAGCAATTACGTTTACAGGAGTAAGTATTGATGTTTCAGAACAAAAGAAGTTTGATCAAGAGTTGGTAGAAGCAAAATGTAGAGCTGAAACTGACAAAGAAATGGCGGAGCATGCTGTTATGGCAAAGCAACAATTTTTGTCTAACATGAGTCATGAAATTCGAACTCCAATGAATGCGATTATTGGTTTTACAAAAGTATTGATAAAAACAGATTTGACCGAAAAACAAAAGGAATATTTACATGCCGTAAAAACCAGTGGCGATACATTAATTGTTCTCATCAATGATATTCTTGATTTAGCAAAAGTAGATTCTGGTAAAATGATATTTGTAAATGCGCCTTTTAAAATCTATGAGTCAATAGCCACAATCCTTCATTTGTTTGAAACAAAAATTAAGGAAAGTAATTTAGTGTTAGTAGAAGAATATGATTCCAGCATTCCCGAAATAGTGCTTGGAGATTCCGTTCGATTGCATCAAATACTCATTAACCTTTTGAGCAATGCCATAAAATTTACGGCAAAAGGCAAAATCACTATAAGCGTTAATTTGATAAGCCAAGACAAGGAAAAAGTAACATTGGAAATTAAAATTACCGATACTGGAATTGGAATACCGCAAAATAAAATTGATGCTATTTTTGAAAATTTTGAACAAGCACACAGTATTACTTCCAGTTTATATGGTGGAACCGGTTTGGGTCTTGCCATTGTAAAACAACTGGTAGAAAAACAAGGTGGAAGTATTGCAGTAAAAAGTATTGTAGGCGAAGGTTCCACTTTTGGTATCACATTAAGTTTTCAAAAAAACCAGGCAAACCTTGATTGCTTGCAAGAAGAAGATCAAGTTGTGGAATTAGACAATGAAATTAAAGACATAAAAGTTCTGGTGGTTGAAGATGTTTTACTTAACCAATTGCTGATGAGGATCATTTTGGACAATTTCCAGTTCACATGGGATATCGCTGATAACGGACAAATAGCTATCGAAAAACTACAAACCAATTCTTATGATATTATTCTAATGGACTTGCAAATGCCCATAATGAATGGATTTGAAGCCACAGAATACATCCGAAATAAAATGAATTTGCAAATTCCAATAATTGCATTGACTGCCGATGTTACTACAGTTGATATAAAGAAGTGTAAAGCAGCAGGTATGAATGACTACATCTCGAAACCTATTGACGATAAACTTTTATACAGTAAAATTTTGGATTTAATAAAAAATAAATAATTAAAATTCAGCGCCTAAGCGATAGCGCACCCGCAGGAATTGTTTGTGATTCTGTTCAAATTCAAGAGGATTTCAACTCCCGATAATTATCGGGATGAAGTCCTCTTTTTTTTTGTTAAAAATAGTGTAGTTTTCTCGTATTTTCTTCGCTTTTGGACGAAATACTTCATGCTTTATTTTGAAAAATACGCTAAATTTACCACCAATAAATCAAAAATCAATTATGAGTAAAGTTGTTCTAATTACAGGCGGTTCTTCGGGAATAGGAAAATCTATAGGCGAATTTTTGCACCACAAAGGTTTTATTGTTTATGGAACGAGCAGAAATCCTGAACGGGTTTTGAATTCTGTTTTCCCATTGGTACAATTAGATGTTCGAAATGTAGATTCGATTGAAAAGGCTGTTGCCAATATCATTGCCAGTTCTGGTAGATTGGATATTGTTATCAATAATGCAGGAGTCGGAATTACAGGTCCATTAGAAGAAATTCCGACGGAGGAAATCAGAAATAATTTCGAAACTAATTTCTTTGGACCTATTGAAGTGATGAAAGCGGTTTTGCCACAAATGCGTTCCCAAAAATCAGGGCTGATTATCAATATCACATCCATTGCAGGTTATATGGGTTTGCCGTATCGCAGCGTTTATTCGGCTTCAAAAGGCGCTTTAGAACTGATTACTGAAGGGTTGCGAATGGAAGTGAAATGTTTTGGAATTCAGATTACGAATGTGGCTCCTGGGGATTTTGCTACTAATATTGCTTCGGGACGTTTTCATGCGCCTTTAATCAAGGATTCGGCTTATGAAATTCCGTATGGCAATACACTGAAATTGATGGATAAACACGTTGATAGTGGCAGTAATCCTAACGAAATGGCAGTGGCTGTTTATAAAATCATTCAAAATCCAAACCCAAAAATTCATTATAAAATTGGTGCTTTTATGCAGAAATTTTCGATTGTTTTAAAGCGAATTCTTCCAGATAAAGTTTATGAAAAGATTGTGATGAATCATTTTAAATTGTAATTTTGCACTTTCTTCTGCGTGAGGGATTGAAGTGAAAATCCCACGCTTTTGGGCGTGGATTGCAACGAAAAGCCCGACCCTTGTGGTCACGCCCAAAAAAATTAAAACACACAAATAAATATAATTGTATGAAATTTTTTATTGACACTGCGAATTTAGCTCAAATTAAGGAAGCACAAGCATTAGGCGTTTTAGACGGTGTAACTACCAATCCATCTTTGATGGCAAAGGAAGGCATCACCGGAAAAAACAATATTTTGAAACATTATGTTGACATTTGCAACCTTGTAGATGGTGATGTAAGTGCCGAAGTAAATGCAATGGATTTTGAAGGAATGGTGAGAGAAGGAGAAGAATTAGTGGATTTACACGCGCAAATTGTGGTGAAATTGCCAATGACTAAAGAAGGAGTTATGGCGGCGAAATATTTTTCGGACAAAGGAGTTAGAACAAATGTAACTTTGGTATTTTCAGCAGGTCAGGCTTTATTGGCTGCCAAAGCTGGTGCCACGTATGTTTCTCCATTTATTGGTCGTTTAGACGATATTTCTACTGATGGGTTGGCTTTGATTGAAGAAATCCGATTGATTTATGATAATTACGGTTACGAAACACAAATTCTAGCGGCTTCGGTTCG
>JAAFGY010000232.1 GCA_010365135.1 Flavobacterium sp.
ACTCTATGAGATTTTGACCTTTAAATATTTCCATTTTTTCTATGTTTTACTAGACTTTAAAGATATGTAATTAAGTGCTTACCTCAAAAATTTTTTTTAACTAAGTGGTTTGGAATTTAAATTTTTCCAAAAATCACTTTATGGGCGATACGAATTTCAATTTTTTACTTGAACTTGTCATTCTGCTCATTCTAGTTCCTTTATTTTTGGAAGTTTATTTTTTTGAGGGTTAAAATTACAACTAAATATAATTTATGTAATTGATTTACAGATAATTAACAAAAATTTAAAAAAAAATTAACGTTTTGATCGTCGACGTTGCAAATAATTCTTTCAAAAACATCTATTTGATGAATCAGTTTTCTAGTTTTTTTTAAGCCCATATATTTAATTTCCCTTGCTCTGTTTGAGTAAAACCAAGTTTGGTTGTACTAAACTAAATATAGATGCAGAATAATACCAAAATGGCTCTCTGCAACCATTTAATGAACTTATAATGTAACAACTCGATAATCAAGTTTTATTTTAATGCGTTTTTTATTTCAGAAGCGGCCTGTAACAAAGCTGATTTAGTTCCAGAAACGGTGCTTATTGGATTTAACAACCCCCAATCATGGATCATGCCATTATAACGAGTTGCGGTAACTTTTACTCCTGCTTCGTCTAATTTACGGGCATACGCTTCGCCTTCATCTCTTAAAATATCATTTTGTGCGGTTTGCACCAAGGCTGGCGGCAATCCTTTCAATTGACTGCTGGTAGCCTGCAAAGGTGAGGCGTAAATTTCTTTACGTTGTTTCGGGTCGGTGGTATAATTATCCCACATCCACATCATCAAACTTTTAGTAAGAAAGCGGTCTTTGGCAAATAAATTATAGGATTCGGTTTCAAAATTAGCATCGGTAACGGGCCAAAATAAAACCTGCAGTTTAATAGTCGGGCCATTTTTTTCTTTAGCCATTATAGCAACAACCGTAGCCATGTTTCCTCCAACGCTGTTTCCCGCAACGGCAAGTCTTTTGCCATCGACTCCAATTTCTTTTCCATGTTCAGCTACCCATTTTGTAGCATTATAGGCTTGGTTAATAGCAATAGGATATTGCGCTTCAGGTGAGGGGGAATAGTTAACAAACACAGCTGCTGCGCCAGATTCTACAACTAAATCTCTAACCATTCGCTGATGAGTAGGAAAATCCCCAAGAACCCAACCTCCACCGTGGAAGAACATAAAGACGGGCACTGTTTCTTTTGCATTTTGCGGTTTAACGATGTTTAGTTTAGTATTTTGACCATCCACAACAATCGTTTTCTCTGTTACAATTATTCCCGACAGATCTACTTTTACTGATGCTTGTAAGCCACTGAGCACTGCTCGGCCTTCTTTAGGTGGTAATTGCTCGATGGGCTTGCCATTTCCTGAATTAAGGTCTTTTAAAAATCCCCTAATATTGCTGTCAATGTTCGGATCTTTTGACGCATCTTTCATTTGTGCAGCTACTTCACCAGAAAAAGCGATTGCTAAGAGTAAAGTTCCGACTTTTTTCATTTTTGATTTCATTTTATGGGATTTTAAATTAAATGATAAAAATATCGTAAATAATGAAGTAGTAAATAGTGATAACAAAAATATTCCCTTTCAGCAAAGGAAGCATTATAGAATTTTGAAAAGGATTTACATTATTTACGGATGGAAAGTTCGGAAGCGGCGTTTAATAGAAGTGTTTTAAAAGCAAAAACCCTAAACATTTTAAAGTGAATAGGGTTTTTTGTGACCGCGGCTGGATTCAAACCAGCAACCTCTTGAGCCGTAATCAAGTGCGCTATTCAGTTGCGCCACGTGGCCATTTTTGTGAGTGCAAATATAAGTAATTTTTACAATCGTGCAAATCAAAAGGTATAATTATATTGAAATTATTTAAAATCTGAAATCTAAAATCAGCAATCTAAAATCAATAATCTAATGCTCTTGAAGTTACATAATAACGGTAGCCAATGATTGCCATTTTCCACTTCTTGGCTTTTCCTAAATCCAGTCCCTTTTTAGTGAAACTAGGAAGAATAAGCTTGTTTATTTGGGCTAATATTTTAAACATGGGTTGATTTTTTACAAATATATAAAAAAAGACGGTCTTGATTAGAACCGTCTTTTATAGCTTAAGTGGAAAATTACTTTTCTGTTTTTGCATTCATCTTAGAATGGTATTCTTGCATTTGTTGCTCGTAGATTTTCATTTTTTTATCAAAAGCCTCCATTGCCGCATTGAAAGGTTGCATTTGCTTGTCGAATTCTTCCATTTTTTTGTCAAATTCTTCCATTTTTGGCTCCATAGCTTCCATTTTTTTGTGGAACTCCTCCATATTACTTTCATACTCTTTCCACGCTTTTTTGTCTCCATTTACAGAATCACCTTTTGGGGCTTTTGGGGCTTTAGGAAATACAGGCGGTTTTGGATTTATAAGTGCAGGCGCCGATGGTGGCATAGGTGGCGTAAGAATATCAACATTATCCGCTGATTGATTACCTCTTCTGGTAGTTATTCTTATTGTTTTTTCATTTTTATTGACATCCATTTTATCAATGGTATTTTGGTCTAAAAGCAAGAGCTCTTTTTTATCTACTTTTTCGTCATTAATATAAATGTCATTGTCATTGAGCGTTTTCGAGAAATTTTTGGTAACAATTCGAATCGTTCCTTTATCGGATTTTTTTGTTACATCCATACTTTCAATTTCATTGGGATCCAATTTGTCTAAGTCCTCTTGACGCATTTTTGAACCGTTGATAAAAATTTCTTTTTTGGTTATCAAAGTATCTTTGGTCATTACAATACCGTTTTTATGGTTGATTACGCCGTCATCAGTACCAAAATCTACGATTAATTTGCCGGTTTCATTCTTTGTAACAATAATTCCAAATGTTTTTATGGCTTCTGTTCCTTTGGCTGCCATTTTTTTTGAAAATTCTTTGCCTTTGTTTAAATCAACTTTGATGGCAATCAATTCGTCTTTTGAATTTCTCTCTACACCCGAAAAAGATAGTGTTACATCGTATTTTTCCTTTAAAGCCTTGGTTTTCTCTTTTAGTTCTGTATCGGTGGTATTCTTGTTTATTTTGTAAATATCTATCGAATTTTCAACGATTTTTGAATGTTCAACAGCTGTAGCTTCTGGTTCTTTTTCTTGTGCAATGACTTTCACCTGAAAGAAAAATACAAATGCTCCTAATAACGGAAGTACTACAACATACTTCCAATAATTCCTTTTGTTTGATTGATTTTTGTTTAACATAACGATTCGTTTTTTGATTAATGATTGATAAAAATGATTGGTGAGGACAACACAAGTTTCCTGTGTTGTTATTCTTAACAGCGTCAATTGATATGCTTTTTTGTCGCATATGTTTTTGGAAGCTTCGCTGTCAGCGATAAATTCCAGATTTTGAATGATGGCATTTTTGTACAACCAAACCAACGGATTGAACCAAAAAACAATACAAAATACTCTCGAAATTAAAACGTCAAGCGTGTGATTTTGCGAACTATGCACTTTTTCGTGTTCCAAAATGTTTTCTAGTTCTCTTTCGTTGTATAAGGAGGAGTTATAAACGATGGAATTGAAATAGGAAAAAGGAGAAACATTTTCGGTTACATCAATAAACTTGAAATCGGCTTGTTTTTGAATGGTTTTGCCTTTGAGAACTTTGGATAAACTATAAAAATCAAAAGCGAATTGCATCAAGAATAACACAATTCCAATCGAATAAACAAGGACGAAATCAAGATACCAATTGATTTCGAAACCTTTATTTTCGATAGTTGTAGTTGTTGGAATTTTCGACCAATCTAAAGTATTAAGATTTGCTTCAACCCAAACTATTTTCGTAAAAACAACCAATGGTAATACTATCGAG
>JAAFGY010000022.1 GCA_010365135.1 Flavobacterium sp.
AAACTCTATGAGATTTTGACCTTTAAATATTTCCATTTTTTCTATGTTTTACTAGACTTTAAAGATATGTAATTAAGTGCTTACCTCAAAAAATGGTTATTCAACAATTTATATTTGTTAAATTATCAAATAATTAAGCCAAACGCAATTAAATGGTATTATTCAGAGCGAAATGGTGCGAAGTTTAGTCTGAGAAACTTTAAAAAGAATTTCCTTTCTTAAGACAAGGATTTTCTCTACATAAAGTCAAGAAATAAAAACAAATGACTACAATCGAACAATCATTTAATTTTTGTATTTTTAAACGGAAAAAACTATTCCATGAAAGCAGTAATTCGAATCGACCAGACCGAAATTCTCAGAAGATATAAGCCCATTAACTCACAGACTCACAAAGGAATACAAGGTCATGCCCTGTTAATTGGTGGCAGTTACGGAAAGATAGGAGCCATGAGTTTGTCCTCGAAAGCTTGTTTGAAAACCGGTTGCGGGTTGGTTACCGTGTTTATTCCGCGTTGTGGATACAAGATTGTGCAAACTGCCAACCCAGAAGTAATGGTTTTAACGGATGTTTCGGTAAAATATATTACTCGAATAGCTTTCAATTTTGTTCCTCAAGCTATCGGAATTGGTCCTGGAATAGGACAGGATATCGAAACACACACTGCTTTACATCGATTTATAAAAACGAATAAAATTCCTTTAGTCATCGATGCTGATGCGCTTAATATTTTGTCGCAAAACCAACAATGGCTTACTTTTTTGCCTGAGAAAACCATTCTGACTCCACACCAAAAAGAATTGGAACGTCTCATTGGAAAATGGGAAACTGTTGCCGAAAAAATCGAGAAAACCATTATTTTTTCTAAACAAAACAATCTTGTAATTGTGATGAAAGGTGCGCCTACTTTTATTATCGATGGTGAAACTATTTTTGAAAACACGACGGGCAACGCTGCTTTGGCTACAGCCGGAACTGGTGATGTGCTTACGGGAATGATTACAAGTTTGTTGGCGCAATCTTACGAGCCTATTGATGCGGCCATTCTCGGAGTTTATCTCCACGGATTAACTGCTGATATTGCTTTGCCCGAAACGGGTTATCAGTCTTTTATCGCTTCGGATATTATTGAGCGTATTGGAAAAGCGTATTTGAGTTTGGGGAAATAAACTAGTATTAGAATTATTTACTTTGGATTATTTATTGTCTAATAAAAAATTCGTGTTAAGTAAAAATTTATTTATTTAAAAACGCTTTCAATTCTTCATAAGTCTTGATTTTTGCACTTACTTTTTCTTTATGCAACACGCTTTCAATTTGTTTTGGAATGGGTAGTTTTATATTTAATGCTGGTTCAACAACATCCAAAAATTTAATAGGATGCGCTGTTTCCAAGAAAATTCCAATCGCTTTTGGGTGGTTTTTTAATTGATTTTTCAATCCTAAATAACCCACAGCGCCGTGTGGTTCTGCGATATAGCCATCGGTTTTATAGATCGATTGCATCGCTCCTAATGTTTCTTCATCGGTATAGGAATACGAAGAAAAATCTTTTTTGAATAACTCCAAATCGTAGTTGTACATTTCCTGAATTCGAATAAAATTACTTGGATTTCCAACGTCCATCGCATTCGAAATTGTTGTTTTAGAAGGTTTTGGGTCGTAATTGCCTAGTTCTAAAAAACGTGGAATAGTATCATTCACATTGGTCGAAGCTACGAAATGTTCGATGGGCAGACCTAATTTTTTTGCCATAATTCCAGCGCAAATATTCCCAAAATTCCCACTTGGGCAAGAAAATACTAAAGGTCGGTTTTGTGATTTCAATTGCTTGTAAGCAAAGAAAAAGTAAAACATCTGTGGCAACCAACGGGCAATATTAATCGAATTTGCCGAAGTCAAATTATGGTGCGACAGACTTTCGTCCAAGAATGCTTTTTTGACCATATCTTGGCAATCGTCAAAAACACCATCCACTTCCAATGCTTTGATGTTTTGTCCCAAAGTGGTCAATTGTCTTTCCTGAATTTCGCTCACTTTTCCCGAAGGGTATAAAATGATTACTTCTACCCCTTGAACTCCCAAGAATCCACTGGCAACAGCACCTCCAGTATCTCCAGAAGTCGCTACCAAAACAGTATTTTTATTGTCTTTTTTGTCTTTGTTAAAATAAGCCAAACAACGGGACATAAAACGTGCTCCAACATCTTTGAAAGCCATTGTTGGTCCGTGATACAATTCTAAGGCATAAATTCCTTCTTCTAATTTTACAGTGGGAAAATCAAAACATAAAGTTTCATCTATGATTTGTTTTAAAGTTTCAGTTGGAATTTCGTCGCCTACAAATTGCTGAATGGCTTCGAAAGCAATTTCGGAATTGCTCAAATTTTCGATATTTTCGAAAAATTCAGGAGCTAATGGCGTTATCGATTCTGGAAAATACAATCCTTTATCGGTTGCTAATCCTTGTATTACGGCTTCTTGAAAAGAAACTTTTGGGGCATTATGGTTTAAACTGTAGTATTTCATTTTTTAATTTACGATTTACGATATTTGATATACGATTTTGCATCTAACTTCGTATATCGTATTTCCAACTTCTCATATTATATTTATTCTTCTATTTTATTTTTTAAATCCATTTTGGAATGTAAAAATCGGATAATTTCTATTTCTTTTTCGCCTTTTATGCTGTAAAAAATGATATGTTGTCCTGATTTGAATCCGAAAACAGCTTCGTTTACTTCAACATAATTTCTGCCTAATAATTGATTTTCGCTTAATTTTTGGCAATCCGACAACAATTCCAAATAATATTTATCTGCTTGCTCTTCCGACCAAAGTTCTAAAGTGTAATCCCAGATTTTAGATAAATCTTCAACAGCTTTATTGGTAAGATGAAATTTAGGCATCTCTTTTTTTAGCTTTTAAAAATTCTAAATGTTGCTGGGGATTGAAATTTTTAGCAGTTCCACTTTCAACTCCGTCTCTAATAGCTTTTTTGAGTGCCGTTATTTTGTTTTCTTCTTCTTCTAACATTCTCAAACCTGCTCGAATCACTTCGCTCGCATTTTTAAATCTCCCTTCGGAAATTCTGCCGTCAACAAAATTTTCAAAGTAATCGCCTAAAGAAACTGATGTATTGCGTCCCATATCTTTATAATTTTTGTAAAGTTACCAAATTTCGGTAATTTTTAAAAAGAATATATTTTTAATCACTCCTAGAAAATTATTTATAGTATTTATATCACACTCACCCCATCCGCATTCACTTGCGAAACGTGAATTTCATATGGCAAATTGATTTCGTCATAAACTGCACTCATAGCCTTGGCGATTTTTTCGGCAGTTTCTTTTCCTTTGCTTAACGCAAAAATAGACGGACCAGAACCTGAAATTCCAGAACCTAAAGCGCCGTTTTCATAAGCCGTTTTTTTGATTAAATCAAAACCAGGAATCAACATGCTGCGAATGGGTTCGATGATTTCGTCGTGTAAAGAACGTCCAATCAATTCGTAATCATTGGTATATAATCCAGCTATTAATCCGCCCACATTTCCCCATTGGGTAATGGCACTTTTCAGCGAAACGGTTTGTTTTAATACCGAACGCGAATCCGAAGTTTTCAACTCAATTTGAGGATGAACTACTGTGGCATATAATTCCGACGGACTGTCAATTTTGATAATGTCCAAAGGATTCGAACTTCTTACCAAAGTAAAACCGCCCAAAAGACAAGGAGCAACGTTATCAGCGTGAGCATTTCCACTCGCTAATTTTTCGCCTTGCATCGCAAATTTCACCAACTCTTTTCGGGTGAAAGGACGACCTAATAACTCATTAATTCCAAAAACTGCTCCCGCAGAACTAGCGGCACTGCTTCCAATTCCGCTGCCAGCTTTGATGTTTTTGTAGATTTCTATTTCGAAACCGAAGTCAATGTCAATGGCAATATCAATGTCAAAATCAATCTCATAATCAATAGGAATGTATTTGTTCCCCTCTTTTTTGATGGATTTTAGCATCGCCAAGGCGGCAACACCGGCTACATTGTTTTCGGTTTCCATTGGCAAATTAGCACCAATAATTTTGGTAATGCGAACGCCTTTTACATCCGATTTTCGAATAATCATTTCGTCACCTGCAGTGGCTAAACAAAGTCCAAGGACATCAAATCCACATGAAAGATTGGCAATGGTTGCAGGGCAAAATAGTTTTATTTCATTCATTTTTTATGAGTTGCTAAGGTTCTGAGTTGCTAAGGTTCTAAGGGCTGAAAAAACTCAGTATCTTAGAACCTTAATGGCTCAGCATCTTTATTTTTATATATTCCCAACACGAATCACATCGGCAAAAATTCCTGACGCTGTAACAGCCGCACCAGCACCAGCACCTTTTATCAATAGTGGTTGGTCGATGTAACGATCGGTATAAAATTGCACGATATTGTCTTTTCCTTCCAAATTATAGAAAGGACTTTCTTTCGGAATAAATTCCAATCCAACACTGGCTTTTCCATTTTCGAAAGTAGCTACATATTTCAAACGACAATCTTTTGCTTTGGCTTCGGCCAATAAATTTTCGAAATGTGCCGCATTCTTAATTAGTGATTTGAAAAAATCTTCGTTGTTGGTAGTTGCCAAACATTCTGCGGGTAAAAAAGATCTATTGGCAATATCTTCGATGTCGAATTGATACCCGCTTTCACGAATTAGAATCAAAATTTTTCGGGCTACATCCACTCCACTCAAGTCAATTTTTGGATCTGGTTCGGTGAATCCTTGAACTCCCGCTTCTTTTACTACATCGTGGAACGAATTATTTTCGTCAAAATTGTTGAAAATAAAGTTCAAACTTCCTGATAAAACCGCTTGAATTTTGTTCACTTTATCACCAGAAGCTATTAAGTGTTTCAAAGTGTCAATAATTGGTAAGCCTGCACCCACATTGGTTTCAAACAAGAAAGGAGCATTGAATTGACGAGAAAGATTTTTTAGTTTTTTGTAATTATCATAAGCCGAAGAACATGCAATTTTGTTGCAAGTCACCACGGCAACATTTTGTTTCAAATAATGCTCATAGGTTTCAGAAACCGCTTGATTGGCAGTAATGTCAACAAAAATACTATTGCGTAAATTGAGTTCTTTTACTTTTGAAATAAACCCTTCTTTGTCGGCAGTTTGCCCGTTTTCTAATTGCAATTGCCATTCTTTCAAAGGAATTCCGTCTTCGTCAAAATACATTTTTCGAGAATTGGAAACGGCTATAACTCTCAGATTTATTTTTAGATTTTCTTTTAGGAATTTCTTTTGTTGGTGGATTTGCTCGATAAATTTTTCACCTACATTTCCAACGCCCATTACAAACAAATTCAACTGTTTTGTGTTTTCTTCAAAGAAGTTTTCGTGAAGCGTGTTCAATGCTTTTTTCACGTCTCTTTCGTTGATTACCGCCGAAATATTTCTTTCTGAAGCACCTTGCGCAATAGCACGAATGTTCACATTATTTTTACCCAAAGTACTGAACATTCTTCCGCTCAAACCTTGATGATTTTTCATATTTTCGCCAACCAAAGCAATAATACAAAGGTCTTTTTCGACGATGCAAGGATCGATTTTGTTTTGAGCAATTTCTTGTTGAAAGGCTTTGTTGATAGCATTTTCGGCATTATTGGCATCGCTATTTAATATTCCGATGCAAATGGAATGTTCCGATGATGCTTGAGTGATGAAAATAATATTGATATTTTCGTTTGACAAGACTTCGAATAATCGTTTTGAAACTCCAGCAACTCCAATCATTCCTGATCCTTCAAGAGTAATCAAGGTAATTTTATCGATGTGGCTGATTCCTTTTACAGGATTAGTATGCGAATCGTCTTGGTTTGAAATAAAAGTTCCTTTGGCTTCCGGTTCGAAAGTGTTTTTAATCCAAATGGGAATATTTTTCTTGAAAACAGGTTGGATTGTTGGCGGATACAAAACTTTGGCACCAAAATGCGACAACTCCATCGCTTCTTGATAGGAAATAGTGGCAATAGGTTGAGCCTGTTTTACGATTTTTGGGTTGGCAGTAAACATTCCGTTGACGTCAGTCCAGATTTCTAATTCGGAAGCGTTTAATGCTCCTGCTAAAATTGCTGCAGTATAATCGGAACCGCCCCGACCTAATGTTGTGCCAATTCCTTCTTCGGTCGAAGCAATAAAACCAGGCATCACAACGTTTTGCGAATCATTTGACGCAAAATAATCAGCAATTAATTGATTGGTAAATGGGAAATTTACGCTGGCTTTGCCAAAATTTGAATTGGTTTTTATCAATTCGCGACTGTCTTTGTAACTGCAATTGTTGTGTTTTTGTTTGAAGGCTTCGGCGATAATATAGGAAGATAATAATTCGCCAAAACTTAGAATTGTATCGGAAGTTCGTGGGGATAATTCGCCCAAAAGGAAGCAACCGTCTAGTAAAGTTTCGAGGTGATTGCTGATTCTTTTGATGTGACTAAGCAAACCACTTTGTTCGCTAACGGGAATTAATTCTTTGATAGCATCGAGATGCTTTTTCTCGATTTCGGCGACAATTTCTTTGTAACTTTCGTCGTTTGAAGCTGCTTTTTGGGAAGCAAGAACCAGTAAATCGGTGACTTTGGTAAAAGCAGAAACGACAACAATCGTTTTTTCCTGAGCTGCTTTTTTGAGGACTATATCTAATACAAGTTTTATGTTTTGTGCATTGGCAACTGAAGTTCCGCCAAATTTTAATACTCTCATTTTGTTGGTTTTATTTTAAAATGCAAATGGTTTTTATACCCCTATGAACCTTCTTCCTTTAGAAAAAAGCACGAAAACTGGATTATATGTAAAATGTATACCCTTAAAGGGTAGTCGTAGTTGTTGTAGTGGTGAAGGTAACAGCAGTTGCAACTCCTACTGAAGTTGTAATCGAAGAATGATATGTTTTGCTGTTGTTTTTCATTTTGATTTTCCAAAAGTACAGTTTTTTATAAAATAACAAAATGTTTTATTCTGTTTTTGCGAATATTTTAGAAAACAATACCTTAAAAAAAGAATATTAAATAATTTCACCTCAAAATCTTGTTTTTTAATATTGGTTTATGGAATTTTGGATTCTCAAATGTCAAAACTAAATGGATAATACACATTATATAAGCACCGAAGTACTTTCCTTGGAAGCCTTGCAAGAAATTATTTCGAACCATAAATCGCTGGCATTATCCGATGAAGCCAAGATCAATATTCAAAAATGTCGAGATTATCTGGACACCAAAATGGCTTCACAATCGAAACCTATTTATGGTATCAATACAGGATTTGGTTCGCTTTGCAATGTGAAAATTTCCAATGAAAACCTTTCTAAATTGCAAGAAAATTTGGTAAAATCGCATTCTTGCGGAACAGGTGACGAAGTTCCTCGTGAAATTGTAAAACTGATGTTGTTGCTTAAAATTCAATCGTTGAGTTATGGGCATTCTGGGATACAATTGCAAACAGTTGAGCGATTGGTCGATTTTTACAATAATGATATTCTTCCAGTAGTTTATACACAAGGATCGCTTGGAGCTTCAGGTGATTTAGCACCTTTGGCACATTTATCCTTGCCATTATTGGGCGAAGGCGAAGTATTTTTTGAAGGAAAAAAAATACATTCGAAAGAAGTTTTGAAGCATTTTAATTGGAAACCCATCGTATTGCAGTCCAAAGAAGGTTTAGCTTTATTGAATGGAACTCAATTTATGAGTGCTTATGGTGCCCATATTTTGATGAAAGCGAGCAAATTTTCTTATTTGGCCGATTTAATTGGAACCATTTCCTTAGAAGGATTTGATGGGAGGATTGAGCCTTTTCACGAGTTAATTCATTTTATTCGACCACATAAAGGGCAAATTGTAACGGCCAATCGCGTGAAAGAATTTTTGGATGGAAGTGAAATTATTAGCCAAGAAAAAACACATGTTCAAGATCCCTATTCTTTCCGATGTATTCCGCAGGTTCATGGCGCTTCAAAAGATGCGATTGATTATGTGAAAAAAGTGTTTAAGACCGAAATCAATTCGGTGACGGATAATCCGAATATATTTATTGAAAGTGACCAAATTATTTCGGGAGGAAATTTTCACGGTCAACCTTTGGCTTTGGCTTTGGATTTTATAGCGATTGCTTTGGCGGAATTGGGCAGTATTTCCGAACGACGAACGTTTCAATTGATTTCCGGTTTGCGCAATCTTCCTGCTTTTTTAGTTGATAATCCTGGTTTGAATTCGGGATTAATGATTCCGCAATATACGGCAGCGAGCATTGCCAGCGAGAACAAACAATTGGCAACACCCGCCAGCGTGGATAGCATTGTGTCGAGCAATGGCCAAGAAGACCACGTAAGTATGGGAGCCAATGCGGCCACAAAAGCCTTGCGGGTGATGCATAACTTAGAGCGAATTCTTGCCATCGAATTGATGAATGCTTCGCAAGCCATTGAATACCGACGACCTTTAGAATCGAGCGATTTTATCGAAATGTTTTTGAAATCGTATCGTGAAGAAGTTCCATTAGTAAAGGAAGATCGGATTTTGCATTATGACATTGAGAAAACCGTGACTTTTTTAAACAGTTTTGAAATTGACTCCGATTGTTAACAATTACTTAACATTAGCGTAAAATAAAGAAGTAATTTTGTTGCTTAAATTAAACAAACGTTATTAAAATGTCATTAAATAGTATTTTTCAATTTTTGGTCCCAAAAGACAAAAAATTCTTTCCGCTTTTTGAGGAAGCATCAGCCAATTTAGTTCAATTAGCTTCCATCTTGCACGAAGCAGTAAACCTTCCTTTGAAAGAGAGAGACGAACTTTTTTCTAAAATTGATGAATTGGAACAAAAAGGAGAAGATCTCACACGTTTGACCAATCTTGAATTGAGCCGAAATTTTATCACACCATTCGATAGAGAGGACATTCACTCCTTGATTACATCTATAGACAATGTAGCCGATTATTTGCACGGCGCTTCCAGCAGAATGCGATTGTATCAAGTAGCTAAGATTACAAAATCTATTCGAAAACTGACCGAAATTAATCTTGAAGCTTGTCAAAACATTGACACTGCCGTTAAAGAGTTGAGGAATTTGAGGAATATGAAAAAAATTACTGATGCATGTTCCAGAATTAACAAATTGGAAAGTAAATCCGATGATGTTTATGACAAGGCTGTAGCAGATCTTTTCGAAAACGAAACCGATGCCAAAAACATTATCAAATACAAAGAAGTCTTGTCAGTATTAGAATCGGCAGCCGATAAATGTAAGGGAGTAGCCAGTGTTTTGGAATCAATTTCCGTGAAACATTCGTAATCAATTTAATAATTAAAAGATTTAAAAATTGTAAAGTTTTCAATTTTAATCTTTTAAGCGTTCAATAAAAAATATGGAATTTACTTTACTTATAGTTATCATCGTTTTAGCCTTAATTTTTGATTACATTAATGGTTTTCACGATGCTGCCAATGCCATTGCCACAGTTGTAGCCACAAAGGTTTTAACGCCATTTCAAGCCGTACTTTGGGCTGCTTTTTTCAACTTCTTGGCGTATTGGGTTTTTGGTCTTGGTGTGGCCAATACAGTTGCTAAAACCGCCAATGCCAGCGAGATTAATTTGGTTGTTATTCTTGCGGGAGTGGTTGCCGCTATTATCTGGAACTTGATTACTTGGTGGCAAGGAATTCCTTCAAGTTCGTCTCATACTTTAATTGGAGGATTTGCTGGAGCCGCTATTGCTCACGCGATTGCCTTACACGGATTTTCTGATTATACGATTATTGTAGATAACGTAGCGCAAACACGACACTGGTATAACATTGTATGTTGGTACAAAGAGGGAAAAGAGGGCGGAATGCCGTCGGGAGTTGTGGTTATTGTTGCATTTATTATTTTGGCGCCTTTATTAGGAGCATTAATCTCCTATTTAATTTCGATTTGGTTGTTGAATGCTTCGAAAAAAAGTATTTTTCCAAAGTTTTTTACAATTGCCTTAATGATTTTGACGCTTTGGTTTGTTTACAGCCAAATGGTAACGTATGATAAAATTGAAAAGCCACGTTTTGATTCCCATTTTTGGAGTATTGTTTTGGAATCGCACAATATTAAGTGGTTTTTAGTTGCCTTTATTATTCTATCTATTTCAACATTTGCCTTGACATTTAGTAGTCTCAGTTTACATAGAGCAGATGCGGTTTTAAAAAAAATGCAACTATTATCTTCCGCTGCGTTTAGTTTAGGGCACGGTGGAAACGATTCGCAAAAAGTTATGGGTATTATTGCAGCGGCAGTGGCTGTTTATATCAATCAGACTCATTCCTTAATCCTAAATCTGCCACATTGGCTGCAAGTAATCCTTCCAGACGACGACAAAGGAATAAAAGGAGTAATGCCTGATTGGATTCCTTTGGCGTGTTATACCGCGATCGCCGTTGGAACATTAAGCGGAGGATGGAAAATTGTTAAAACAATGGGTTCCAAAATCACCAAAGTAACATCCTTTGAAGGGGTTGCTGCAGAAACTGCGGGCGCGTTGACACTTTACTTTACCGAACATTTCAAAATTCCAGTAAGTACAACTCACACCATTACGGGTTCTATTATTGGAGTTGGATTAACCAAACGTGTTTCAGCAGTGCGTTGGGGCGTGACCGTAAGTTTGTTATGGGCTTGGGTATTGACTATTCCAGTTTCAGGATTCTTGGCAACTATTGTATATTATATATTGAGTATATTTTTGGGATAGTGTTTTCACTCCATTTGTACATCAAAACGAACCCATTTTAGCTATAAATGGGTATTCGAAAATTGCATCTCAATTTAAAAAAAAGATAATCTTTACTAAATTGAGGACAATGGAAGAAATAATTTCATAAATTTGTGTGTTTAAAAAATACAATGACAAAAAAGTTTCACATATTGCTTCTAATGGTTACGATTGGTTTCTTCTTGATACCGTCATTGACTTTTTCGTGTGAAATGAAATCAAAAAAATCGTGTTGCAATAAAGAAATGTCTTCTTCTAATAAAAAAATGGAGTGTTGCAAGAAGATGAATCATTCTAAAAGTCAAGACAAAGACCACGATGGCGCCTGCAACGGTAAATGTGGTCATTCTAATTGTGTTACTACTTCAACTCAATTTAGTGCTGCTTTTTTCGAGATAAAATTCAACAATAATAATTTTGATTTTTCTAAAAAAGAATCCAATTTTTTCAATTCTGAAACCAATCTTTCTTCAGGTTTTCATTCCCTTTGGCTTATTCCAAAAATAAGCTAAAACAAATTTTTACAGCCAAAAGTGTGTTCAATTCAAAAGCTATTTTTGCTTTACTATCACTTTTTATCGGTTATTTGTACTAATAAATTATAGTGTAATACTGTGATTAATTATACTTTAGCTTTTTCAATTCAAAATTATTTCTATTATTAACAAAAAGGTAATTCACTAAATCGAAGATTTCGACGAAGTCAATTCACTATTTAAAAAATCTACAAAAATGAAAAATTTAATTATCGTACTAAGTGTATTCTTAGCAGTAAGCACAGCCGCAACAGCTCAAACCAGCACAAAACCTTCTAAAGAAGCGGCTCAAAAGGCAACTTATGTTTGTCCAATGCATCCTAATGAAATGAGTATGAAAGAAGGAAAATGCGGCAAATGTGGAATGGATTTGGTAAAAACTACCAAAACACAACTTAACACCTCCGTTAAAGGAAGTCAAGCATCAACCGTTGTTACGGCAAAATACGTTTGCAAAATGGATAGTTCCACTTCCGAAAAAGCTGGTAAATGTCCTAAATGTGGAATGGAAATGAGCAAAAATGAAGCTCCAAAAGCAACTTATGCATGTCCAATGCATCCAAAAGTTACTGGAAAAAAAGGTGATACATGTCCTAAATGTGGAATGGATTTGACCAAAGTGAGTGCTGGTCAAAAAGAGTAAGTCACTAACATTAATTTTATTGCAAACAATAGAAAAACCTATCAGGTTTTGAAAACCTATAGTTTAATTATCAATTTTTAAAATATTCAAAATGAAAAATATAATTCTTTCAGCCATCGCTATGGCTTTCGTATTGGTTTCTTGTAACCAAAAAAATAAAGAAGTTCAACCAACAAATACTCCAATGATGAAAAATGATACCACAATGACCATGAAGGATTCCACTATGATGGAAAAAGATTCCACAATGACGAATGATAGCAAATCAAAGCTCTATGCTTGTCCAATGCATCCAGAAGTTCAGGGCAAATTAAACGATAAGTGCCCAAAATGCGGAATGAAACTGACCGAAGAAGTAAAATAAGCCAATTTAAAAACCTCAAAGGTTTTTTCAAGCCTTTGAGGTGTATCAACACTGAAATTTTTATCCTTATTGACTTTCAGTATTAAAAAACCACTTTATGGTAGAAAAATTAATATCATTTTCGCTGAGAAATCGGTTTGTTGTCCTCTTGCTTTCCGGTGGTTTATTTGTTTGGGGCGTTTACAGCGTGCAGCAAAATCCCATCGATGCTATTCCTGATTTGTCTGAAAATCAAGTAATTGTTTTTACAGACTGGATGGGAAGAAGTCCGCAAGTTATCGAAGCGCAAGTAACATATCCTCTAGTTTCCAATTTGCAAGGCATTCCAAAAGTGAAAAATATTCGCGGCGCTTCGATGTTTGGGATGAGTTTTGTTTATATCATTTTTGAAGACGGCGTCGATCCTTATTGGGCCAGAACGCGTGTTTTAGAAAGATTAAATTATGCGCAACGACTCTTGCCCCAAAATGTGGTTCCCACTTTAGGACCTGATGGAACAGGTGTTGGACATATTTTTTGGTACACTTTAGACGCCAAAGGAATGGATTTGGGAGAACAACGCGCTTTGCAGGATTGGTACGTGAAATTCGCCTTGCAAACGGTTCCCGGAGTTTCCGAAGTTGCCTCATTTGGTGGTTTCGAAAAGCAATACCAATTGGTTTTAGACCCTTTGAAAATGCAATACTTCAACGTCAGTATGATGGAAGTAATGAATGCCGTGAAGGCAAATAACAACGATGTCGGCGGACGAAAGTTTGAAATGAGTGACAGATCCTATATTGTTAGAGGATTGGGTTACATCAAAAACATCAAAGATGTGGAGGAAATTGCCATTAAAAACTACAATTCAGTTCCTGTAAAAGTAAGCGATGTGGGTTCAGTACAAATGGGTGGCGACTTGCGCTTGGGGATTTTTGACCAAAATGGAACTGGCGAAGTGGTCGGTGGAATTGTGGTAATGCGCTATGGCGAAAATGCTGATAAAGTCATCAAAGCGGTGAAATTGAAGATGAAGGAAGTCGAAAAGGGATTACCCGAAGGCGTTACTTTCAAAACTTCATATGACAGAAGTGAACTCATTGAGAAAGCCATCGAATCCGTAAAAGGAACTTTATTAGAAGAGATGATTGCTGTTTCGATTGTTATTCTGCTTTTTCTTTTTCATTGGCGAAGTGCTTTAATTATTCTAATTCAATTGCCTATTTCTGTGGCTATCGGTTTTATTTTGCTCCAAACTTTCGGAATTTCTTCCAATATTATGTCGTTAACAGGAATTGCTTTGGCGATTGGTGTTGTGGTTGATGATGGAATTGTGATGGTCGAAAATGCCTATCGGAATATTTCCGAAAAACAAGAAGAAATGGACAATAATCAATAATTTAAAATGAAAAAATTATTCAAAAATATATTTAAAAAGAAACAAGACCCACTGTCTTCGGACGAAAGGCTCGAGATAATTGAGAAATCCTCCCAATTGGTTGGACCAGGTGTTTTTTATTCGACTATCATCGTGATTGCCTCCTTTTTGCCCGTGTTTCTGCTTACTGGAATGGAAGGCAAATTGTTCAGTCCATTGGCTTGGACAAAATCGTTTATTCTGATTGTTGACGCGTTTCTTGCCATCACGCTGACTCCTGTTTTAATTAGTTTTCTGCTCAAAGGCAAACTTCGTCCTGAAAATAAAAACCCGATTAATCGAAAATTAGAAAGTGTTTACACTCCCATTTTGACGTATTGTTTAAAATGGAGAAAATCGGTTTTAGGCATTAATATCGTTGCCTTACTCATAGGAGTTTTGATGTTTACACAACTCGGTTCTGAATTTATGCCTCCTTTAGACGAGGGTTCGGTTTTGTTTATGCCAGTCACGTTGCCCGATGTTTCCAATTCTGAAGTAAAGCGAATTTTGCAAGTTCAAGATAAGCTAATCAAGTCCATTCCCGAAGTCGCTCACGTTTTAGGAAAAGCAGGAAGGGCCAACACGGCGACGGATAACAGCCCCATTAGTATGATTGAAACGATAGTTTTGCTCAAACCTCACGACGAGTGGAGAGCAGGCAAAACTAAAGCCGATGTTGTTAATGAAATCAACAATAAACTGCAAATTCCGGGCGTGACTAATGGTTTTACACAACCTATAATCAACCGGATTAATATGCTTTCGACCGGAATTAGAACCGATGTTGGAATCAAGATTTACGGAGCAAGTTTAGATACAATTAATGTTTTATCTCAGAAAATAAAGAAAGCTTTGGAAGGAACTTCAGGTGTGAAAGATTTGTATGCCGAACCCATTACGGGCGGAAAATACATTGACATTGTTCCCAAACGAGAAGTAATCGGTCGATACGGACTTTCAATTGATGACCTAAATACAGTTGTCGAAGCAGCGATTGGAGGAATGAAATTGACCACAACTATCGAAGGAAGACAACGTTTTTCCGTGAACGCCCGTTATGCACAAGAATATCGAAACAGTTTGGATGCTTTGAAAAAACTGCAAGTACAGACCATGCAATTTGGAACGATTCCTTTAGAAACTGTTGCCGATGTGAAAATAAACGATGGTCCGCCAATGATTAACAGCGAAAATGCAATGCTTCGTGGCAGTGTTTTGTTCAATGTTCGCGACCGTGATTTGGGAAGTACTGTCAAAGAAGCGCAGCAAAAACTCAATACTATGATGACCAAAATGCCCAAAGGCTATTATGTGGAATGGAGTGGGCAATGGGAAAACCAAATCCGAGCCAACAAAACTTTGAGTCTAATTTTGCCTATTGTAGTTCTCATTATTTTCCTCATTTTGTACTTCACCTACCATTCGATGAAAGAAGCTTTGATTACGATGATCACCGTTCCTTTTGCGCTCATTGGAGGGATTTTTATGGTTTATTTCTATGGAATTAACTTGTCGGTGGCTGTTGCCGTTGGGTTTATTGCCTTGTTTGGTTTGGCTGTCGAAACGGCGATGTTGATTACCATTTATTTGAACGAATCTATGAATAAAATGGTCGAAAAACACGGTAACAGTTCCGAAACTATTACCGAAGAAATTTTGAGAACGTATATTATTGAAGGTTCAGCCAAAAGATTGCGACCAAAATTAATGACGGTTTCGGTTTCTTTATTTGGACTAATCCCCATTCTTTGGGCCACGGGAACCGGTGCAGACGTAATGTTGCCCATCACCGTTCCTCTTATTGGCGGCACGATTACCTCAACAATTTATGTATTATTAGTAACTCCTGTTGTTTTCGAAATGGTGAAACTCCGCGAATTGAGAACAAAGGGCAAAATTGAAATTATAGATGCAAAATAGTAAATATTTTATCGTCCTAATTTGTCTGGTTTTAGGCTTTGCAAATTCTAACGCTCAAACTCTTTCGTTGGAAGAGGTTTTAAACAACATCAAAACCAATAATCCGCAGTTGAAAATGTACGATGCCGAAATTCAAAGTATGGATGTAGCGGCAAGTGGAGCCAAAAGTTGGATGCCACCACAAGTTGAAACAGGTTTTTTTATGACACCTTACAATACTAAATTGTGGAAAGCCAATGAAATGGGAACTGGAATGGGAAATTATATGGTAGGCGTTACTCAAATGATTCCCAATAGTTCTAGACTTAAAGCCGAATCCAATTATATGAATGCCATGTCTTCGGTCGAAGTAGAAAATAAAAACTACACTATTAGTCAATTGAACGCTTTGGCAAAAACCAATTATTACCAATGGTTGGTACTCAATAAAAAGTTGAAAGTGGCCAAAGATAATTTGCTGCTTTTGGATTATATGATTAAGAGTATGGAAATTCGGTATAAATACAGCATGGATAAAATGTCGGCGCATTACAAGGCAACTGCACGTTTTAGTGAATTGGAAAATACGATTCTAATGATGGAAAATGAAATTTGCCAAAAACGAGTTACATTGAATACCTTGATGGCGAGAGATAAAAACGCTGCTTTTGAAATCAATTCTTCTTTTAAATTTATTGATGTTAATGGGATGCAATTAGATACCGCTTCTCTTTCAAAAAGTCGGAGTGACGTCAAGGCAATCGAGAAAACTATTGCTTTGAATCAGTTGAAGATTGAATCCGAAAAAGCTAAGTTTTTGCCTGAATTCGGAATTAAATACGATCATATGTTTGCCTTTGGTCAACAGCCACAACAATTTTCCTTGATGGGGATGATTACGATTCCAATGCCTTGGTCGACGAAAATGAACAAAGCCAATATCAACAGTTTTAAAATCAAAAACGAAAGCCTGAACTGGCAAAAACAAATGATTTTGAATGAAGCTACCGGAATGATTTCGGGTATGACCAATGAATTGAGCAGTTTAAAAAAACAATATGAGATTGCTGAGAAAACCATCATTCCAACATTGAGGGGAAGTTATGACGCATCCGTTTTAGCTTGGCAAAATAATACGGGCGATTTATTTGATGTTTTGGATGCTTGGGAAGCCGTGAATATGGCTCAAATGGAATCACTGAATAAACTTCAGGCCATCTTAACTGCTAAAGTAGAAATTGAAAGACAACTCGAAACCAATTAATTATGAATAAATATATAAAATATGGTTGGGTTGCCGTTGTCCTTTTTATCATTGGAATTACAATCTATTTCTTAGTCTTAAAACCCAGTCCACATTCAGAAAAATCACATGCCGCTGAGGTTTATACTTGCTCGATGCATCCAGAAATTATTCGTGATAAACCTGGTACTTGTCCTATTTGTGGAATGAATTTGGTAAAAAAAGTAGTCCAAAGTGAGGTCGTAGAAAACAAATCCATTGATAATCTTTTGAAACCAACGGACAATTTCATCATTGGAAATTACAAAACCACGACACCCAAAGACTCGACGTTAACCACTGAAATTAATCTGCCGGGAATTGTAACTTATGATCCCAATGCGGCGGTGAGTATTGCCGCAAGAATGAATGGCAGAATTGAACGTATGTATGTGAATTATAAATTTCAAAGCGTGTCGAAAGGTCAAAAGCTGTTCGATATATACAGTCCAGAATTATTGACGGAGCAACAAAATTTCATCTATATGATTTCTGACGAAATGGGGAACCACGAATCGATTATCAGGGCATCTAAAGAAAAATTAAGGCTTTACGGAATGACGAATAACCAAATCAATGCTTTGGTTTCTACCAAAAAATCCAATCCTATAATCACCATATATAGTCCAGCTTCTGGGATTATTGACGGCACCGATAGTATGACTAATACTGGTGTTGCGATGCAGAATGCCACATCTAGTACTGCACCATTGTCTATAAAAGAAGGCGATTATATCAAGAAAAACCAAACCGTTTTTAAATTATTGAATACCCGTAAAGTTTGGGGAATTTTCAATGTCAGCCAAAGTTTTAACAGTCAAATCAAAACCAATCAATCCATCCGAATTTCGACCGAGTTGGATGAAACTAATTTTATTACTGCTCGAATTAATTTTATTGAAACCCAATTCAGTCCCGCGGATAAAAGCAATAGGATTAGGATTTATTTGGATAATAGTCAATCAAAATTACCTATTGGTTTGCGATTGCAAGGAATTGTGAAAACAAATCCTGTGAAAGGAATTTGGATACCAAAACAGGCAATAGTCAGCATTGGAACTAAAAAAGTAGCTTTTGTAAAAATGGGAAATGGTTTCAAAGCAACCGTCCTAAAAACAGGTATTGAAATGAGCGATTATGTTCAAGTTATAAGTGGAATTTCCGTTCAGGATTCCATTGCCGAAAATGGGAATTATTTAATAGATAGCGAAAGCTTCATTAAAACCGAATAAGATGAAAAAGATATTATTAATGCTGTCAATAGTAGTTTTTATTGCCTGCAATACAAAAAATAAAGAGGCAGGAGGCAAGAAGAAAGAGGCCACTACAATCTACACTTGTTCCATGGATCCACAAATTAAGGAAGACAAACCGGGAAAGTGTCCTATTTGCCATATGGAATTGACTCCGATACAGCACAACGATACCGGGACAACCGAAATCAGGTTGAGCAAGCAACAAATCCAGTTGGGTAACATTGCTACCAAAACTATTTCCGAAGCCAATAGCAGTCTAGAGCAATCTTACACTGGCGTTTTGACTATCAATCAGGAAAAAATTAAGACGATTTCGGCACGTTCTATGGGTCGAATAGAGAAATTGTATTTCAAAACCGTCGGTGATTTTGTCAATAAAGGAGCCGCTGTTTATGTTCTATATAGCGAAGATATTGCCATTGCCAAACAAGATTATATGTTGGCTTACAAACAACTTTCAATGCCTGGCGATTTTGGGAAAAACGCCAAAAATTTACTCAACGCTTCCAAACAAAAGCTGTCTTTTTTCGGTTTAAACAATGGTCAAATTGAAAACCTAAAAACGGGCAAGGATGTTTCGCCCTACACAACATTTTACAGTTTATATAGTGGGACTATTTCGGAAATAATGACTACTGAAGGCAGTTATACGATGGAAGGTGCGGGCATAATAAAACTTGCCGATTTGAATAGTCTTTGGTTGGAAACACAAGTAAATGTGACCTATGCTAAGAATTTAAAATTAGGTCAGAATGCGCGTATTACTTTTACAGATTATCCAGAAAAAAACATCAATGCCAAGGTTTCTTTTATCAATCCAGAAATCAATGCAGATTCGCGAATGCTTTTGATTCGGACTGAAATTCCCAATCCCAACTTATTGTTGAAACCCGGAATGCAAGCCATTGCCACATTATCACAACCCAGCCAAAAAGGTCTGTTTATTCCAATAGATGCCGTAATTCGAGAAGAAAAATCCGCCTACATTTGGATCGAAAAAAGACCCGGTGTTTTCGAAAATATGATGGTTGAAACCGGCGTAGAAACCAATGGAATGATTGAAATCACTTCCCATATCGATGCTGCAAAAAAAGTGGTGATTACAGGTGCTTATGGTATCAATAGCGAATACATTTTCAGAAACGGAAGCAATCCAATGGAAGGGATGAAGATGTAATAATATGCTATTTTTAATTTTGCTGGAATAAAATAATCAGTTGATTTGAACCCTATAATTTAAAATCTTGGACAGGATTAATTACTCCTTGAATGATATTATAAACTGGGTTCCTTTATTAATTTCGCTTTCGACGGTAATTTCACCACCCAAACTGGTGATGTGATTGTGTACCAAATAAAGCCCAATTCCTTTGCTGTCAATATGATTGTGAAACTTTTGGTGCAACCCAAAAATCTTCCCTTTTACGACATCCATATCAAAACCGAGACCGTTGTCAGCAAATAACAATTGATTTTTTCCATTGTGTTTTCTGGAAGAAATCGAAATTACAGGTAAAGTGCCTGGCTTGGCATATTTTATAGAATTTGTTATTAAGTTTAAAAAAATACTTTTTAGGTACGCTTTGTTAAACTTCACTTTTTCAAGTTCCGAAAAATCGACATTAATTGTGACTTTAGAATTTTGAATCAAGGAATTTATGGAACGTAAGACGGTATTGAGGTTTTTATTTAAATTTATTTTTTCGATTTTGGCGAGTGAGTTATCTCGTTGAATTAAAATATCCAGATAATCATTTAAGGCTTGTCTCAAACTTTCGCTCGTAGATTCCAACATTTCTATAAATTGAAGTGTTTCTGGGTCGCTAATGGTAGATACATCCAACAGGCTAAAAATGGAAAGCAAATTGTTTACTGGCGATCTCAAGTCATGCGAACTGGTATAACTTAATTTTTTAAGATCTTTGTTTATTTTTGCAAAATTAGAAAGCAGTATATTCCGCTCTTCTTCAAGTATTTTTTTGTGGGTGACGTTTTTTGCAATCGCATACACTAATTGGTCTTCGAATATGGGCATTGAGGTCCAAGACAACCAAACAATTTCTCCGCTCTTTGTTCTATATCGGTTTTCAAAATGCTGTAATAAAGTATTTTTGATAATTTCATTTCTATGGTCTGCCGTGATTTTCCTGTCGTCAATATCAATAAATTCACTAATAGGTTTAGCCAACAATTCTTCTTCCGTGTATCCTAATAATTTGGAAACGGAAGGATTTATTTTTTTAAAATACCCATCAAATCCAGCTATACAAAGCAAATCAGGTGATAATTCAAAAAAATGTTTGTAAATAGCTTCAGTATCTACATTGATATTTATATTATTTCTTTTAGTCATAATGCATAAAGTATCATTGTTTTTCAATTTGTGTTGGCCTTAAAGTGAAAAATATTTTCGCTAAGATAGGAAGTAAGAAAGTAGTTTATTTAAAAAGCAAATTCTTTTTTGTTTCGAAAAATTATGGTTTAGAGAGGTCTATATACCTAAATTGTTTTTAAAATACAGTTATTCAGTTTCTTATGAAAAAGTTAATTCATTGCGTATTTTAATAAAAACTGTGAATTTTATAACTCTCTTAACAAATTATATAAGGTTTTGGTGTAATTCAAAAATTAACTTTGCCATAGCTACAATAGTCAAAATACAAAATCACTTTAAAACACCCTCACGATGAAAATTCCAGTTAAAGGTCACGATTTGGCAGTCAATGTTAATGGCCTTAATTTATTGTATGATGATGTGGGCGAAGGACTTATACCCATTGTTTTTTTGCATGGCTTTCCTTTCGATAAAACGATGTGGAAGGAGCAATTGGATTTTTTAAAAACTACGCATCGTGCCATTGCTTGTGATATTAGGGGATTTGGAAAATCAACTGACGAAGAATCTCATCTTAGTATGGACTTGTTTGCTAATGATTTGATACTTTTTATTGACAAATTGGGTCTTGAAAAAGTAATTATTTGTGGATTGTCTATGGGTGGTTATATAGCGCTCAATGCGATAAAACGATTTCCAAGTCGTTTTCAGGCGCTGATTTTATGTGATACTCAATGTATTGCGGACTCCTATGAAGCTAAGGTAAAACGCTATAAAACTATTGGGGATATTAAGGAATATGGGGTAACTAATTTTAACGAAGGATTTATAAAAAATGTTTTCCACAAAGATTCGATAACTAACAAACCGGAATTGGTTGAACAGTTGCGAAATGTTGTGTTCGCTAATTCTCAACATAGTATTACTCAAGGATTAGTTGCGCTTGCCGAGCGTTCAGAAACTTGCTCTATTTTGGATGAAATTACCATTCCCACCTTGATTATTTGTGGTAATGAAGATGCCATAACGCCATTGGACGAATCTAAATTTATGAATAAGCAAATTAAAGGTTCTGTCCTTCATATTATTAATAATGCGGGTCACGTTTCTAATTTAGAAGAACCTGCTCAATTCAATAAATACCTATACAATTTCTTGATGGATTTAAATGATTTTAATGGAAAGGAATTGATAGAAAAGAAAAAAGGCAATAGCTAATTATTGCATTCTTTTGGAATAAAAAAGCCCTGGTTAAATATCCTAGGCGTTCCCGATTTCATTGCTAAATTCAAGAGTTGGAATGCCAAATACCTAACAAAAGGTTTTGTTTTTATATAAATTTAAGAGCTACTGCTTTAAAACGGCTATTTCAAGACCAAAAAAGAGCAGTTTTAAGACTTCTGATTTCAAAATCCAAACTTGTGAACAAAAAAAAACCTCGCTTAAAAGAGCTTAAACGAGGTTGTATTTTTGGTTTTATTTTGAAATTAGAATTTTTTTGGAGGTTGTGCAACAGCTACTGTTGTTAGCAGAAGTATTTTTTTTTATTCTTTATTTGTAATAATTGGCGCAAGTTCTTTTTTCAATTCCTCAAAATTTTCTTTAGTCATCATATCAATTTCCATTAATTCTTTTGCTTCTTTTAATTTTGCAATAGCTTCATCTCTAGTCATTTTTCGATTTTTCAATAAAACTTCACCAGATTCAATGGCTAATTCAGTATCCATAACACTTAGATATTTATTTATACCAAAAGCTTTTCCGTTTATTTCCCCCAAAACCATAACGATGTATAACGGTTTATTTTTACTACCTCTATGATATGTTTTTAGTTCGTTAACTATAACTATACTATTCTTATAACTATTATCTGCCATATTCTGTGCATCTCCATTCATAGCAGTCATAATACTACCAAATCCTGCAGGTCTTACCATTTTTACAAATTCATAAGTTTTTTTTGAAGTACTTCTCGATTGAGCTACTCCTCCTCTTAATTGATTTCCATAACTACCAGAATATGTTCTAGTATTCATTTCCTGAGAAGTGGGCGATCCTAAAATTAAAGTATCTCCAATTTTCACACTATTTTTACCAGTCGTAATATATTCTTTAACTGTGGCTCCACTTTTAATTGTATTGAAGAAATTAATATCTTGTGTGTTAGAATAAGTCAATAAGTTTATATCTTCTTGTGCGTTAATATGAATAATTGACAAAAGAATAGTTAAAAAAGTAATTGTTTTTTTCATAATTTTTAATTTATAGGTATTTTTTGTTTAATATATCAGCTAACGTCAGTCTATGAAAAAACCTCCGTTTTATTTCATTCAAAAGTAATTAAAATATTATAATAATAGCAAGAAAAGTTTTATATTTAATTATACAACATATCACAGGAATTTCCCGCCAACATTACAAATAAGCAGTTGAGAGGACAAATTGCTCCGGGTAATCCAATACGTTTTATTGAATCAAAAAGTGAGGGAAAACACGAGAAAAACTAAGCTTATTTATTGCATAAAAAGAGGTGAAGTTGCCTTTTGAAAATCCTCTCGATATTTTACGAAAACTCCATAGAGTGGATGTACACGTAATCGGTTTTGTTAAACAGTAATTATTTTACTATATATTTCGTTTTATTGAGATTGCCAATACTCTCCAACAGATTCATTGATATTCCTTTTTTCAAATCTCTGCTTGCTGTCGCAGATGATAAATCTTTAAATATATTCATATAGTCTTTCCGGTTAAACTCTTTGATATCAAGATTTAGAAAATATTCTAACCGATCAACATCTTTTAAAATTCTACTATTATAACTAAGTAAGTTTTCCAATGACTTATCAATAACTTCAAGCATGTATTCAATAAAGTAGGTTGACTTCCCAGATTTATCACTTAATGCTAGCGATTTATAATATTCATCTTGTGTTTTGGAGATTAATGTTTCGAATGGCAGAAACTCAAAAACTGGATATTCAGCCATTAAAATCAAGGTTTGCCAGAGTCTTCCCATTCTTCCATTTCCATCTAAAAAAGGGTGAATAAATTCCATTTCATAATGAAATACGCAGCTTTTTATTAAGGTTAATTCTTCGGAATCTTTAAGATATTCAAATAAATCTTTCATTAAATGCGGAACATTTTCATAAGGTGGAGCAATGTGTTCAACTTTTGTTCCCTTAACTATTCCCACGCCTTGTTTTCTATAAATGCCGGCAGTTTCAATTAATCCGCTCATTAACCCAAAATGTGCTTTTAAAAAACTTTTATCTGATGAAAATTTATATTCTTCTATTTTTTCATAAACCTTAATTGCATTTAAAACTTCCAACACATCTTTTTCAGGACCAATTACTCTTTTATTTTCAATCAAAGCAGTGATTTGCTCTTCAGTTAATGTATTTCCTTCAATTTGTAAGGAAGAATGAATAGTTTTGATTCTGTTTTGTTTACGAAGTTGCGGAGATTGTTTACTAAGATAATTAGCATTTACTTCTCCAATTTTTTCAGAAATTGAACTTATCAATTTCAGAATTTTCGGCGTAATGTCGTAAGGTGGTTTCATTGATGCTATCATTTGATATTATCAAAGGTAGTTTTTTTTCGTGAACGTCCAAAATTTTGTTGCCAACGGCAATTTATGAATAACTTCTGCTTTAATGCGGCTGTTTCACGACCTTAAAAAGAGCAATTTTACGACTCCTGATTTTTATAAATCCAAACTTGATATCAAAAACAAACCTCGCTTAAAAGAGCTTAAACGAGGTTGTATTTTAGGTTTTATTTTGATCCCGAAACTTTTTTGGAGGTTGTGCAACAGCTACGGCTGTTGTGAGGTTATTTATTCTTCGGACCAAATTTTTTCTGTCAGATAGAAAACAGTATCAATAAAATATAAAATCTCATTTCTTGTCAAAACATTTTCGTCGTGTAAATCTTCTAATATGATTCCTAATTGAGGATTGATATAATCATTATTTCGATTGTTCTCAAAACCATTCTGTGTCAAAAAAGTTTTAACTTGATTCAAATCTGTGTTATCTGTGATCGCAACATAAGCTTGTTGAACAATACAATACAAAATATCGTTGACTTTTGTAAAGCCAATCAATTCCTATGCAGTATCAGGAAAAAAATAATTGTGAAGTAATAAATTATAAAAATAATCTTTCCAAGAAGTGTAATAAATTGAATCATTTAACTTTAAAACGTTTTCTGAATCTTTCAGATAAACTTTTTGTTCTGCGCCTTCACTTACATATTGCGAAAGGTCAATATCTTTAACCCAAAGATTATTCTGCGAAATATAGTTTTCTAACTTCTCTGTTTCTTCACTTTTGAGGTGCTTTTCGTCTTCAATCGTTCGGCTTGTTGTTTCGCCATTTTTAAGGTAACTGGCGATTGTTTGGATAATTGTTCCAAACCTAACTTCGCTCTTTCCTGAAAGGATATTGTGTAATTCATATTTCAAACTATTTTGCATCTACAAATATAATCAAATTTTCAGTTATTGAAAATCGTAATTCTACTGCAATTTACTAAAATACCCGCCAACGTCAGTCTATGAAAAAACTTCCGTTTTATTTCTTTCAAAAGTAATTAAAGTCTTCAAAAAAAAGAAAGCAGTTGTATATTTAACAAGGCAACACATCACAGGAATTTCCTGCACAATTACAAATTAGCAGTTTAGAAGACAAAATTGCTTTGGAAATCCGGTTCGTGCAATACGAAAACAGCTTGTTTTAAAAGGAATGTATGACAGTTAGAAGGGATAATTTTGCGGGGAAATTGTGAAAAATGGGGGTATTTTCAGAACGTGACGCTTTGCAGCCACAAGAAGTTGGGATTTCGAAGCACTAAACTGTCTGCAACCACAAAACTTGAGACAAAGCACAAAAGCTTTATTTTACCACTGAACCGCCAATTTCTTGTAAGTGCTGTAGCGCTTCGTTGTTTTTCTTTTATTAAATTTGACCTTTATAATTTGGGTCAAAGTCCACCATCCATTCAATTCCATATTTATCTCTAAACATCCCAAAATATGAACCCCAAGGACTGTCGGAAATTGGCATTTCAATTTGTCCACCTTCTGATAGTCCGTTGAATAATTTGTCTGCTTCTTCTTTGCTTTCTGCACTAATTGATATCTTAGACCTGTTTTCGTTTTCATTTGTTTTTCCCATAACTTCTGGAACGTCATTGGCCATTAATATATTTTTGCCGATAGGCAAAGCAATGTGCATTATTTTATTTGCTTCATTTTCTGCTACCTGAAATTCAGGGCTGGACAAGTCTTTGAAACGCATAATCTTTGCGAATTCTCCGCCAAATACTGATTTGTAAAATGTAAAAGCTTCTTCGGCATTTCCGTTGAAGTTAATGTGAGGATTGATTTGTGCCATAATTTTTATTTTTTAAAGTTGAAATTTTAATATTTCTAATTTCTTCGTTATGCATCTGGGATATTAGGTTCTACCAAACGTTTTAATTTGTCTAATGAATCTTGCCAACCCAAATAACACATTTCAGTCGGTATTGCGTCAGGAATTCCTTCTTGTGTTGCAATAAGTTCTGTACCACATACTACTTTTCGCAACTCTATTTTTGTAATCATTTGTCCTGGTAAATTTGGGTCTTCAAACTGGTCTGTATATTTCAAAAGTGCATTCGGTATAATTTCTAAATATTCTCCACCAAAAGATTGACTACTTCCTGTACTAAAATTTGTAAACGACATTCTGTATTTACCTCCAATTTGTAGGTCCATACTATGAACTTTGCAAACAAAACCGTAAGGCGGTATCCAAGAGGCCATTGCGTCAGCATCTGTAAACGCTTTATAAACTTTTTCAGGACTTGCCGAAAAAACTCTGTGTAGTGTAACTTTATTATTTTCCATTTTATTTCTTTTTATGAGTTGTCAAAATTGAATATTTTCTGTTTTGAATTTTCGTTTTACGTCTCCGTTATATTTCTTTCAAAAGTAATTAAAATATTCAAAAAAAGGAATGCAGTTGTAGATTTAACAATGCAATATATCGCAGTACTTTCTCGCCAACAAATTACAAATAAGCAGTTTAGAAGAAAATTGCTTTGGAAAATTCGGTTCCTTTTGTCAAAGCTTTTGAACCATAAATATCTGAGCGCAACAACAGCTTTTGCTTTTATAAGACGCGACCTATTTAAAAGTTTCTGCTTTAAAACGGCTGTTTCATGACCAAAAAAGGGGGGTTTTAGGACTCCTGATATTTACAAATCCAAACTTTCGAACAAAAACAAACCTCGCTTAAAAGAGCTTAAACGAGGTTGTATTTTAGGTTTTATTTTAATCCCGAAACTTTTTTGGAGGTTGTGCAACAGCTACGGCTGTTAGCGGGTGGTTGTTTTTCTTCTCTTTATTTTTCATTATTATTAAGTTGTTCTGCAAGTCCAATAAGGAGTCCTTCTGTCCCACGAATATAACATAGTTTATAAACGTTTTCATACTGAACAATTTCTCCTACAAGTTCAGCACCTTTTTCTAAAAGTCGTGGAATCAATTCGTCAATGTTGTCAACTCTGAACATAATACGTAAGTAACCAAGTGAATTGACCGGTGCTGTTCTATGGTCTGAAATAGTTGTTGGTTTTATAAATCTTGAAATTTCTAAACGGCTATGTCCATCAGGTGTAATCATAATAACAACTTCCACTGATTGATTTACAAGGCCGGTTACTCGACCTGCCCATTCGCCTTCGACCATACCTCGTCCTTCAATTTTTAGTCCGATTTCTAAAAAAAATGAAATTGCATTGTCGAGATTTTCAACAACAATACCAACATTATTCATTTCTATTAAGTTGCTCTTTTCCATTGCTCTTTTTTATAAATTTTATAAAATCGTTTGTAAGTCCCATTTTTTCTGCGGTTTGGTACAATGACCGCTAACGTTTGGAAGCTACAAGAAGTTGGCGATTTCCCTCCTTGCCGGCAGGCAGGAAAGCACTAAACTGTCTGCCAGCACTGCACTTGATACGAAGCGCAAAACTTCATTTAACCATTGAATCGCCAATTTCTTGTTGGTGCTGTTAGCGGTTCAGTGTTTATTCTTGTGTCGGCTCATAATAAAATATTGTTGAACCAGATTTTAAGGTTTTTGTCTTAATGAGCTTCAACATAATCCTGTCCTTGATTTGGTCAAATAGTTTTAGTCCTTTCCCTTCGATAATGGGGTGAACACAAATTTGAAACTCGTCAATAAGATTGCTGTTTAATAGTTGAATAATTAAACTTCTACTTCCCACCAAAATGTCCTTACCCGATTGTTGTTTAAGTTCTAAAACTTTTTCGTTAAGTGGTTTGTCTGAAAGTTCTGCACTGTCCCAGTTTGTGTCCTTTAGTGTGTTTGAGAAAACAAGTTTTGGAACTTTGTTTATTGAAATTGCAAAGTCCTCCATTGATTTTTTACCAGAAGGATTTTGCAATATCGTTTTCCAAAGCTGCATAAGTTCGTAGGTTGTCCGCCCATATAAAATAACTCCTGTATTGTCTAATAGGTCAGAATAATGTTGATGTAAATCTTCACTAGGAATACCAGTTGTATGGTCGCAAACACCGTCAAGTGTCATATTAAATGCTGCAATTACCTTTCTCATACTATGCTATTTTGTTTTTCAAGATTTAAGTCGATAAATTCTATCCATTCTTTATTTTCTGTTTGAATATACCACTTGCCACTTATTATTAAGTTTTCTTCGTTGATTGTTCCAGTAAATTTCAATCCATCTCCTTCAATCTTAAAATCATTATTGATTATAGAACTCCACATCATACCGTCTTCGCCTATTGAATTGAAGTATTGCATTTTTGCCTTATCTAATGAATTATCCAATCCTATTATTTCAAACGTTTCACTTTTATCGTTACCCATTTTTACGTCTGCTTTATGCAAAATGAAATAGCCGTCAAGGATTAATTCGTAACTGTCAATTCCCATTAATTTCTGATTCTCTGGTCCTGATTTTATTTCTCCTGTGGTTTTCCAAATACCAACAAGTCTTTTAAAGTTGCTATCCTCTATTTTGTTCATTGTCGTTTATGTTTAGTCATTTTTCAAGTGCTAGAGGGTTGTCTTACAATGACGCTAACGTCAGTCTGTTAAAAAACCACCGTTTTCTTTCTTTCAAAAGTAATTAAAATATTCAAAAAAAAAGAACGCAGTTGTATATTTAACGATGCAACACATCACAGGAATTTCCCGCCAACAGTTACAAATAAGCAGTTTAGAAGACAAAATTGCCTTGGATAATCCGGTTCCTTTTATCAAAGCTTTTGAACCATAAATATCTGAGCGTTCCTGATTGGATCGCCAAAATTAAGAGTTTAAATGGCAAATACCCAACAACAGGTTTTGCTTTTATAAGACGCGACCTATTTAAAAGCTTCTGCTTTAAAACGGCTGTTTCACGACCTAAAAAGGGTGATTTTAGTGACTCCTGATTTTTACAAATCCCAAACTTTCGAACAAAAACAAACCTCGCTTAAAAGAGCTTAAACGAGGTTGTATTTTAGGTTTTATTTTTGAAATGAAAACTTTTTTGGAGGT
>JAAFGY010000023.1 GCA_010365135.1 Flavobacterium sp.
CCAATTTTTTTGCCTATAAAAACAATCTTAAAAATGGAGACTCAAAAGCAACCATTCAAAATAAAGACTTAGAATATCAATTAGAAATTACCAATAAATCTCCGAAAAAAATAGATGGAGTCTTACAGGCAGATTTCTATGATTTTCAGGGTGCAAAAGTCCATTCCGAAAAAAAAGACATTGTTTTAGGAGTGGGAGTAAATCCGATTATTTTTCCTTACAAATCAGCATCATCTTTTTTAAAAATTGTGTACACACTTACCGTTCCTTCATTGCAATATGTAAGTCAATGGAATGCAGAATACGGTTATGAAAATATAATCTACAATCCTACTTTGCCTAATGTTGCTTACAACGCTCCACAAAAATATTTTCCAGCTGACTTAAACAAAATTGTAATTGATGGATGGTTAGGTGAAAGGCTTAAAGCCAATACAGAATTGCGTTTGCAGAAAGTAGATGAAGAAGCGATATTGGCAGGTTTTATCAATCGTCCGGGTAATCATTCTTGGATTGGGGAACACGTTGGAAAATTTTTAGAAGCCGCTTGTAATGCTTATGACAATCAGCCCAAACCAGAATTGAAAAATCAAATTGATAGAACAGCTCAACAACTTATTGGGGCTCAATTGACCGATGGTTATTTGGGAACTTATGATATGGATAGTCATTGGACAAGCTGGGATGTGTGGAGTCATCGTTATGATTTAATGGGATTATTACGGTATTATGAACTTTCTGGATTCAAACCTGCTTTAGATTCAAGTGAAAAAATTGGAAACTTAATAATGCAGACTTTTGGTACAGAAAAAGGACAAAAGGATATAGTAAAAGCAGGTGGACACGTCGGTATGGCAGCTACTTGTATTTTAGAATCTATGGGAGAACTTTATCGTTTTTCAGGAGATAAAAAGTATTTGGATTATTGTTATACGTTGGTAAAGAGTTTTGACAATCCTGGAGGTCCAAAAATCATTACCACTTTGAACGCAGAAGGAAGAGTGGATAAGGTTGCCAATGCCAAAGCCTATGAAATGATGTCTAATTTTTTAGGAATTGTAAAATTGTACCGTTTGACCAATGATAATCAATTTTTAAGACCAATCGAAACAGCTTGGAATGATATTGTTGCAAGCCGACTTTACATCACTGGAACTACCAGTTCTTTCGAACATTTTCAGGACGATCACGTTCTTCCAGCTACTGATAAGGACAATATGGGAGAAGGTTGTGTGACCACTACTTGGGTGCAACTCAATTATCAACTTTTTTGTATAACGGGACAAATGAAGTATGTTGATGAACTAGAACGTTCTATCTATAATCATTTAACGGGTGCCGAAAATCCGCAAACAGGCGGCGTTAGCTATTATACTCCATTGGTTGGTAAAAAACCGTTTCGAACTGTAATTACCTGTTGTATGAGCAGTGTGCCAAGAGGAATTGCTATGATACCGCTATTTGGAAACGGAAAAATAAATAATAACCCAGCTTTTCTTTTATATCAGCCGGGCACTTACACAACATCAGTTAAGAATACGAAAATTTCTTTTACAACCACAGGCGATTTTCTGAAAGATGGAAAAGTAAACATCATTGTAGCAAACAGCGGTAAAGATAAATTCCCTGTTGAATTCCGTAAACCGTATTGGGCGAATGATTTTAGTATTCAAATAAACGGAAAAAAGCAATTAATTACCAACACGCAGACCACTTCAATAGAAAGAGTTTGGAAAAAAGGAGATAAAATTGAAATCAGTTTTACAATGCCAATTATTGTTTTGGATGGAGGTAAAAGTTATCCAAATCAAATTGCTTTGCAGCGGGGACCTCAAGTATTGGCTTATGATAAAAGTCTTAATAACGATTTGGACGTTAATGCTTTTACTGTAAACACAAAAAGCATTGATTTGCAACCATCCAACTATTCTTTGCCTAGCAAATGGGTAGGTGCCGAAAAATTTGAACTTAAAGCAAGTAGCGATAACACTAGTAAAAATATCATACTTGTTCCTTATGCCGATGCCAGCCAAACTGGCGGAGTTATTTCAACTTGGATTAAAAAACAAAATAATTAATATGAACAGTAAAATAATTGTAGTTGGGAGTTCCAATACTGATTTGGTATTGAAAACAGCAAGATTTCCCAAACCAGGTGAAACTATTTTGGGTGGTGATTTTTTTACATTTCAAGGAGGCAAAGGGGCGAATCAGGCCGTTGCTGCGGCAAGAGCGGGTGGCGATGTTACCTTTGTTTGTAAATTGGGAGATGATACTTTTGGTAATGCAGCTGTCAATCATTATCGTGATGAGAATATTGATGTAACTAGCATTGTGCAAGATTCCAAAGCGCCAACTGGGGTAGCGGTCATTACCGTGAATGGGGAAGGTGAAAATTCTATAATTGTAGCTTCAGGAGCAAATGCATTATTGAATGTAGAAGATGTGACTAATGCCATTGAAAAGGCTAGTGAAACAAATTGGTTCATCACACAATTAGAGACACCGATTGATGTTGTCGTTCATTTAGCAAAATATACCAAAGAAAACAACAAGAATTTGGTTTTGAATCCAGCCCCCGCAGCTTCTCTCCCAGATGAAGTTTATGATGGATTGTTTCTTATCACTCCAAATGAAACCGAAACGGAATTATTAACAGGCATAAAAGTGGTGGATGAGGGTACTGCCAAACAGGCATGTGAAATTTTTAAAACTAAAGGGGTAAAAAATACCATTATTACACTAGGGAGTAAAGGAGCCTATTTGTTTACGGAATCATTTACAGGAATTATTGAATCTAAGAAAGTAAAAGCCATAGATACCACAGCTGCAGGAGATGTGTTTAACGGAGCTCTAATTGTAGCATTATCTGAAGATAAAAAGTGGAAAGAGGCAGCTGAATTTGCTTGTAAAGCAGCAGCTATTTCAGTGACTAAAATGGGAGCTCAAACATCAGCTCCATCAAGAAGTGAAATAGATTTATAACAAAATCATTGTGTTTATAAAAGTAAATCACAATTTATATTTCGTTTCTATTAGTAACCATTAGTATTTTATAATCTTTAAATAAATAAATTATGTTTATAATTCATTCTTATTCAACGGCAATATTGTTTTGCTTCATTACAATGTTGTGTTGGGGCTCTTGGGCTAATACCACCAAACTTAGCTCTGCCAAATGGCGTTTTGAATTGTTCTATTGGGACTATGCATTTGGAATTTTGATTTTGTCATTAATCATGGCATTTACATTAGGAAGTCAAGGAACTTTAGGGATGCCCTTTTTAGAAAATTTGGAACAAGCCAACAACAGCAATTTGCTTTCTGCTTTTATAGGTGGGGTTATTTTTAATCTAGCTAATATTTTATTGGTTTCTGCCATTGCTTTGGCAGGAATGAGTGTTGCTTTTCCCGTAGGAATCGGTATTGCCCTAATATTAGGCGTATTGGTAAATTATTCCGTTAATCCCCAAGGAAATGCATCATTGTTGTTTGCTGGCGTGGCATTGATTGCCTTGGCCATTTTATTGAATGCCAATGCCTATAAACAGGTTTCTAAAGATGCTGGCACATTTTCTTTGAAAGGATTGCTATTGGCAATTATTGCGGGTGTTTTGATGGGATTTTTTTATAAATATGTTGCTGTTTCTATGGTTGCTGATTTTGAAATTCCAGAAGTTGGCAAACTAACCCCTTATACTGCCTTGGTATTATTTGCAGTGGGCATTGTTTGTAGTAATTTTATATTTAATTCACTTCTGATGCGGTTCCCTTTTTCAGGAGCGAAGCTTAGTGCTGGTGATTATTTTACAGGATCTGCCAAAGATCATTTAGTAGGTGTTTTTGGTGGTGTAATTTGGCATCTGGGAATGTCGTTCAGTATTTTGGCATCAGATAAGGCTGGCCCAGCAATTTCATATGGTTTGGGGCAAGGCGCTACTGTAGTCGCTGCTATTTGGGGAATTTTTATTTGGAAGGAATTTGCGAATGCCACAAAAGCAACCTATAGAAATTTATATTTAATGTTACTATTGTATATCATTGGAATTATCTTAATTATCTTAGCAAAAAACTAATTGAATTAAATATCATATAAGAGAAATACCCCGTATCATTCAGTATCAATAAATTTATAAATAAGATTTAATAATAATAAAATGAAAAAAACAGTCTTTATAATTAGTGTTCTTTTGTCCAATTTCATTGTTGCTCAAGTGCCAATTTATAAAAATAAAGCCGCTCCAGTTGAAAAAAGAATATCCGATTTGTTAAGTAAAATGACTATTGAAGAAAAAATCCTTCAATTGAATCAATATACTTTTGGTATCAACAATAATCCAAATAATATAGGGCCAGAAGTAAAAGGATTGCCTGCTGGAATCGGTTCCTTAATTTATTTCAGTGCCGATCCTGTTTTGAGAAACACCATCCAAAAAAAGGCAATGGAAGAAACTCGCTTGGGTATTCCCATTCTTTTTGGGTTTGATGTCATTCACGGGTTTAGAACCATATATCCAATTTCTATCGCTCAAGCCTGTTCTTGGAATCCAGAATTAGTCAAATTAAATTGTAGCGAAGCTGCTCGTGAATCGGTTATGTCAGGTGTGGATTGGACTTTTTCGCCAATGATTGACGTAGCTCGTGATGCAAGATGGGGAAGAGTTTCCGAAGGATATGGAGAAGACCCTTATGTAAATTCCGTTTTTGGTGTAGCCTCTGTAAAAGGGTATCAAGGAAAAAATTTGTCAGATCCTTTTTCCGTTGCAGCTTGTTTGAAACATTTTGTTGGCTATGGTATGAGTGAAGGCGGTCGAGATTATCGTTTTAGCGAGGTGTCCGCACAGTCACTTTGGGAAACTTATTTGCCACCTTATCAAGCTTGTATTGATGCTGGAGCCGCAACAGTGATGAGTGGTTTTAATGATATTAGTGGTGTACCTGCAACTGCAAATTACTATACTTTAACTGAAATTCTAAAAAAACAATGGAAATTTGATGGTTTTGTCGTTTCCGATTGGAATGCAGTAAAACAACTAATTTGGCAAGGTGTTGCTAAAGACGAAAAAGAAGCGGGACTCAAAGCATTTATGGCAGGAATAGAAATGGATATGAAAGATAATATCTATTTAGAAAATTTTCCGGCATTAATAGCCGAAAAGAAAATCCCAATGACAGCAATAGACGACGCTGTTTCTCGTGTATTAAGAGTGAAATTTAATTTAGGATTATTTGACAATCCTTATACCGAAATTGTGGATGAAAAATCTCGGTATTTACAGTCTAATAGTTTGAAGTTAGCAACTTCATTAACTGAAGAATCTATGGTTTTGCTGAAAAACAAATCCAATACTTTGCCTTTAAATTCAACTATTAAAAAAATGGCGCTGATTGGTCCAATGGCAAAAGACAAAGAAAATATTATTGGTTCTTGGTCGTTCAACGGAAAATCAAAAGATGCTGAATCACTTTTTGAAGGAATCCAAAAGGAGTTTAAAAACGCCACAATCAATTATGCATTAGGATGTGATTTTGATGGAACCAATGAATCAGGTTTTGCCGAAGCTATGGCGAAAGCAAATGAATCGGATGTTATTGTACTTTGCTTAGGCGAAAAGAAAACTTGGAGTGGCGAAAACGCTTCTCGCTCCACGATAGCTTTACCAGAAATTCAAGAAAAATTAGTCGCAGCATTAAAAAAAACAGGCAAACCAATTATTTTGGTATTGTCTAATGGTCGTCCATTGGAATTAGTGCGTTTAGAACCATTGGTGGATGCCATTGTCGAAATTTGGCAACCAGGAGTTGCAGGTGGAACGCCTTTGGCAGGAATATTGTCTGGTAGAATAAATCCTTCGGCAAAATTAGCGATTACTTTTCCGTTAACAACAGGTCAAATACCAACCTACTACAGTATGCGTCAAGCAGCGAGACCTTATGGAACTGAAGGGAATTATCAAGATATTTCCACTGAACCATTATATTGGTTTGGTCACGGGTTGAGTTATACCAATTACGAATACAGCCCAGTTAAGTTATCAGCAACAAAAATCACGAAAAATCAGAAAATTTCTGTTGAAGTTACGGTAAAAAATACTGGAAAGATGGACGGAAAAGAAACTGTTTTATGGTATGTTTCAGATCCAGTGGCTACCATTTCTCGCCCAATTAAAGAGCTTAAATTTTTTGAAAAGAAAGAAATTAAAGCCGGTGGAAATGCAACTTATACCTTCCAAATAGATCCAATTAAAGATTTAAGTTATTCGGATCCAACAGGAAAACGAATATTAGAAGCTGGTGAATTTTACTTAATAGTAAATGAACAAAAAGTAAAATTTGAAGTAACTGACTAAAGCAAAAGATGTTTTATTTATTTGACTACTAACCTTTAGAATCAAATTTAACACAAGAAGTAATATCTAACTAATTTTAAGCCGTAAATATGAACGTTCTCAACATTATTCTTGCAGTCACTCCAGTAGTTTTATTGATTGTATTACTCGGTTTTCTTAAAGTTTCGGGAGACAAAAGCGCTTTCATAACCCTAATAACCACAATTTTAATTGCTGTTTTTGGATTTGATTTTTCAATGGAATCCATTGGTTTATCAATGGTTTATGGAACATTAAAAGCTATTTTCCCCATCATATTAATTATTATTACGGCTATTTACAGTTATAATGTTCTGGTTTTTACCAAAAAAATGGACGTTTTAAAATTTCAATTTTCGAATATTTCAAAAGATAAAACTATTCAGGTATTGTTGCTTACTTGGGGATTTGGAGGATTATTAGAGGGAATGGCGGGATTTGGAACAGCTGTGGCCATTCCAGCGGCAATTTTAATTGGACTTGGTTATAAGCCGCTTTTTTCGGCTCTTGTAAGCCTACTATCCAATAGTGTTCCAACTGCTTTTGGTGCAGTAGGAGTTCCAGTAAAAGCAATTGCTATCGAAATTGGACACGAAAATCTTACTAGTTTAGGCGGAGAAGTGGTTTTGCAATTAATGCCATTAATGATAATTATCCCTTTTATCATCGTCACCTTGACCGATTCTAGTTTGAAATCTTTGCCCAAAAATATTTTGTTAAGTTTGGTTGTCGGAGGAGTTTCTATTGTGGTTCAATATTTTTCTGTACTCTATATCGGAGTTGAAACTCCCGCCATATTAGGTAGTATTGCCTCCATAATTGTGATTGTAATTTGGGGAAAAATTACAGCCAAAAAAGACCCTAATGAATCTTTAGAAACTAAAACCAAGTCAGAAATTATAAATGCTTGGTCGGTTTACGGATTGATTTTATTTTTCATAATCCTAACAAGTCCATTGTTTGAAGCTATTCGAACTTTTTTGCAATCCATCAGCGATACTCCTATAACTTTAACAATTAAAGGAATAGAAAAAACAATAAAAATCTTCTGGCTTACAGATGCTGGTATTTTAATTTTTTTAGGATCATTCTTAGGAGGACTTTTACAAGGAGCAACCATAAAAGATTTGCTTTCAGTTTTTTGGAAATCAGTTGTTCAGTTAAAAAAAACGTACATTACGGTAATCAGTCTTATTATATTATCAACCATAATGGATTTTTCTGGAATGATACCAGTTTTAGGATTGGCATTAGCAGCAGCTACAGGTACTTTTTATCCGTTATTTGCTCCAGCAATTGGTTGTTTGGGCGCTTTTCTTACGGGAAGTGACACCTCCTCTAATATTTTATTTGGAAAACTTCAAGCCAATGTAGCTCATCAAATAGGAGGAGAACCCAGTTGGTTTGCTGCTGCCAATACAGTTGGAGCTACGGGTGGCAAAATTATATCACCTCAAAGTATTGCTATAGCAACATCGGCTTGTGGTCAACAGGGCGAAGAAGGTACAATTATGAAAAAAGCATTACCTTACGCTTTATTTTACATTATTGTAGCCGGTTTGATGGTGTATTTCTTTGGTAAATAAAAAAAACAAAATACAATTGCTATGTTAGCTCCTAATTATCAAAATTTTAAAGATGCTTTGTCAAGGTCAATTGATTCTAAACGAATTTTAGACAATCCTCTACAAACACTTGCCTACGGAACCGATGCCAGTTTTTATAGATTGATTCCAAAAATTGTTATTCTGGCGCACAACGAAACAGAAGTTGTCGAAATCATCAAACAAGCCAAAGCACTAGATATAGCGTTGACTTTTCGAGCAGCAGGAACCAGTTTGTCGGGTCAAGCCATTACGGATTCAGTTTTGGTGGTGGCTACACACGGATGGAATAGTTTTGAACTTTTAGAAAACAATCAAAAAATAAAATTAGAACCCGGAATTGTAGGAGCGAGAGCCAATACATATTTAGCGCCACACGGATTAAAAATTGGTCCTGATCCAGCATCCATTGGAGCAGCGATGATTGGTGGAATTGTCGCTAATAATGCCAGCGGAATGTGTTGCGGAACGGCTCAAAATTCCTATCAAACCATTGCCGATATCCGAATTGTTTTGAACGACGGAACCATTCTAGACACCGCAGATTCAGAAAGTGTTTTGGCTTTCAAAAATAGCCATACGGCTTTAATTCAAGAAATAGAAAGTCTTAGAGATACCATTAAAAAGGATGAAATATTGTATCATTTCATCAAAAATAAGTTCAAAATAAAGAATACAACGGGATACAGCATCAATGCATTAGTTGATTATCAAGACCCAATTGAAATTATCAAACACCTGATGGTTGGGTCAGAAGGTACTTTGGCTTTTATTTCGAATGTGACTTTCAAAACGGTAATTGACGAAAAATTTAAATCTTGTTCTTTGCTTATTTTCAATACGATTCAGGATGCTTGCAATGCAACTATTTTATTGAAATCAGCACCAGTTGCAGCAGTAGAATTATTAGATAGAGATTCCATTCGCTCCGTAGAAAATGATCCTGATGCTCCCGATTATTTCAAAACTTTACCTGAATCGGCATGTGCTTTATTGGTTGAATGTCGCGATAATGATTTGGATAATATGTTGCTAAAACAACTTAAAATTCGTTTGGAAATTGAATCCATTCCCACCTTTGCGGAATATGAGTTCACTTCCAATCCCAAACAATATTATTTCAATTGGAAAGCCCGAAAAGGATTGTTGCCAACCGTTGGAGGACTTCGGAAAAATGGAACATCCGTTATTATTGAAGACGTAGCTTTCCCTTTAATTCAACTTGCTGATGCTTGTTTGGCGATGAAAGAGTTATTCAAAAAACACGAATACCACGATGCCGTTTTGTTTGGGCACGCTTTAGAAGGTAACCTGCATTTGGTGTTTTCTCAAGATTTTTCGAATCAAAACGAAGTGGATCGGTATGAAAAATTAATGTCGGAATTGGTAGTTTTGGTAGTCGATATTTTTGGTGGCTCTTTAAAAGCCGAACACGGAACGGGTCGAAATATGGCTCCATTTGTGGAAAAAGAATGGGGAAATGCGGCTTATGAAATCATGAAACGCATCAAAAATATTTTTGATCCTCACAACAAAATCAATCCCGATGTTTTAATCAATCCCGATCCCAAAGCGCATCTCAAGAATTTAAAACCAATGCCCGAAACCCACGCCATTGTGGATAAATGTATGGAATGTGGCTTTTGCGAACCGCATTGTGTTTCCGAAGGTTTAACTTTATCGCCAAGACAACGCATTGTCATTGCTCGAGAAATCAGCCGATTGGAAGAATCCAATGACGACCCAATTCGATTGGCAGAAATCAGAAAAGATGTCACCTATCAATTGGATGAAACCTGTGCGACCGATGGACTTTGCGCTTTGGCTTGCCCAGTGAACATTGATACTGGTAAATTTGTAAAAACTTGGCGTGCCAACGAATTGAATTCTGGAAATAAAAAAGTTGCTGCTTACATTGGTTTTCATATGGCTGGAACAACGGCAATATTGAGAGTAGGTTTGAAAACGGTTTCCTTTTTTCATTCGGTATTTGGAACCAAAGTAATGACAGCTTTATCCAATGGATTGCATTTTATCAGTTTTGGAAAAGTGCCAAATTGGATTCCAGAAATACCAAAAGGAGCGAATAAAATCAACACAAATTTGCATCAATAAAATGAATACAACCACAGATTTAAAAGTAGTATATTTCCCTTCTTGTATCAATAGGAGTATGGGTAAAAATAGTTTTCAAACAGCAGACGACCTTCAATTGACTGAACTAACGCATCAATTGTTGCTTCGTGCTGGTTATACGATAATTTATCCCGAAGGATTGGACGCGTATTGTTGTGGAATGCCATTTTCGAGTAAAGGTTTTGCCGAGGCCAATCATGAGCAATCAGAAGCATTAGAAACGGCACTTTTGAAAGCATCTGAAAACGGAAAATATCCTGTTTTATATGATATGAGTCCGTGTTTTTACCATTCTAAAGAAGAGTTTTCGAAAATCTTAAAAATTGTCGATCCCATCGAATTTATGCTGGATTATGCAATGCCACTTTTGCAAGTGAAAAATAAAAAAGAAAGGGTAGTGGTTTATCCGGTTTGTTCGGTGAAAAAAATCGGAAAAATGGATCAATTGATGGCTTTGTCTCAACTTTGCGCCAATCAAGTTACGATGATAGACAGCAATTGTTGTGGTTTTGCAGGTGATCGAGGTTTCCTGATTCCAGAACTCAACGAACACGGATTGCGCGATTTAAAAGCGCAAATTCCTTCTAATTGCGAAGTTGGTTATTCCACAAGTAGAACTTGCGAAATTGGATTAGAGAAAACGAGTGGCATTGATTTTAAATCCATTTTTTATTTAGTTGAAGAAGTGACGCGGTAGTATAATTTTAATTCAGTTATACCTCATAAATAGCTTGTTATATTCAAGGACTATAAGGAATTAACCTTTTTAATCACACTTGATTGAAAAGTAATGTAATATTTACTTCTACCTTTCTTTTTGGAAATAATATATAGAATTAAAAACATTAGTATCTTTTTGTCCTTTATTTGTAAATAATAAATGTTTTTTGTAATATTGTGCACGGGCACATATTTGATAAAAATGAGTGTTTTTAATTATACACATTTATTTTGGTTTAGAATTGAAGTAAGTTTGTTTAAAAAGGGGATAACAAGTATAGGCCTACTTATAATTTTATATTAGAGGATAATTATTTATATAGCGCTTCACAAAAAAAATATTATGAATTATTCAAAGCATTATAGCACAGTAACTTTCAAGTTAGCAATAGTATTTTTTATATTGTTTATTTACTCAAAGTCGAATGCACAATATATTTATCAAAATCCAAAATTCACTATTGAGGAAAGGGTTACTGATTTGGTTTCCCAAATGACTTTAGATGAAAAAATTGGGCAAATGGTAAACAATGCTCCTGCAATTTCTCGTTTGGGAATTCCTGCTTACAATTGGTGGAATGAAACTTTGCACGGTGTCGCTCGTAATCCTTATAAAGTAACTTCATATCCTCAAGCCATAGCAATGGCGGCAACTTGGGACGTAGAATCCTTGCATACGATGGCTGATTATTGTGCTGTTGAGGGCCGTGCCATTTACAATGATTCTCGAAAAAAAGGAAAATCAGGAATTTATTTAGGTTTAACCTATTGGACACCCAACATCAATATTTTTCGTGATCCACGATGGGGTCGCGGACAAGAAACTTACGGGGAAGATCCATTTTTGACAGGTTCTCTTGGAAAATCATTTGTCGGTGGTTTGGAAGGGAACGACCCTGTTTACCTCAAGGCTTCGGCTTGTGCCAAGCATTTTGCAGTTCATAGTGGGCCAGAATGGAGTCGAAGCACTTACAATGCACAAGTATCCAATTACGATTTGTGGGATACTTATTTGCCTGCCTTTAGAGATTTGATAGTAGATGCAAAAGTTAGCGGGGTTATGTGTGCTTACAATCAATTTGAGGGAAAGCCTTGCTGTGGAAATGATAGATTAATGCAAGACATTCTTCGTAAAGATTGGAAATTTACGGGGTATGTAACTTCGGATTGTGGTGGAATAGGAATGTTTTGGAAAACGCACAAAACGCACACCACAAAAGAATCAGCTGCCGCCGATGCCGTTTTAAATGGGACTGACTGTGAATGTTCTGGAGACCCTACTTATAAAGCATTGCATAATGCCCTGAAACAGGGATTGCTTACCGAAGACGCAATTACAACTTCGGTAAAAAGATTGTTTACCATTCGTTTTCGCCTAGGGATGTTCGATTCGGATGAGATTGTTCCTTTAGGAAAAGTAGATATTTCGGCCTTGGAAAGTCCAGAACACAAAGCGCATGCACTAAAAATGGCGCAACAGTCGATAGTTTTATTAAAAAACGAGAATAATTTACTGCCATTGAGCAAAAAATTAAAGAAGATTGCCTTGGTTGGACCAAATGCTAATGATACCGGAGTAATGTTAGCCAATTATTACGGATATCCTTCTCATATTTCTACAGTTTTGGAAGGAATGAAGAACAAAGTGGGGAATACAGTTTTATTTGAACAAGGATTGACTCTCGTTGACAACAAAGTATTTAAGTCGTCCTACAATTCTAAATTATTTAAAGTAAATGGCATTGAAGGTTTTGCAGCATCTTATTTTCAAAACACAAAATTTGAGGGAGAACCTACCATTAAAAAAGTAGATAAAAAAGTAGATTTTCAATGGGGAGATGGTCAAATGATAGATAACAAAATTATTACTAGAGATGTTTCAGTGCGATGGAATACTACATTTATACCTCAAAAAACAGAGCTGGTTACCTTTAGTTTAATGGGGGATGACCGAGCGTTTCTTTACGTCGATGGAAAGAAAGTGATTGAAACTGATTTGAAAAATTCTTTTTACACTTTTAATGCAGAAAAGGGTCAAAAATACGATATAAAGTTAGAATATATTCAATTCAATGACAATTCAGAAGTCAAATTTGATATGGGAATAATCGAAACATTAAGTCCAGAACAAATTGCTTCAAGGGTAAAAGATGTCGATGTCATTGTTTTTGTAGGTGGTATTTCAGCACAATTAGAAGGAGAATCAATGCCTGTTTCAGTAGATGGTTTCAAAGGTGGCGACCGTACTCATATTAATTTACCACAATTGCAAACCGAGACGATGAAAGCTTTGAAAGCAACAGGAAAACCTGTGGTTTTTGTAAATATGTCTGGTAGCGCTATGGGATTTGAATGGGAAGCAGCCAATATTCCTGCGATTATTCAAGGATGGTATGCAGGTCAAGATGGTGGTCAAGCCATTGCTGATGTATTGTTTGGGGATTACAATCCTGCGGGACGATTGCCTATAACTTTCTATAAAAATGTAAATGACTTACCCGATTTTGAAGATTACAGTATGGAAAATCGTACCTATCGATATTATAAAGGAGAGCCTTTATATCCATTTGGCTTTGGTCTGAGTTATACCAATTTTAAATATTCAAATTTAGAAACCCCAGCTACTTTAAAAATTAATTCGGATTTAAAAGTAAATGTAAGTATAAAAAACAATGGTGAAAGAGATGGAGACGAAGTTGTCCAATTGTATGTTTCTCATAAAAATTCAGGGGTAAAAGTTCCAATTCGATCACTAAAAGGTTTTAAACGCATCCATTTAAAAGCAGGCGAATCACAGACTCTGTCATTTGAATTGTCTCCAAAAGATCTTTCCATAATTGATGATGCTGGGAAAAGCATGCAACTTGCTGGTGACATAGAAATTTCGGTGGGTGGAAGTCAGCCCAATCCAGCGTCAATAAGGAATGGTTCTACTATTCAAAAAACAATAAAAATTGTACACTAACATAAGAAGATAAATAGAAATAAAATGAAAAATAATGCGACCAAAAAAGTAATAGTACTTATTGTAATAATTATGAGTTTACTTACTCAGATTACTTTTGCACAAAACAATTCAACTAGAAAAAGTTTTTTTCTATCCGATTCTGAACGGACACGACTTAAAACAGCTGCTTCCACAACACCAACTGCGGCCTATTTGACAAGTATGCAGGCAAGAGTTTATAAAAGAGCGAATTCAATAAGTTTCGATGACAAATCGACTTCTACTGAATGGTGGCATCATGCTTCAGAATACTTGACCGATGCGGCATTAATTCATGCGATTCGCCCTTCTGTAAAATCTGATGCTTGGCTCAGAGCTAGTATTTTAGAAATTGTGAGAAGACCAAATGTGGACTGGACAGGTCCTGGTTTTAGAGCCGGTGGTGATGGACCCATTTTTGGAACCTTAGAAACGGCACATCTTGCTTGGGGTGTTGGTTTGGCGTTTGATATGTCTTCTGATTTATTTACAGCTAGCGAAACAGAAGAAATTAAGGTTGCAATAAGAGAAAAAGGCTTACTTCCTTGTCGAAAGTATTTGGAAAAAACAAGTTTTTTTCACAATTGGAATTGTGTTTTATTAGCTGGTTTTTCAGTATCTGCAGCTGTTTTAGAGGATGAAGAGTCTATTAAATTTGCTAATGCTTGGATGCCAATAGCCATAGATCATTTTCAAAAAGACGGAAGCTATGGTGAGTCATTACAATATGGCAATTATGCTGCTTATTCGGTTATGATTGCGCAAGAAGCATTATTGCGTTACGATAGTAATAAGGGAATTAATAAATCAATAACTTTAGATCCTTACGGTAAAATTGTTAATTGGGCAGCTTATGCATTCGTATATAAAAAACCAATTTCAGGTTGGCCAATAATGGATTGGCCTAGTACAGTAAATTTTGGTGACAGCGGTTCTATTTTTCGTCCATCTGGAGATTTATTGATTCATATCGCCACTCGAGCTAAGAAAGAATTACCACAAGAAGCAGGGATTGCCACTTGGTTATTTAATACATTATATTCTCCAAACGAGCCGGGTCCTCACGATTTAGCTAGCTTTGGATTTGTAAATGATTTTGGTTTTCTTACCGTAATGATGCTTGCTGATGCAGCCGCTCCAATATCACCAATAGAGGCTAAATTTCCTTTAACAAATGCGTTTTCTGGTGGAGATGTTTATACTCGTGATACTTGGGAAGGTGCTACAACTTTAGCCAGCAGAGTGCCAGGAGTAGAACGTCATGCTGTTGCACATGTTCATGGGGATGTCAATAGTTTTGTATTGATTCATAATAAAGAGCGATTATTAGTAGATCCAGGGCATACTTGCTATCGTGAATTAACTCGTGAATTAGATGTCAGTTCAGAAACTCACAATACATGTACTTTCGAAACAGTTGCAAAGGACAATGTTCCAGCTAGGAAATTAATTCAAGTAATGTCGAATAAAAAAGGAGGTTCAAATCGTAAGCTAAATCAGGTTGATAATTTGCCCGTAGGAACTCCTCCAGTAGATTTATTAGGTAAAAGACTAATTACTTCTCGAGTTGGTAATGTATCTGTAATAGGTGCTGATGCCGCTGAATTATACGGTGCACCACTAACCAATTATTCACGGTTTTTAATTCTTTGTGGTTCTCATTCTTTATTTGTGATAGATCACATCAGTGCCGACGAACCTATTAAAACCACCTGGAACTTTTTATTAAACAACCGAGACGGTTTGTTGGACTTGCAATTAAATCGAAATGATAACAGTATTTCAGCTCAAAGAGGAAACGCGGGAATTGTGATTAAACATAATGCCAATGATAGGATCAATGGGCCAATATATGCATTAATGCACGATGCTTATCATGTACTTCCAAATCAAAGTATCTCAGAAGGAGAGGCTGGCTCTGCAATTATGATGAGATGGCAGGAATCTGAAGCTTCAAAAGAAAGAACAGTGATTCATACTATAGCTTTTGATGATCCATCTGCAATAAAATTATGGGAAACAAACAAAGAAAATAACACCTATTCAATAAAAAATAACGACAGAAAAGAAAGTTGGACTTTAACCGTAGCCAATGATGGAACATTAGATATAAAAGAGAGTGTTTCTGGAAAATCGTATAAAGTTTCACAGAAAGACGGTGTTTGGAGTCTTAAATAGTCCTATAATATTGTTGTTTTTTAACCTAAAATTAAAAATTATAATGGTGTCACAATTAAGTTCAAAAAGATTTGAAACATATATAAAATGAATAGTAAATATCGATTTTTGGTTTTGATTTTTTTGTTTTTTGGAAATGTTGCTACATTTTCTCAAACCAATCAAACTGCTTTTATTCCTTCAGCAAACAGCCATCTTGATTATATGGGAAGAGTTGGTTTTACAAATTCTAATGCCGAGTTTTATTGGTCAGGTTCTAGTGTAAGTATCACTGTAGAAGGGACAAAAGAAGTTAAAGCTTTTTTAGATACCAAAAGAGATAGTAATTATTGCTACATTATTATTGATGGAAATAGTAGTTCTGCCAAAAAAATTAAACTGGAAACACAAAAAAAAACATACCTACTGGCCACATTTAATGATTTGAAAAAGCATCATATCGAATTGGTGAAAATCACAAATACCGATGATAATACCATTTGTTTCTATGGGTTTGAAATTGATAAAAAGGGAACCGTACTCAAACCAAGTAAAAAGAGAAAAAGAAAATTAGAATTTTTTGGCGATTCCATAACCTGTGGACACGGTGCTGATGTACCTGCGGATAGTACCGATTCTGGTGCTCCAAAATATTTTAATAATTATAGAACTTATGGTGCCATCACAGCAAGATACTTTGATGCCCGGTATCATTGTACGGCCAAAAGTGGCATTGGAGTAGCGGTGAGTTGGTTTCCGCAAATTATGCCGGAAATTTACGATCGAAAAAATCCTGAGAATCCAGATTCAAAATGGGATTTTTCGAATTATGTTCCAGATATTGTTGTGGTCAATTTATTTCAAAATGATAGTTGGATCGTAAATATGTCTGAAAATGAACAATTCAAGGCTCGTTTCGGTACTGTAAAACCAACGGATGATTTTATGATAAAAGCATATGGTGATTTTATTTCAAAAATCCGATCCAACTATCCTAAGGCACAAATTATTTGTTGTTTAGGAAATATGGATATAGTGAAAGAAGGATCAAAATGGCCTGGTATTGTAAATGCCGCTATTACTACTTTGGGGGATAAAAAAGTAGTTACTCATTTTTTTAAATATAAAAATACGAACGGACATCCAAAAGTGAAAGAGCAGCAGGCAATGGCCGATGATTTGATACAATTTATTAAGGAAGAGAAATATTGGAAATAAAAAACCATAGTAATGCAAGTGAATCTTTTCCGCGACGGGAATGGATAAAAAAAATGGCGCTTTTCGGTATTGGTTTATCGACTGTTCCCTCGAATCTATTTGCCATAGGAAAAAAAAACAAGAATAAATGGTTGCTCGCTACGATTACTTATACACATATCAATACGCTTCCCATTAATAAATCAATTCCTTTTGATTGGAATTATGTCGAAATTCCTGCTGAGGGAGAGAGTGTAAAGTTGAACTGGTCCATTAATTTGAATCAGATTAACGTGAAGAACTTGTTTATGAGAATAACTTCGGCCACTGATATTAGAGAAGAAGTGGAGGTTAGTGTTACATTAGCAAAGAGCCGAAAACATATTTCAAATGTCAAAATGGATTTTGGTCATTATTTTCAGCCTTTTCAACTTTTAATTCCACCGGAATTCAAGCAGCAAGTTTTTTCAGAAGGGGTATCTTTGACCAAAACCAAAGGAGAACAACCCTTGTGGATTTTTATCGGCAACGACAATAAAACGCCCGAAATTCTTTCTCCACATTTGTTGTTAGCCAATAATTTGGATAATCATAATCAATGGAAAAAAAGATTATTGTCATTAGATTCGATTCAAACTTTTGGTTGGATGGAGGGCTGTGTTTTAGATGGAATTTATGATACCATCAAAAAAAATAGGGAGGCTTCAAATGTTTTTATTACACATTTAAATAAATATTTTGACCAATCTAATTTCATTTATGAAGGTTACAATAACGAAAGGCTTGAAAATAAAATTAATAGCGTAGAGAGTTTATTACCATTTGCAATGTTGGCAAAAGCAAATCCCAATCATCCTGCTATAAAAAACGCAATAGATTATTGCATTCTTCAAGCAGATGAAAACGGTAATATAACCGATGAAAAAAATGGGAATAAAGTAGCAAAAACCGAGGAATGTTATACCGTTTCATATCCTTTAGCAATGTTGAGCAAACAGTATAATCGGCCAGAACTAATGAATTTTTCTATTGCGACTCTTAAATATAGATTCCAATTTCTAGAGAGCGAAAGCCAAGTTTATCAAAGAATGATTATTCCTAAAGATAAATATTTCGGCAATTGGGGAAGAGGAATAGTATGGCTTTTATTGGGTAGTGTAAAAACATTACCTTTGCTTCCTGAGAGTGAAGATAAAGAATGGTTGAAAAATGAGTTGGTAAAAACAGTGAATCTTGTTTTAAGCCTGCAACAAGAAAATGGATTGTGGTATTGTTTTATAAATGATCCTAAAACAGGTATAGAAACTTCAGGTTCGGTTGGAATTGCCGCAGCACTTGCTTATGGTTACAGTAAAGGATTACTAGATAAAAAATCTAAAATAGCGGCTCAAAAAACCTATTTAGGTTTAAGTCCTTATTTTACAGCAGATGGTTTACTCACTGTGACAAGCCAGGTCAATAAAGGGGGAGAGCTTTTGCAAAGAGACGGGTTTAGAGTCATTTCAAACTACACGCTTGGATTTTTAGGAATCTTAGAATCAGTCATTTAACAAAGTATATAACAAAAATAAATTATAAAAATGCACACATCATACAATTCAAGATATGCTTCAAGTCCACAAGCGGTAAAGCACTATGATACGAAACAATTAAGAGAAGAGTTTTTGATTGATAATCTAATGCAAGAAGGGAAAATCAACTTTACTTATTCTCATTACGATCGATACATTGCAGGTTCAGCCGTCCCAACAACTGCACCACTTCAACTAGAAACTATTGATGTTTTAAAAATGCCTAACTTTCTTGACAGAAGAGAAATGGGGATCATAAATGTTGGTGGAAATGGTTCGGTTGTGGTTGAAGGAACAACTTATGAATTAGGGTTCAAAGATGCGCTATATATTGGAAGTGGAAATGCAGAAGTCATTTTTAAAAGTGACGATGTCAAAAATCCATCTAAATTTTACATCAATTCAGCTCCAGCTCACACCAATTATCCTACCAAAAAAGTAAGTTTGGCTGAAGCCAACAAACTACAATTGGGAACAATGGAAACGGCGAATCATCGCACCGTAAATCAAATGATTATTGGCGGAATTGTTACTACTTGTCAATTGCAAATGGGAATGACTGAGTTGAAACCGGGAAGCGTTTGGAACACGATGCCAGCTCACGTTCACGATCGCAGAATGGAAGTTTATTTTTATTTAGACATTCCAGAAAACCAAGCCGTATGTCACTTTATGGGAGAACCACAAGAAACAAGACATATTTGGATGAACAATCATCAAGCGGTTATTTCGCCACCTTGGTCTATTCATTCTGGTGCAGGAACTTCAAATTATACCTTTATTTGGGGAATGGCTGGAGAGAATTTAGACTACGGAGATATGGATGTTTGCAAAATAACAGAACTTAGATAATCAACAATAAAATAAACTTTAAAAATACTATTATGTCAATAAATTTATTCGATTTAACTGGAAAAACAGCTTTAATAACAGGAGGAGTTCACGGATTAGGAATGACGATGGCAAAAGGATTGGGTCAAGCAGGAGCAAAAATTGTAGTGAACGATCTTTCGCAAGAAGCATTGGATAAAGCAGTTGCAGAATACAAATCGGTAGGGCTTGAAGCATACGGATACGTATTTAATGTATGTGATGAAAAAGCAGTAATTGCGAGTATTAAACAAATAGAAACAGAAGTTGGTCCTATTGATATTTTAATAAACAACGCTGGAATTATTAAAAGAACACCTATAGTAGATATGACCGTCGAAGATTTTACTGCCGTAATAACAGTGGATTTAATCAGTCCTTTTATTGTTTCCAAGAATGTAGCCAAAGGAATGATTGAACGTGGTGGTGGAAAAATCATCAACATTTGTTCGATGATGAGTGAATTGGGAAGAGATTCTGTAAGTGCGTACGCTGCTGCAAAAGGGGGTTTAAAAATGCTGACCAAAAATATGGCTACCGAATGGGCTAAGTTTAACATTCAAACCAATGGAATTGGACCTGGTTATTTTGCAACAACCCAAACCGCTCCAATTAGAGTTGACGGACATCCATTTAATGAATTTATCATCAGCAGAACTCCAGCAGCTCGTTGGGGAGATCCAGAAGATTTGCAAGGTGCAGCCATTTTCTTGTCGTCAAAAGCAAGTGATTTTGTAAACGGTCACATTTTGTATGTTGATGGTGGAATTTTGGCTACAATTGGAAAACCATCAAACGAATAAAAATAATTTTAAAACATGAGTTTTTTAAAAAAAATATCTTTTCTATTGATTGTAATTGTGTTTTTCTCTTTTAATTCAAAAGAGGAAACAATTACAATTAAAGTCAAAAACACTCTGAAAAAAGAGCGCTCAAATGAAACAGTGGTTTTGACAAAGGAGTTTTTAAAAATCCAGGATTTAAGCACTCTGGGCATTCGAGACAAGAAATCTGGTGAAATACAAATAACTCAAACTGTAGATCTGGATGGTGATGGTGTTATGGATGAGCTCCTATTTCAACCCAAAATTGGAGCAAAGTCGAAAAAAAAATACATTGTTTTCCAAATTGCTGAAAATCAAAGACCAAAAACCGAAACCTATTGTTATTCGCGTTTTGTTCCTGAAAGAACGGATGATTATGCGTGGGAAAACAACAAAGTGGCCTTTAGAACCTATGGCCCAAGAGCACAAAAAATGATTGAAGACAATATTCAAGGCGGAACACTTTCAAGTGGAATTGATGCTTGGTTGAAAAGAGTAGAATATCCCATCATCAACAAATGGTACGACAAAATGACCACTGGCAAAGGAACTTATCACGAAGATACGGGTGAAGGTTTAGATAATTTTCACGTAGGAAGTAGCAGAGGAATTGGAGGTACAGCGGTTAAAATAGATAGTGTTTATTATATTTCAAAAAACTTTATTAGTTGGAAAACTATCACAACGGGACCCATTCGCACTAGTTTTATTTTGACTTATGCCGATTGGGATGCAGCCGGAAATACAATCCAAGAGACCAAAAAAATAAGTTTAGATTATGGTAATTTCCTCTCCAAATTTGAAATTTCACTTTTGGGTACCAAGGAACTTTCTACGGGACTCACCTTACACGACAAAAAAGGTGTAGTAAATTCTAATTTTAAAGAAGGTTGGCTAGATCATTGGGAAACAGTTGATGATTCTGAAATAGGAACGGGTAGTGTTGTTCCCAACAAAAATCTTATTGAAATTGAAAACTATTTGACTTCAAAACCAGATTTGAGTAATCACTATGCAACTCTAAAAGTGGTAGATAATAAAGCAATATATTATGCTGGTTTTGGTTGGAAAAAACAAGGAACTTTTACCTCAAAAGAAGCTTGGGAATCTTATTTGAGTGAGTTTGCTGAAAAAGTAAACAATCCTCTTGTTGTTAGTTTAAAAAAATAAATATTCCATTTATTGATTTTGTAAATTGAATAGAATAATTGAATTATGATGTGAAATGTTATTTTACTCATTTATAGACTTTTAAATCATTTAGCCTATTATTTTACAAATGAAATCACATCAAATAATATACTATTTCATCCAAATAGTACTGTTCCTAATTATCATAGCACTAATTTTTCTTATGATTAATAATTCCATATTACTGTCCTGAAACCATCTAATGCGTAAATATTTCTCAAAAGAAAAAGAATTTTGAGTTTGGTGTAGTTTAAGATTTTATTGCAAAGCCCTTTTCAATAGTTTGAAAAGGGCTTTGCTTTGTGGTAAATATTTTTTGAAAGTATCTTTATTTCAATTTGTGAAAATGTATTTTTGTCTGATAATAAATGTATTTCAAAAAAAATTGCCACTCTGTTACGAGTGGCAATTTCAATTTATGGAAATTCTTATTTGTTATTTGTTTTTTCCATCAATTACTTTCTTAGCTCCATAAAGCATGCCAGCAGCAATCAATAGGCTTAAACCCCCGTCTATGGGTGCAGGAACAGCTTCTGGATCATCACCAGGGTCAGCTTGTGCAAAAATTGGGAGAGAAATTAGTAACATAAATAGGCTAGCTAATATAAAAATTGATTTTTTCATGGCTTATTGAAGTATTAGTTTTTTAGTTGTTTGAGTTCCATTGTTAATAGCTTTAAGGATATAAACTCCATTAGCCCAACCATTGGTTTGAATTGTGGTAGTCGTTCCAGGATTCGATTTTTGAGAATGAATCACTTGACCATTTACAGTGCTGATTTCAATAGTGGAAGCACCATCTTTTGCATTTTGTGCATTTCTGATATTAAATTCACTGTGCGCTGGATTGGGCCACAATTGAATTTTAGAATCCAATTCATTTGCTTTAACACCTAAAGAACCCGAAGTTTTTAAATTAATTGCAAATCGGCTATCACCCTGACTCGCTGGAGTACTATCGATAGCAAAATTATAGTGGGTTCCCGGAGTTAATGGGGTTGAAGTATTCAATACATTATCAACTAAAACTGCTTCATAACCAGCTGGTATCGTATTTTCAGCCACTTTGAAAGTATAATTTTTTTGGATGGTAGTAGTAATTCCAAGCGGAATGGTTTGTTCTTTCAATTCTAATTCTGCAACCGCCATTTTTTCGCTTTCCACTAGGCTGTAAGCGTCCAAAATGGTATTTGGTAATTTACCAAAATCGATGTTGCTATTAGCATCACCTGCAGTTTTGAACCTTAACGTTACAGTATCATAATAGGTTGCATCGCTACTAACTTCAACTTTCAATTCATTGGCAACAGCTACTTTTGTTTGAGCTGTTTTGTGATTGTAAGTACCTGCTTGTAGAGGTGTTCCTGTAAAAATAGCCGTTTTAGGAACATTGATGGTACCCGCTGATGTAGCTTGTACAAAGATTGCACCCATTGGCGGAATCACTACATCAGTAGCACTTCCTGCTGCTCCAGAAACTGTTGGAAAATCGTAACCACCAAATTTTAATCTTACATCTGTAGAACCAATTGTTGGATTGTAATAGGAAACCGAATTACTTAAACCTGTACTTGCCCCAATGATGCTAGAAACACTTACAGGCGCTGTATAAGGATTGGCTACTAAATAGTATTCTCCTAAAGTTGTATTTATGGCAGCAGGCACTGTATTGGCAGCAGTTCCTTTATTGACAATAGTTACATTAGAAGGTCCAGTAGCATAAGATGGTGATTCTCCAGTAAGACCGGTAATAAATACTTTATAGGCTTGTTGTGTAGTCATATTAGCAGTTCCGTCTGTACTTGTCCAAGTATTAGTAGCGGATTGATAATCTCCTGTATAATTGGTTCCTAATGTAAAAGTGCTAGCAGTAGCTAGAGTATTAAAAGTTTTCGTTGAAAGCGGGTTACTCAACAATCTCCAGCCTCTTTGATTGCTGCTCAAATAACGTTGTTGGGTTACATTGGCTACTGCGGTAGGGCTCAATAAATTTGCAGTTCCCAAAGCACTAGATTTTAGAATTAAATCACCGTTATTGGTTATTGTTCCAGTATTGGTTAATGTGAATCCTTCGTTTACAGTTAAGGAAGCACCAGCAGCAATTGCTGCTCCAGCAACGGTAGTGTTCGCAGAAATTACTGGGTAATTGGATAAACCTGTTGGAATGTCAATAAAATCATTAATAGCAGGAACAGCTGAATTTAACCAATTGGAACCCACATTAAAATCAGTGCTAGTTGTTCCCGTCCAAGTGGCTGTTGTGATATCAAATGCCAAAGGAACTGAGGCTGCAAAATTGTAATTTTCATCTCCAGCAACAGATGCGATAACTTGATACGTACCTGCATTTATTGGCTGAGTTGCAATTGGTCCATAAACTGTTGCTCCTGTTCCTGAATATGAGTAAAAAGGGGTGTTTGTAGATCCCACAACTGTTGCGCTTGCTGGTCCTTGTGGAGATCCGTTGTAAACAAAAGTCGTGGCTCCAGTTGCAGTTATTGTAGTTGCTAATCTTGTATTGGTATTAACCAATATAGTACCTGTGACACCTGCGGTAAAATAGGTATCCGTTTTATTGGTAGCTGCACTAGCAATGCTTCCCCAAGTTCCACTGTTTTTTCCATTTACACCAAGAGTAAGTTTACCCACAAGAACACCAGTATTTGTTACAGAGGCAGTTGCGCTTGTAATGCTTAATGTTCCGCTAGCTATATTTGCTGCTGATGCTGTAGCAATAGTTTTTGCTCCAGAACCTGAAAGAATAAGATTTTCATATCCTCCTCCAACTGTTGCTAGATTAATTGTTTGAGCACCCAACCCATTATAATTTACAGTTGAAGGTAATGATGCTAGCTGTTTAGCATAAAAATTAGTAATTGCAGGAACTGGGGAAGCGCTAATATTGACTGCACCACCATAATTATTAAAAAATGAAATAGTCCCCAATGAACTTGCAATATTAATAGTACCACCAGTAAGAACAGAAGATGTACCATTATTAATAGAAGAAATTGTCATTGTTCCTGCTCCATTTAGATTAACAATACCTGTACTTGCATTAGTAATAGTATTCATAAGAAGTGCTAGAGTACCACCTACCGTTAGAGTTCCAGAATTCGTAATGAAACCTGCTGTTACTGATCCATTCATTTCTAATACAGCACCACTATTATTAGTAAAAGCACCTGAGCCTCCGTAATTTTTAACAAGTTTTATAGTTCCAGAATTAGTAAAAACAACAGACGTATTAAAAGTCATACTATCAGCGTTAATTATTCCAGAATTTGTTTTAACGTTTCCTAAAGTATAAGCAAGATTTATAGCTGATCTATCGGCAGCAAGATTATTTCCGGTATTAGTTGCAGTAATCTTTCCAGCATTAGAAAAATTATTTGAAATAGTTAGTTGTCTTCTTGGAGCTCCAACAGTTTCTGACACTACAAATTCAGAAGCACTATCAATTGAAAGATTGGTTATTGTTCTGGTAGTTACTAATATAAGTACCATATTTTTCACTCCACCTATAAGGTTTAAAGTATTATAATTATTATCCATAACGGACTGTGCTGCAGTTCCATTATAAATTGTAGTTCCACTAATTGTTGGAGTTACAGTATTAGTACAAGTTCCTGTTACAGTTAGGTTAATAAAAGTAGTTGCAAAATTTATGGCAAGGGTAGCACCGCTGTTAACTGTTACTGTTCCCGCAGTCTGAGTGACAGCAGCTGCTATGGTAACTTTATCAGTACCAGTTGTAGCAATCACAACATTATCAGTTGCATTTGGAGCAATGCCTCCAACCCAAGTAGTTCCATCTGCCCAATTACCTCCTGTTGAAGTACTCGTTATCTGAGCCTGTAATCCTTGCGTTCCTAACAACAAGATAATCCCCAGAAGAGATTTGATAAGTGTTGTCTTAGCAAATTTTAAATAAAAATGTTTCATAGTTTAAATGTATATAGTTAATAATTGTTTGTATTTAAATTAATGTTGTAAAAAGGAGTATAATATTGTACTTAAATTAAGGTTATCTGACGTATTAGTAGTTAATGTATTAAATGAAACAAGTAAGTTTTTTTCGAGAATTTTATATGTGCCCCTGCACACAAAAGCCCACAATAAAGGTCAATAGGAGACCAAGCCCGTAACGTAAAAATTGTTTTCATAAATGTTTTTTTGTTAATAGTTGGTAAAATTTTAATGTAATCTGTTAAATTTATGCGCAACTAGGTATGTTTTTTCCTGCATATGTGTGTGTGCTGGAGCACAGTAAGATGTGCAAATATATATAAATAATTTAGGAAACCTAATTTAATAAAATAAAATACAAGGCAAACGCAACTTATAAGCCCTAATTAGGCATTTCAAATCTCACGAGGGATTTTCATTTGATAATTGCAACACTTTCTCAAATTAATTTCAAGATTCATAATGTTATAGGAAATGGAAGTAATGTTGAATTTTTGCAAGGGCAGTTTTGAGGAGTCTTTGAGTAGCTTAATAATGCTACTTTAGGAATTCTTACTAGGGTTATAAAATTCAATATAGGCACCAATGAACAAAACTTTTGTGTCAGGGTGTGAGTAAGCTCCGTTACTTTTTATATAACCTAATTTCAGAAATAATTCTTCAATATCTCCTTTAAAGTCTATCATTTTGTGACCTTTTTATATAATATAAAGTTTTACAGCTACAAGAAGGTGGCGTCGCGGCTTTGGTGCATCGTCAAAGTAGAAGTTTAAATTTTTAGGATCATTCCCCAGTATAGTATTGGTATAACTTTATCTGCAAGTAATATTATAAAATTAAATGGGAGTGACCTATGCTTTCTTTAAATGGGGTAGCCACTTTGGCTTCTTCGGCAAATTCATACCATCTAGAAACCCTTGCGCTAATTTGTTCCAAGATTCAAGGTCTTAGCAATTAGTAAAAGATCCTCTTAGGATAGGCAAAACAGATGTCGTAGGCTGGTGCCAATTCCCAATCTCCTTTGTTTTTGAGGCGAAAGGCAAAGTTTTTGGTATGGTCGTCACAACTAACTTAAAAGAAATTTTTTGATTTAACTTTAACTTTGGTAACAGTTTTAAAGAGTGTGGGTCATAAAGGACTTTTTGACCTTTATTTTTGAAAAACCTAAATCATTAGATGTAATTCAGTGAAGTTTAGATATTAAAATATGTCAATAATTATACTCTTTGTGATTATTATTAAACCTAAAGTGCTTGTTGAATTGATAGTTTTGGAAAGTTATTTTATTGATTTATAAATTTTTGTGATTTTTTTCGCAAATCAAATAAAAACAGATTGTTTAAAGATTTGATTCAAAAAATTAAAATCTGATAATTTACTTCTTAAGTAACTAGATAATAATCCTACTAAGTACGATTGCTAATACAATACATCATTTTTTTCTGGAAGATTTTGGAGAACATTTTCCTTAAAAGGCATAGAAAAGTAAAACTTTAACTAAGACCTAAGTTTTACCCACATTTTTAATTATTAACTTTTATATAACAAACCAAAACTCAATTATTATGAAAAAACGATTACTTATTCGAAAAAAATTGACACCGCTATTTTATAGTGTGTTTTTTATGTTGCTTTTTGTGAATGTTGGTTTTGCGCAGGTTATTTCTAATTCTACTTTTAATACCAACATAACAGGTTGGAATGGCTATGTTGGAACTACGCCAACTGCTTCTTTAGTATCCTGGTCAAGTTCGGAAGGAGGGATAGCTCTGGGGTCGTTGAAGTTTGTGCCTATCGCAGCTACTAATAGAATTCAATCGATACCAAGCGTTACTCCAGCAACTGCAGGAGATTATTTGATTACAGCAAAAGTAAAAGGGACAGCAGCCACTTCTATTCAATTGCAATTCTTGCAAAGTGGTATTACAAGAACCTCAGGTGCAAAAGTATTAACTGGAGGGTGGGATGACGTAAGTTTTCTTGCTACAGCATTGAACACTGCATCGACAGGCAGTGTTAGATTGATTGCTGGAGCTGCTAGTACTTATTATATAGATGATGTTTACTTTACTTATGTTCCCCCAATTACACCTACTATTACTGCATCGGTTACTGGCTTATCAGGGTTTAACACGATAACAGCTAATCCATCTGCGTCACAATTTTTTAACGTATCAGGTACAAATTTAACTAATGATATAGTAGTTACTACAACGTCAACAGATTTTGAGCTATCAACAGATGCTGGTTTTACAAGTACAGCTTTACCCATAACCATTAATAAAGGATCTGGTACTGTCGCCGTTACTCCAATTTATGTGCGCTTGAAATCTGGCTTATCTCTTGGAACTAAATCTGGTTCAACGATATCGGTTACATCAACTGATGCAAATACCATCACACCACTAACTTTATCAGGAAATGTAAATTCTTCTTTTTATTACGACGGTTCTGGATTGTTATCAGATGTTGCTAATTGGGGAACCAATCCAGATGGAACAGGGTCTAATCCACTAGATTTATTAGCTACTAACACCATCTATTTCATCAAGAATGGTTCTGCTTCTACTGATGCATTATGGACATTGGGTTCTGGTTCAAAAGTTGTACTAGGCGATGCTAGTTCTACCGCAGTAGTATTGACCGTAGCCAGTACATTTCCAATAACAGGAACCCTAGACATTGCAGCCGCTAGTTCTGGATCAAATAGTATTTTATGGCAAGACAGCAGTTTACCTAGTTTTGGTGTTTTGCATAGTACTTCAGAAGTGCATCTACAACCGGTAGCTACTGCTACCTATACTTTTGTACCTAGTACTACTACCTTTGGTAAATTATTTATTGATGGTCTAGGTGTTGTTAATCTTGGTACAGGTGTTCAAAACATACAAACCTCATTGACTGTAGCTTCGGGCTCGACTTTAGGTTTGGTTTTTGCTACTACGAGTTGGATATATTTCAATACGGGAGCAACAGCTACCATACATGGCGTAATTAAAAGCCCTAAGCCTTTGGGAATTTTTAACTATGGAGTAAGTACACCGGGAACTGGTTTTGGGTCACTTCAATTTCAAGATGCCAGTCCTAGTTTGACTTTAGGCTCTGAGAGTACGGTAGAATATAATCGATCCGGAGCTACTTCAGCTTCCAATCAAACACAAGTTGTATCCACTTTGCCAATAGGAATTAGTTATGCTAATCTTACACTTTCAGAAGTAACTTCACCTACTTATAGCACTGCTAAAACAATCGCAGGCCCCATCACAGTTACTGGCAAATTGACAGTAAGTCAAGGAATCGCTTCAAGTACTTTTACAACTGGAGGTAAC
>JAAFGY010000024.1 GCA_010365135.1 Flavobacterium sp.
CAATTTCCAAACACAAGTAAATAAAAGATGGCAGATGGATACCGATATAAAAAATACCGTCTTCGGACACCTCTTATAGTGCTGTGGTGCTGAAGGCTGATTTATGTTTTTGTTTTTCAAGTGATGTTACGTAAACCGTCTATAAATTAAGGTTTGAAAAAATGCAGCCTTTCATCGTTTCTAAAATTTGAAGCTTTTTGCGATCTCTTTTTTGATAATCAGCTATCGAATTAATTTTAAAACAGTAATTTTAGTACCAATATAATGCCAATGCAATTTGGCAATCAATTTAAATTTGTCAATGAAAAAAGAAGACTTAGCTTATTTCAATTTAGTTCTTTTCCATGTGGTTCTGGGATTTTTGGTCTATTTGTTTCCTTTTGTAGCAAAGATTTATGGCTATGCGATTTTTATCGTGGGATTCTTTTATGTCATCAAGAAGCAAAACAGAAACAACGAAGCTATAATTGCAGCTGCTTATATTGTTGGCAGTGAAGTGTTTCTTCGGATGACTCACGGCAACCCCTTGTATGAAATTTCCAAATATGGGGTAATGGTTTTTATTTTTCTGGGGATGTACTATAGTGGCTTTTCCAAAAGTGCCACCCCGTATTGGCTCTTCCTGCTGCTGTTAGTGCCCGCCGTGGTGCTTACAACTTTTGTACTCAATTACGACACTAACATGCGCAATAGCATCGCTTTTAATATCTCAGGTCCGGTCTGTTTAGGGATATGTTCTATTTTTACTTATAGAAGAAAGATTCCCTTGGAGCAGATGAATTCCATTTTGCTAAGTATGGGGTTGCCCATTGTGACCTGTATGGTGTACCTTATCTTTTATACCCCTAATATTCGGGATTTGATTACCTCTACCCAATCCACTACGGAAACTTCAGGAGGGTTTGGTCCCAACCAAGTAGCCACTATTCTGGGTTTGGGGATGTTTATATTTTTCTCCCGAACCATTCTCGAGTCCCGTACAAAATTTATGCTAGGTCTTAACCTCTTGATTGCTATTAACATGACTTATCGGGGTATAGTGACTTTCTCTCGAGGCGGTATGATTACGGGCTTTCTAATGATCCTCCTATTGTTGTTGTTTCTCTATTACAAATCGAATTATACGGGTAGGGTTAAAATGAATTATGTTATGGTTTTTATGGGTGTGACAATGGTAGCGACCTGGGCCTATACTTCCTTTCAAACGGGGGGACTTATTGATAAACGGTATGCCAATGAGGATGCCAGAGGAAGAGAAAAGGAATCCAAGTTTACTGGAAGGGAAGATGTCGCACGAGGTGAAATCGATTTATTCCTAAAGAATCCTGTATTTGGCGTGGGCGTGGGTAAAGGGGTGGAGCTGCGGCAGGAGGAAACCGGCAATGGGACTTTGTCTCATGACGAAATTACCCGTATGCTGGCGGAACACGGTTCCCTAGGGATTGTGGGTTTACTGATACTGTTTTTCACGCCTTTGGCTTTATATATCGAGAACAAATTCAATATGTTCTTGCTGTGTTTTGTGGCGTTCTGGTTTTTTACTATTAATCATGCCGCTATGCGAACCGCGGCACCAGCCTTTGTGTATTCGTTGTCCTTGCTGAATGTTTATTTTGAGAAGAGGGAGTAGTGTTGAGTTGTCGGTTTTGGGTTGTCGGTTATAGGTTGTGGGTTTTGGGTTTTGGCGCAAACGAACGCTGGTTCACGCCTTAAACAATATACCGATTAGCCAATTACCAATTAGCCAATATACCAATTAGCCAATGTTCCAATTAGCCAATGTACCAATTAAGCAATGCATCAATTAATTAACCCCTTAACCGATTGACATAGAATTCACTACCACCTTTGAGGCATTCACCACTTGCAATACCGTTGACTATTGGGTATTCACATTTCTAAAATTTTTCTCAAAGTAGCGATGTCAATTGTATGGGTAGATTTTAGATCGGAGATAAATCTTAATTTCAAACGCTTAAACCCTTAAACCCTTAAACCTTTAAACTCTGCAATCTAAAATCTGCAATCTAAAATCTGCAATCTGCAATCTGCCATCTAAAATCTGCAATCTGCCATCTAAAATCTGTCATCTGCAATCTGCAATCTGCCATCTGCAATCTGCCATCTATCCTCCAACCTCCACCACATTCATAACATTAAAAGCCCCATTGCGCAAGGAGTATTGCACCCCATTAACCTCTTGGAAGAACTCAATCAACAACAGATACATCCGTGTTCCAGTCCCTGTCGGAACAGCTTCTGGGGTCAAGATGATGGTCGAAATAGTGTTGTCCAATTCCAAAATGACGGCCGGACTGTAGCGACTATCAAAAACCCCCGTTTCAAAATCAAGATTTACAAAGGCAGCACTAAAACTAACATGCGTTGCCCCTTCCGGAATACCCAATTGCTCCAGCGGAATTAAATCTGGAATACGCAGCACACCCGTAGCCAAGTCAACGGAATAGCCGGCGTGCAAAACAGAAGATAGCGGCGCCTGAATATTAAAATCAAACCCTTTCAATAGCAGTTTTCCTTCCGCACTGTCCAATCCCAATCGAACCAAGCGTTCGCCACGAACTGAAGTGTGATCTAAATTCTTAATAGTGTGCATCAGCTTGAGCATCCGACTCGAAAGCTTGGAGTCTTTTGCCCGATGCAACAAAGGACTAATCGATTGCCGAAGGGCTTTCCCTGATTTGGCATTCAATGAAAACTCGCTGAGGTTTTCTCGGGTGCGAACATAAGCCGGATCGGTCATGATCCTGTTTTTACTGACCCCACTTTTGGTTTTAACCAAATAACCATCTGGACTTTTGTAAAAAGTTAGTCCGTCAAACGTCCCTTGAAACTTGATAATGCCTGTTAATTTTCCCATAATTTTAAGGTTTTAAATGAATAATACCCCAAAACTAAAACGCCTTATTTTAGCTTGCAAGAAATAGATACCGTGGCTATGGAAATGAAAGTTTTTAATGCTTTTGTGCAATAACTACAGAATTTTGTAGTATTAAACAAATAGAACCATAAGTACTGTTGCTATCACTTTTTGTCAAGTCAATACTATACTATTACATCTCTCCGACCTTTCCCCAGCCTTTCCCCAACCTTTCCCCAACCTTTCCCCAACAAACTACATCAAAAAAGGGGAATACACAAAAACACCCAAAACCCAAAAATCGGCTATAATAACCATTTTTGGTTCTTGTGCACGGCAGAAGAATCTCCTCTTTATCTCAAAATAAGCAAATACCAAATAACTTATCAACAATAGCACTCATTCAATTTGTGCCATTTTGTGGTGTTTTGGTGGTTGCTGCATTTTTTCAAAATAAATTTTGGGGATTTTTGTTGTGAATTGCATTGTAAAGCACAGGAGAAAAAAAAGTAGTAAATTTTGGTGTTGATAACTAAAACTTTCTTTTAGGGTAAGGTTTGCTAATTTTATAATCACAACGAATAAGAAGTAATACACAATCCCAATGATGAATAGAATAGTGATCTATCCAAGCGACATAATTATCCTAACCGGAAAGAGTGAAAGCTATGCCCGTAAGGACATTCAAAAGATTAAAAAAGAAATCAACAAGAAATCACACCAAAAACTGACCATAAAGGAATATTGCCAATACTATGGCTTTGACCTAGAAGAAGTACTAAAAGTGTTGTCCAAATTTGAACACAAAAGAGCATCCTAATCAACGAATAAACTACTCCGTCACGCTGCAACTTTCTAACCTCCTACTTATAATAGCTTATTACTTAAATCTTAATTCCTAAATCTTAATTCCTAAATCTTAATTCGTAATTCTTAAATCTTAATTCGTAATTGATTTCACCCTCTCCTCTTCGCCCTAATCATCGCTTCCAGCTGATCCCAAAGTTCCTCAGGAATCGCTTCGAGAATATTGAATTCACCAGCCCCTTTGAGCCATTCGCCACCATCGATAACAATGACTTCGCCGTTAAGGTATGCTGAAAAATCAGAAACCAAATAAGCCGCTAGGTTCGCTAACTCCTGATGATTTCCTACTCTTCCTAAAGGTACTTTTTTAGCCATATCAAACTTTTCGGCGAGATCACCCGGCAGTAATCGATCCCAAGCACCTTGAGTTGGAAAGGGTCCGGGAGCAATAGCATTGGAGCGAATACCATATTTGGCCCATTCCACCGCGAGACTTCGAGTCATGGCTAGAACTCCAGCTTTGGCAGCGGCACTCGGAACGACATAAGCCGAACCTGTAAAGGCATAAGTGGTCACAATATTCAGTATTGTCGATGAAGTTTGCTTGGTTTCAATCCAATGTTTGCCAAAGGCCAGCGTACAGTTTTTAGAACCTTTCAACACAATATCAATAACGGTGTCGAAAGCATTAGCCGATAATCTTTCGGTTGGGGAGATAAAATTTCCCGCTGCATTATTGAGTAAAACATCCACTTTTCCGAAGGCTTTTAAGACTTCTTGGAGCATATTTTCAACTTGGTCGTAATGACGTACGTCGCACTGCACCGCCAAACAAGTTCCTCCAGTCTGGTCTTCGAGCTCTTTAGCAGTGTTCTGCAATTTCTCTAAATCACGAGAACTAATAGCTACTTTTGCTCCAAGCTCCATAAAATAGTGCGTCATCGCTTTGCCCAATCCGCTTCCGCCACCTGTAACCACAATCACCTTGCCTTTTAGGGCATCATCCCGAAGCATTTTTGCTGAATAATCCATAGTTTTGTTTTTTTAGAGATGTAAATATAAGGAAAAATGGTTAGTAGGCATGCATACTAAAAGGATTCTATTGCTTAAGCTGGGCAGTGTCAATTATGGTTTTTCGGTGGTTAAACCTGACAGGTTTCTAAAACCTGTCAGGTTTAATGGATATAAATTACTCTCCTAAAAAGGTTTGCAAGGAAAAACCCTCGCTTCTATGTTGGTGAACATATTTAAAGTTTTCTATATCATCAAATAGTTCTATTACTTCTTTTCGTTTTAGTTTTGTTGACTTGTCAGAAAGACAGGTAATATAGGAACTCCAAGGATATTCTATGGGATGATTACAAATAGTATGATGCACCGGATTGTTATGAATATAGACAATTACGTTTTGAAAATAACTGTTATTATCAATGGTTTTTCTTCTAAAAGGTCTTTCAAAAAGGGAGCCGTGACGGTTGTATCTTTTGTTTATAGCTTTTGTATAGGCATTAAATAAATTGGAAAAAGATTTAGAAGCAGGGATTTTCTTTTCGGAGGTGATTTCTTCGATTTCCTTAATTCTTACTAAAAAATGAAAATGATTGTTCATCAAACACCAAGCAAATGTTTCTGCTATAGGGGCAATGTGATAATCGTATAAATTAAGAAAATGTTCATAATTGAGTGGTTCTTTAAAGAGTTTCTCTCCATTTATTCCACGATTATAAATGTGATAATATTTACCGATTTCGAGAGGCTCTATGTTCTGCATAATTTATATTTTTAAACCTGACTCGTTTAGAAACCTGAAAGGTTTTTAAAACCTGTCAGGTTTAATCCGTTCTAGAAACCCTTTGTACGTTAAGCGGGGTAATCTGCCTAAACTTGTGTATCTATGCGCCAATTCTTTTATTGGTACAAGAATCGAATAGTTAATAAACCTGACAGGTTTCTAAAACCTGTCAGGTTTAATTACTCCATTAAAACCTCCAGCATTTTAATTGCTCCCTCGCTGATTTTGGTACCAGGACCAAATACGGCAACTGCTCCGGCATCAAACAAGAACTGGTAATCTTGGGCAGGAATTACTCCGCCAACAATCACCATAATGTCTTCGCGACCGTATTTTTTGAGTTCCTCGATGACTTGAGGCACCAATGTTTTGTGTCCCGCTGCGAGGGAGGAAACGCCAAGAATGTGCACGTCGTTTTCTACGGCTTCTTTAGCTGCCTCGGCTGGGGTTTGGAAAAGAGGACCTATATCGACATCGAAACCCAAATCGGCATAACCGGTAGCCACCACTTTTGCACCGCGATCGTGTCCATCTTGTCCCATTTTGGCAATCATAATTCTGGGGCGACGGCCTTCTTTTTTGGCAAATTCGTTCGCTAGTTGTTTGGCTTTCTCGAAGCTTTTATCGTCTTTTATTTCTTTGTTATACACGCCACTAAAGGATTTAATTTGTGCTTTGTATCTTCCGAAAACGGTTTCCAAGGCCTCACTAATTTCGCCAAGAGTAGCTCGGTTTCGAGCGGCTTCAACGGCTAATTCTAATAGATTGCCTTCGCCAGTTTGGGCACAAAGGGTTAGTTTTTTGAGTGAAAGTTGTACTTTTTCAGTATCACGAGTTGCTTTAATTTGTTCTAATTGCTCAATTTGCTGATGGCGTACCATTTGGTTGTCAACGTCAAGAATCTGCAACGGATCTTCTTTTTGCAAACGGTATTTGTTGACTCCCACAATAATATCTTGACTACTGTCAATTCTTGCCTGTTTTCTCGCTGCCGCTTCTTCGATGCGCAGTTTCGGAATTCCTGATTCGATGGCTTTGGTCATTCCGCCCAATTCTTCCACTTCTTCAATGAGTTTCCAAGCGTTTTGGGCTATTTCGTTTGTCAGGCTTTCGACATAAAAACTACCAGCCCAAGGATCGACCGTTTTGCAGATTTTGGTTTCTTCTTGTAAATAGATTTGGGTATTTCTGGCGATTCTTGCGGAAAAATCAGTTGGTAAGGCAATCGCTTCATCCAAGGCATTGGTATGCAAAGATTGGGTGCCACCAAAAGCAGCAGCCAAGCCTTCGATAGTGGTTCGCGCCACATTGTTGAAAGGATCTTGCATCGTCAAACTCCAACCTGAGGTTTGGCAATGGGTTCTTAAGGCTAAGGATTTTTCGTCTTTTGGGTTGAACTGTTTGAGGAGCTTTGCCCAAATCATTCGTCCGGCACGCATTTTGGCAATTTCCATAAAGTGATTCATACCAATCGCCCAGAAAAAGGACAGGCGAGGAGCGAAGTCGTCGATTTTCATCCCAGTTGCCAATCCTATTCGAATGTATTCTAAACCATCAGCAAGCGTGTAGGCTAACTCTATATCGGCCGTGGCGCCCGCTTCTTGCATATGATAACCAGAAATAGATATAGAATTGAATTTCGGCATTTTTTTGCTAGTAAATTCAAAGATATCAGCAATGATTTTCATCGAAGGTGTTGGCGGATAGATATAGGTATTTCGCACCATAAACTCTTTCAAAATATCGTTTTGTATGGTTCCTGATAATTGTTCTGGTGGAACACCCTGCTCTTCGGCTGCCACAATATAGAATGCCATAATGGGTAAAACGGCGCCATTCATTGTCATCGAAACCGACATTTCACCCAATGGAATCTGGTCAAATAATACTTTCATATCTTCGACAGAATCAATAGCAACACCTGCTTTTCCGACATCGCCAACCACCCGTTCGTGATCGGAATCGTAACCGCGATGCGTGGGTAAATCAAAGGCTATGGAAAGTCCTTTTTGTCCTGCAGCTAGGTTTCTACGGTAAAAAGCATTGCTTTCTTCTGCTGTGGAAAATCCCGCGTATTGACGAATAGTCCAAGGTCGGCGAACATACATAGTAGTATAAGGCCCACGTAAATTGGGCGCAAAGCCTGCTCCAAAATCCAGATGTTCGAGGTTCTCGATATCTTTCTCAGAATAAGAGGGTTTTAGTTCAATGCCTTCGGCGGTTAGGAAGGTAGGAGATTTTAGATTGTAGATTTCAGATTTCAGATTGAAAGCATCAGACTCACTACTGTTTTTTAATTTTATATGTTGGAGGTTTTTTCTCATTTGAATTTGCTGTAGAAAGATAACATAAATAACAATTACGAATTAACAATTACGAATTGCGCTGAAAATAAATATTTTGAAATGTTGTAAAATAAAACTTTCGACTTTCTTAAGTTTAATAATTTTTTCTATTCTTCCAGATTTTCGAATTTCTTGAAGTATGAATTATAGCTTTTATGACTATTTCCTTTTTATCAATTTCAAAATGTAGCAAATAAGGGAAAGTTTGAATCAAAGCAACTCTTGTCCCGTCATATCTTATTTGATATAAAAGAGGTTTCACTCTTAAAATTTTTATTTCAGTTTTTATACAATTTAAGAAACGTTTTCCTAGATTTTTTTGAATGCTTTCATACCAAGAAGCTATTTCTTCAAGATCCATTTTTGCCAAAGGAAGAATAATAAGTTTATAGTTCATCTTCAATTTCCTTCATTACTTCATCAAAGTCTAAAGCAATTTTTGGATTTTTAAAATAGGCTATAGTTCGTTCCCTAACTTCATCTATTTGCCATTGCGGGATTTTGTATTCTGCGGATGATGGCATAATGATTACATCTACTTCGTCAGCATTAAAATCATCTGGTAGTGTAATATTTATTTTATGGTTTTTCACTTTAACAGTTTGTCTTATCGCCTCCATAGTTATTATTTTGATATGTAAATGTTATGAATTTTGTTTGAAATTCTTAGTTCTAAAACCTAACTCTAGCTCCTTTAATGCGCTGTTATGGAGATTTTTGTCGCATCACTTTTCAATAATTTTAAAAGTCCATTTGTAATCAGAATAGTTAGCGTTCAGTCCTTCGAGAACTCCTGCACTAACTGTTACTCCTGAACCCATTACAAATAGTAAAAATGCTGAATCGCTTCCTCCAGATGCGGCTACTAGTGACGCACCCACAACGCTAAGTCCGGTAATTAATACTACCGTTTTGATAGTTCCCAAAACTTTGGGTTGGTTTTTTATACTTTTTAAACTATCTATTTTTATAGATTGATTATTAACCATAAAGTTAAAGCTGTCCGAAATCTTTAGATTTCCGATGTATTTTTTTCCATCTTGGGTTCTAATTTTTATGCGTTGATTTTCTTCAAAAACTTTGACTTTCCCAGTTTTGATGTTCGTTATTTCAATTACTTTTTCTTGTGAAAAGGTAGTAAAAGAAATAAAAAAGAGTAATAAATATAGTATATTTTTCATGGTGTAAAATTTTATTTAATTTTCTTCTTTGAGCCTATCTTGTTCAGTTTTTTCAGCCAGTCTTTTCTCAATTATAGGTGTAATTAAGGTCTTTCTTGGTTTTATTTTTACGAAAGGAAATAATTCTAATTCATCTTTCATTCGGTCTTTTTTATTGGGATATTTGTTGGTTCCCAATAGAATTTCGGTACCTGTGTCGAATAATTCTTGTTCTTTATCGGCACTTTCCTGTATTTTTCTTTTGATAATTCCTTCGCTGAGTTGTTTGAGAAAACCACCGTTAGCTTCGATATCTTTAAATAAAGTTAAGGCTTTTTCGGCTAATTGATTCGTGAGGCTTTCAATGTAATAACTTCCGTCGGCGGGATTATTGACTCTGTCAAAATAGCTTTCGTGTTTGAGAATCAGTAATTGATTTCGGGCTATTCTGTCGCCAAATTCATTGTCTTTGTGATACATAGCATCGTAAGGTAAATAGGCAATAGCATTGGCTCCGCCCAAGATGGCGCTCATACATTCGGTTATGGTGCGCAACATATTTACGTTGTAATCGTATAAAGTTTTGTTGCGTTTTGTAGGGGAAACCAACAAATGACAGTCCAAGTTATGGTCGTATTCCTTCGCAATTAGATTGAAGAGCAATCGTAAGGCACGCAGTTTTGCAATTTCAAAAAAGTAATTGGTTCCAACCGATATTTCGAAAACAATGGGTTTATTTAGGTTTGAAATTCGGTTTAAATATTCGTTGGCGTGCGCTAGACTGTAGGCAATTTGTTGTACCATATTGGCACCGGCATTTTGATATAAACAGGCATTAATGCTAATAAAAGAAACGTGAGTTGTTGCTTGGGAAATTGAATTTAAGGTTTCGAAATTGTTTTTTTCTTGGGTTGTAAACCAGTTTCCTTCTTTGGCTAATTGGCCAATGGGATCTAGGTTGCAGAAAATTGTTGCTTCTTTTTCTTGAGCAATAGCGTCTAATTTTTTGACGAAATCAATGGAAAGAAAGTTTAGGTTGAAATATAGCGTTACTTTTTCTAAAGGAAGATTTTTCAATAATTTTGCAATATCAATAGTCTCATTTTCAATGGTGAAACGGATGCTTTCGGCTCCACGATTGATGCTGTCAATAGCTCGAATGTTTGACTTTTCGAGGTCTTGAACGAAGATATTCTGGCAAATTCGGAATTCGGAAGCTTTAGTATTTACGTTTGAAACTCCAGAGAATTCGTCTTTGTGATAAAAAGGTTTTACCTGAATATCTTCGGGAGAATTCCAGATTAAGGTTTCGTTATAATCAGCACCATTGAGTTCAAACTGGATTTTTTGTTTCCATTGTTTGGAGGAAATGGGACTGAAATCATCGAATAAATTTTTCATTTATTGGCTCAAGGTTTAAGGTCGTTTTCTTATCAAATATACTGTTTATTAGGCTTCTCGATGCAATCCCGTGCAAAAACCAAATCACTCGAAGAAGTATGCAAAATTACTTCACTTTGTATCTATTTTTTGATGTCTTTTTCAATTGTGTCGCCTTCAAATTCGATGATATAGACGTCTTCGCTGTCTTTTTTCATAAAGTATTTTTCGCGAGCATATTTTTCGGTTTGATCTGGATTTTTAAGTTGTTTGATGTTTTCCTGATCTTTTTTGATTTCCTGTTGGTAGTATTCTTTATTGTCTTCGAGTTCGTCTATTTGTTTGTCTAAAAAGCGATGATCGAAATAAGAATAGTTATCTAGAAATATCATCCAAGTCGAAAAAAACAGCAAAACCCAAACGTATTTGTTGCTTAAAAATTTGAACCAAGGCTTTTCTTTAAAGGATGTATTCATGTAATCTATGGTTGTTTTAGCAAAATTCCGAATTGAAACCCAATGCCCTAGCCCTGATGGAAGGGAAAATCCTCCCGATTTTTCTTCGGGAGATTACTTCACTATGCTTTTATTTCCATCGGAGTTCAGTGAACTTTGTTTGGAATGACAGCAGGAAAGAGCTTCAAATAATTAATGTTATAAAATTACAAAAAAATTATAGAATTCGTTGATTTATTACGGCACGAACCACATCGATGGCGACGGTATTGTATTTGTCGTTTGGAATTATGATGTCGGCAAAGGCTTTTGTGGACTCGATGAATTGCTGATGCATGGGTTTCAACGTGGTTTGGTATCGCGTTAAAACTTCTTCCATATCACGACCGCGTTCTGCAATATCACGTTTTAATCGGCGAATTAACCGCTCATCGGAATCGGCGTGAACAAATATTTTGATGTCGAACAAATCGCGAAGTTCGGGATGGGAAAGTATCAAAATACCTTCGACAATCATTACTTTTCGGGGATGTGTTACGATGGTATCGTCGGTTCTGTTGTGGGTAGCAAAAGAATAAACGGGTTGGTTGATGGTTTTTCCCTCTTTGAGTTCCTTGAGATGTGTGACTAATAAATCGAAATCGATGGCTCGTGGATGGTCGAAGTTGGTTTTTGAGCGCTCTTCGTAGCTTTCGTTTTTGGATTCTTTGTAGTAGGAATCCTGTGCGATAATCCCCACTTCGGTATGCGGTAATTCATTCATAATCTGATGAACTACGGTTGTTTTTCCTGAACCTGTTCCGCCTGCAATTCCTATTATTAGCATAAAAGAGTGTTGTTGTGTTTATAATTGGAACAAAAATAGGGATTTTTATTGGGAGTGGATTTTGTTTTTTGATGAAATGTTTAGGTTATTGGATATAATTTTGTTGCAAAATAAAGGAAAAGGTTTTTGTAGAATTTAGAATTTTTTACTCAAATATTTTTTTTCTTAATTAGGAAATAGTTTTGGATAAGCGAAAAATAGTATTATATTTGCCACCGCTTTCGGGGTGTAGCGGTTACCGCGTCCCGCAAGGCGGGAAGACCGCAAAGTTCTTAAATTATTGTTTTTTCGGGGTGTAGCGTAGCTCGGTTATCGCGCCTGCTTTGGGAGCAGGAGGCCGCAGGTTCGAATCCTGCCACCCCGACCAAAAGCCGAACTCTATGTTCGGCTTTTTTTGTACAATCTATTTAATGTTTTATTCGTTATCAAGTCATAGCGTGACAACGACCATGACTGTAATATATTGCGTGTTAGTCTTACAGTTTCTGCCACTTTAAATTATTTCAAATAAAACACACTACCATGAAAAAGCTAATTCTTGTTTTAAGTATACTATTAGTTCTTGGATGTAAATCAAAGCCGGTTGTAGTTCAGCCTGTTGAAATTAAATGCGTAAAATTGTCCCTTTCTGATGTGGATGAAAGTCAAAAAAAGAGGGCTTACGACTTAGGCAAGAGAGTGCTAATGATTTGCAACATTTCCAAGTTCATTCCCTTTAAGGAAAGCGAGGCAACGCCATCTGTAATTGCGAATACAACCCTAGAAAAACATTCTGCAACTTGTGTTAAATTCCGAGCAAGATACGGCAGTTTTAAAGATCTTAAGTTGGTAGAAATTCATAAAAATAATACCGAAAATACTACTATATTTCGGTACAAGGCGTTATATGAACACGCCAATGCCAACAAGGAACTTCGGGTAACACTCAACGAAGAGAATAAAGTTTCGTCCTTAAAAACGATGGAATGGGTGAATGAGTTTAAATGCAAATAATGGCATTTTAAAATAATGGCTTTTTAATTCATCAAACACCCACGTACTCGTAAGTGAATTATTGTATTTTGAATTGAATTCAAATGCTTGTTCTATTTAATGCATTTCATTTTGTCTGAGTTTTTTCGTACCTTACAAAAAAAAAGACAAAGCGTCTGTATATCTGCATGAAAATTATTGAAAAATTGACTTTCCTTTTACTAGTATTCTTTATCTACAATCAAATCGAACTACAAAAAAGAGTGAATTATACAAGTTTTTTTTGTAGTTATATAACTCGTTTTATACTGAATCAATCGAACTTTACATCAATTATTTCTAATACCTAACCAATTTGAAATTATATATAAAATACATGGTCAGCAACCGATGCAAAATGGCCGTAAAAGAAGAGTTGAAAAATCTTGGACTCCATTACATCGTAGTCGATCTGGGCGAGGTTGAGATCATGGAAAACATCTCGATGGAGAAGCGAACTTTATTAAAAGCTAATTTGCTTCATTCCGGTCTTGAATTAATGGACGATAAGAAAGCCATGCTTATTGAAAAAATCAAAACAGTAATCATTGAAATGGTGCATCACTCGAATGAAATTATCAAAGTCAATTTTTCGGATTATTTGAGTGAAAAAATGAATCATGATTATACTTATTTGTCAAATTTGTTTTCAGAAGTACAAGGAACTACCATCGAGCAGTATATCATTTCACATAAAATTGAACGCATCAAAGAATTGATAATTTATGGAGAACATAATATTACTGAAATTGCTTGGAAAATGGGTTACAGTAGTGTAGCGCATTTATCGAGCCAGTTCAAGAAAGTGACGGGACTGACGCCTTCCCATTTTAAACAATTGAAAGACAAACGACGCAGTCCAATCGAGGATATTTGATTCAAATAGCAATAGCGATACAACCTACTATCATAAAAAGTACTATGAAATTCATATTTCAAAGAAAAACGACCCTCTTTTATATCCTCACCGCAATTCTATTGACTACAGTTTTGCTCATTTTTTATGAAAACAATCAAAAAGTTATCGCTTCGAATGTGACTCTGATGCACTCTCAAGAGGTTATTAATAAAAACGATGAAGTTCTTATAGATTTACTAAATATTGACACCGGATTTAGAGGTTATTTGTTTTCTAGAGAGGAAAGTTTTTTACAACCTTTTTATGTTGCGGAAACAAAAATATATGCGGATTTAAACCAATTAAAATCACTTACAAAAGACAATAAAAGCCAGCAGAACAGAATCAAAATATTAAAGAAAGACGTTGATGAACGATTGTTTTTTACCAAAAAAAATATAGCAGAACGAAGACAAAATTTGTCGAATAATGCAAAAAGAATTCAAACCATTGAAATAGGGAAAGTTCTCAGTGATAAAATTAGAAAAACCATTCTCAGCATAAAAAAAGAAGAATTCAGGCTCCGCGCTCTTCGGAAAGTAGAAAACGGAAAGGACAATCAATTTGCGGGATTACTCTTTTTATTATTACTCGTGTTTCTTGTGGCTATCTTTATTTTTGTAATTTTAATTATCAACCATCAGAAAGAAGAAAACAAACAATTAGAGACTTACACACATAATCAGAAATCCGCGTTGCAATATGCACGTAGTCTTATTGAAGCCAGTATGGATCCATTGGTGACCATAAGTGTCACGGGGAAAATTATGGATATGAACGAAGCAACAGTAAACATTACTGGTATGTCGAGAGAGGAACTGGAAGGCTCCGATTTCTTTGATTATTTCACCGACCAGCAAAGTGCTCGTGGAGTTTATCAAGAAGTGTTTGAAAAAGGTTCGGTTGCCGATTCTCCTCTTACTATTCGTCATAAGGACGGTAAATTGACCGACGTTTTATTTAATGGTTCTGTTTATAAAGATGTAAAAGGGACTATTTTGGGAGTTGTGATTGTGGCTAGAGATATTGCTGAACAAAAATGGGCTTTGGATTTGAGAACTGCCAACAAAGAACTTGCCTATCAAAACGAAGAGAAAGAAAAACGGGCAAATGAATTGGGTATTGCCAACGAGGAATTGGCGTATCAAAACCAAGAAAAAGAAAATAGAGCTCTTGAATTAGGCATTGCCAATAAAGAACTGGCCTATCAAAATCAAGAGAAAGAAAATAGAGCCAATGAATTAGGTATTGCTAACGAGGAATTGGCTTATCAAAACCAAGAGAAAGAAAATAGAGCCAATGAATTAGGTATTGCTAATAAGGAGTTAGCTTATCAAAACCAAGAGAAAGAAAATAGAGCCAATGAATTAGGTATTGCCAATAAGGAGTTAGCATATCAAAATCAGGAGAAAGAAGATCGAGCTAATGAATTAGGTATTGCCAATAAGGAGTTAGCGTATCAAAACCAAGAGAAAGAAAATAGAGCCAATGAATTGGGTATTGCCAATAAGGAGTTAGCGTATCAAAATCAGGAGAAAGAAGATCGAGCCAATGAATTGGGTATTGCCAATAAGGAGTTAGCTTATCAAAATCAGGAGAAAGAAGATAGAGCCAATGAATTAGGAATAGCCAATAAAGAACTCGCTTATCAAAATGAGGAGAAAGAAAACCGTGCAGCCGAATTAATTATTGCCAACAAAGAACTTCTTTTTCAAAATAGAGAAAAAATAAAAAGAGCCGACGAATTAGTCATCGCCGAAATTGAACTTAAATTTCAAAATAAAGAGAAAGAAAAAAGAGAAATTGCCAATAAAGAACTCGAAGCACTGAGTTATTCGGCAAAATTAGCTTCGCAATATTCGTTAAGTTTAATTGAAGCCAGCCGTGACCCATTGGTTACCATCAACATTCAAGGGAAAATAACCGATATGAATGAAGCAACGGTAAACATTATTGGAGTTGCACGAGACGAACTTATTGGTTCCGACTTTTTTGATCATTTTACAGATCAACAAATGGCAAGGGAAGTTTATCTAGAAGTCTTTAAAAAAGGTTCCGTAGCCGATGCGCCGCTGACACTTCGAAATAAAAATGGAAAATTGACCGATGTATTATTCAACGGTTCTGTTTATAAGGACGATCTTGGAAATGTGCGGGGAGTTGTAATTGTTGCCCGAGATGTAACAGATCAGAAAAGGATTGCCACAGAATTGATAGAAGCTAGAGTATTTGCTGAACTAGCCACTGAAATTGCCGAAGAAGAAAAGAGGAATGCTGAAGCTGCCACACTCACTGCCGAAAATGCTGTAAAAGCAAAACAACAATTTTTGTCCAATATGAGTCACGAAATTCGGACACCGATGAATGCCATTATTGGATTTACTAAAGTGGTATTGAAAACGGATTTGACAGACAAACAAAAAGAATATTTATCGGCCATAAAAATGAGTGGTGATGCCCTAATTGTTCTTATAAATGACATACTCGATTTAGCAAAAGTAGATGCTGGGAAAATGGTATTTGAGAAAGTACCCTTTAAATTAGTTTCTTCCGTATCGGCAATGCTGCATATTTTTGAAACTAAAATCCAGGAAAAAAATTTACAATTAGTTACAGAATATGATACCAATATTCCATTAGTATTGCTTGGTGATCCTATTCGTTTGCATCAAATTATCTTAAATTTAGTAAGCAATGCCATTAAATTTACTTCCCAGGGGAAAATAACAGTAAGCATTCGTTTATTTGATGAAGATGAGGAAAGTGCCACTGTAGAATTTGCCATTTCCGATACGGGAATTGGAATTGATGAAAGTAAAATGGACACAATTTTTGATAATTTTCAACAAGCTACCAGCGGAACTGCAAGACTGTACGGAGGAACGGGATTAGGACTTGCCATCGTGAAACAATTAGTTGAACCACAAGGCGGAACTGTAAGTGTAAAAAGTAAAATAAATGAGGGTTCTACTTTTAGTTTTACATTAAAGTTTCTGAAAACGAATATCGACGCCGAATTCGAAACAGAAACACTTGAGATAGAAACGGGATTCAAGAATATAAAAGTATTAGTTGTTGAGGATATGCCACTGAATCAATTATTGATGAAAACTCTTTTGGATGATTTTGGTTTTGAACGTGACATTGCCGAAAATGGATTGATAGCCGTAGAAAAACTTCAATTAGCAACCTATGATGTTATTTTGATGGACTTGCAAATGCCTGTGATGAATGGATTTGAGGCTACAGAATTTATTAGGAATACATTGAATTCAACAATACCCATTATTGCTTTAACAGCAGATGTAACCACGGTAGATTTAGCAAAATGCAGAGCCGTTGGGATGAATGATTATATTGCAAAACCGGTAGACGAACAGGTATTGTACAATAAAATTGTTAGTTTAGTAAAAAAACCAGTGCTTCATAAAGACACTCCTAAAGATGAAATTGATATGAAAAGAGATCAAAAGGAAGGTGCTGCAACACATTACACGAATTTAGATTATTTGAAAGTCAGAACAAAATCCAATCCCAAATTAATTCAGGAAATGATTTCAATCTACTTACAACAAACCCCAGCAGTGCTCGGCGCTATGCGACAAAGTGTAGTAGATAAAGATTGGCATTTATTGGCTGCTGCAACACATAAAATTATTCCGTCTTTTGCTATAATGGGAATGAGCCCAGAGTTAGAGAAGATGGCGCGGCAAATACAAGAAGCCGCTAATAACGAACAATTTACTGATGATACTGCTCAAATGGTGACTCATATTGAATCCATTTGTAGACAAGCGTGCATCGAATTAGAATTAGAATTTAATCTTATAAAAAATACATAATCGTGAAGAAAGAAAATACAATAAAACTTTTCCTAGTAGACGATGATGCCTTGTTTCTTAAATCTTTAGAAATAGAATTTAACGAACATGCCGATGTCAACGCTGAAACAACCTATATCATCGAAACTTTTGCCACAGGGGAGCTGTGCGTGGAAAATTTAGAACTCAATCCCGATGTGATTATTTTGGATTATCATCTCGATGGCATCGATGCGACTGCCATGAATGGCTTGCAAACATTAGAAAAAATAAAAGCTTACAAGCACGATATTCCCGTTGTGATGCTATCATCTCAAGACAAAATTGATGTAGCCATAAACTGTATGCACCACAAAGCTTTTGATTATGTAGTAAAAAGCGAAACGGCTTTTTTGCGCTTACAAAAAATTATCACTACCATTTTTCAATATAAAAAAATGCAAAAAGAATTAAGTTGGTATATGGATCGAATGTAGTAATGTCAATTCGGCGATACCAACACCATATAATCTGCCTTCTTAACCTACAAATGATGCAATTTCCTTTTCGGAGTTGCATCATTTTTTTATAGTCACTTCTTGTTTCACGGAATGTGTGAATTATGTAATTTATATAAATAATTTTGCTAAACTTGCTTCTACTATATCACCCACCTTTACATGGTGACAATTAAGTCACGCCCCCAAATTTTTATATAATGAAATTAAAAAATGTGTTTTCAACCGTAGCAGTGCTAGCGGTTGTTTTACTGTCAAGTTGTGATAGCAATGAGGAAAGTTATCCGTCTCCAAATGCGGCAAAATCTTTGTCGAGCTTCCCATTATCTGCAGAAATTTCTGCGCAATCAGGAATTAATTCTGAAGTATCCAACCCAATAAAAGAGGTAAATCTTGGAGTTGCGGGCAATTTTGTGATTCTTTCGAAAACAGGAATTACCAGTGTTTATAAATCTACAATTACTGGGGATATTGGTGCAAGTCCAATCACGGGTGCAGCTATGGTAGTAAATTGTGGAGAAGTAACAGGAAATGTTTATTCCGTTGATGCTGCTGGTCCCGCTTGTAAGACTACTAGCGCAACGATGTTGACCTCTGCGATAGGTGATATGCAAACTGCCTATACAGATGCGGCTGGACGATCTAATCCTAACTTTCTGAATTTAGGTGCTGGAAATATAGGTGGAAAAACCCTTACTCCTGGTTTGTATAAATGGACAAGCGCCCTTAATATTCCAACAGACATTACCATTTCCGGTAGTTCAACCGACGTTTTTATTTTCCAAGTTGCGGGTACTCTCAAAATGAGTTCTGCCGTTAGAGTTACTTTGGAAGGCGGAGTTCAAGCCAAAAATATTTTTTGGGTCGTTTCTGATGCCGTTACTTTTGGAACTACAAGTCATTTTGAAGGAAATATTCTTGGAATGACAGGGATAAATATGCAAACAGGAGCAACAATTAACGGAAGAATGTTGGCTCAAACTGCCGTAACTCTTCAAATGAATACCGTTACAAAGCCACAATAAATTAAATTTTTTAATTTCCAAAGAGGCTTTCGATAGACTTGCCTCTTTTTTGTTTCCTAGAAACTACATTATAGGCGATAAGTGTGAATGTTGTAAGTTTTTGGAAGAAGTGTGTAACTTTTTTTTAAAGAAACTTCTTTAAATTTGTCTTTTAAAAAAATCAAATTTATTTCACAACCAATTTAAAAAATAACATTATGAATCTAAAAAGAATTTTTGGAGCATTGCTCACAGCCCTTGGGATAGGTGGTCTTATTTATACTGCAGTAGTTTTTTCTGACACCTCAGGCGATACTCGAGATGTAAAAACACTTATCATTTACGGTGTTCTTGGTATCGTATTTTTTGTTTCAGGCATAAGCTTGGTGCGCACGACAAAAGACGAATCGTAATAGAACTCTCGAGAGAGGAAAGCTATTTAAATACAATAGGAATACGGATGTATTCTTAAACTAAACCGGATTCAAAATCTCATTATAGGGCAACGACAATTACTTTGGTTATACAAAAACTACATTTACTATTGCTAGTTTTTGCACTATTGTTTATGGATTTATAAGAGAAGAAAGTCAATTTTAAAAAAGAGATTTCTAATTTGAGCAATTAATAAACAATGGAAGTTTTTCAAAAATAATTTTTTTTGGTTTTTTAGTTGGAGGCTGTCTTTATGAGACAGCCTTTTTTGATATTACGCTATTGCTTGATTTCAAAATAATGTGGGAATAATATAATTTTTCATGAAAGTTATATAACTTTTATGGCGCTATAAACTAGACCTTTAGAATTCAAAGGAAAAGACTAAATCATTGTTTCTAAAATACAAATTATGGTTCAATTTGATTCGCTGGAATTTCTACAGAATAGGGGCAAAAATACTTAAGCCACAACAAGGAAACTATTGTGCTTCAACCCAAATAGAAGCAACTCGATGCCTTATGACTTATTCAAAACTGGGGAAATTTAATTGAAAAAGAGAGTAAATAATGGATGCTTTCGAATGGGAACTTCTGTTGTTGATTTTATACATTTATTATGGTGCTACCAATGCAAGAATAGCGTACGCATCACTGAATTAGACCGAATTGTTACAAGTATTAATGCTAAATAAAAACGCGATGAGAAATAATAATATGATAATCAATTCCCACCATTTGGGTTCGATAAATAAACAAATTAATAAGAGTTTGGAGGAGAAACTCGGTGGTAAAACATCTAAAATCAAATTGCCGGAGATTTTATTTATTACCTCTTTTCCGCCCCGAGAATGTGGTATTGCAACCTATTCACAAGATTTAATTGCAGCATTGAATCACAAATTCACCAAATCCTTTGCGTTGAAAATTGTCGCTTTAGAATCGAAATTTGAAAAGCACATTTATAAGGATAAGTTATATTCCATTTTAGAAACTGACAATCATCAAATGTATGTTGAATTAGCAGAACATATCAATGATAATAAATCTATTGAAATTCTCTTAATTCAGCATGAATTTGGATTTTTTAGAGGGAATGAAAGGGACTTTGTAGCCTTTTTAAAGTTGATTCGTAAACCCAAAGTTGTCGTTTTTCATACCGTTTTACCTCATCCAAATGAAGAGCTTAAAAATCATGTTGAAGCCATCAATGCGGTTGCAGATTCTTTTATTGTGATGACAAATACTTCTGCGAAAATATTAGAAGCCGATTATGCCGTTTCGCCGGATCAAATTACGGTAATTCCACACGGAACGCATTTAGTGAAACATTCGGATAAGGAAGTTCTTAAAGAAAAATACGGATTGACGGGACGTAAAATCATTTCAACTTTTGGATTGTTAAGTTCCGGAAAATCGATTGAAACTTCTATCGACGCATTACAAAATATTGTCAAAGAACAACCAGATGTATTATTTCTTGTCATTGGGAAAACTCATCCAACGGTTTTTAAAAATGAGGGCGAAAAATATCGAAATTCCCTGGAAGCCCAAATTATTGCCTTGGGATTAGAAAAACATGTAAAATTTATCAATAAATATGTACCTCTGGATGAATTGTTAGAATACTTACAACTGACAGACATTTATCTTTTTACCTCCAAAGACAGAAATCAAGCGGTCAGTGGCACATTTGCCTATGCTATTAGCTGCGGCTGTCCTATTATTTCAACTCCAATTCCGCACGCAATTGAAGTATTGCAAGACGGAGCCGGAATTATTAACGATTTTGAAAACCCAAAACAGTTAGCAGAACAAGTGATCCTTTTGCTAAAAGATGAGCCATTGCGCACTAAAATTGCTAGAAAAGGTATTCATAAATTAGCGCCAACTGCTTGGGAAAACTCGGCTATATCGCACGCTACCTTGTTCGACAAAATATCAGGAGGAAAAATAGCTTTGCAGTATAAAATTCCTGAAATCAACCTCCATCATTTCAAAAATATGACCACCGATTTTGGAATGATTCAATTTTCAATAATCAATCAACCCGATTTAGAGTCAGGTTATACCTTGGACGACAATGCGCGAGCTTTGGTTGCCATGTGTCAACATTTTGAATTAACAAAGGATGAAACTGATTTAGAATATATTATCCTTTATTTCAACTTTATAAAATACTGTTTTCAATCTGACGGACGTTTTTTGAATTATGTCGATAAAAATCAAAGCTTTACGGAACAAAATAGCGAAAACCTAGACGACGCCAATGGAAGAGCCATTTGGGCTTTGGGATATTTAATTGCTTTAGGAGATATTTTGCCTAAAAAAATAATTGAAAATGCCGTATTTATTATGGAAGAAGCCTTAAATAATGCTCGGAATATTCTTTCTAGCCGAGCTATGGCTTTCATTATAAAAGGAATTTATTATAGTAATTTGAATCATACTTCAATTCCAAATAAACTTATACTGCAAGATATGTCCAACAAATTGGTACAACGGTACAAACAAGAAGCAACTGAGGACTGGCAATGGTTCGAGGGTTCTCTCACTTATGGCAACAGTATTCTGCCCGAGGCAATTTTGTGCGCCTATTTGATCACATCTGAGGAAATTTATAAAGACATTGCAAAAGAATCTTTCGATTTCTTATTGTCAAAAACGTACACCAACAATGGTATAAAAGTGATATCAAACCAGGGTTGGCTAAACAGAGACGAGGAATTAAATCCAGATAAAGTAGGTGGAGAACAACCTATAGATGTAGCTTATACTGTTCTTGCTTTCCGTAAATTTCATAAGGTTTTCAAAGAAGAAGGGTATTTGCAAAAAATGGAAACGGCTTTTAGTTGGTTTTTGGGAAACAATCATTTGCATCAAATTATGTACAATCCTTGCACTGGAGGTTGTTATGATGGATTAGAGGATACTTACATCAACTTGAATCAAGGAGCCGAATCTACTGTGAGTTATTTGATGGCGCGACTTACTATGGAAAAATATTTGCGCACTAAAGATAAAACTAGGGTTGATAAAAAAGATGCTTCTAGAAAAAATAGATTGAAAGCCAAGAGTTTAAAACTTTAGTAGATAAAAACCTAGGAATTATATAAGTTTTGTCCAAAGTTATATAACAAATTAAACCTTCAATTTATGCAATTTTACTGTAGAAAATAATTAGCCATACTTTCTAAATTGAAATATTCAATGTTGTTTAGTCAAGAGAAGAAGCACCTCACCAAAATTAAATTTTTGGTACTAATAAATAACATCGATGATTTTTAGAATTATTCTAAAAATTAATTTGGTTAAAAAAAATAATCAGTGTTGTTTAGTCAAGAGAAGAAGATGCTCACCAAAAAAATTAAGTTTTTTGGTACTAACAAATGACATTGATTATTTTCACAATTCTTCTGATATCTAAATTATTGAAAATTAAACAAATAAAATAAAGTAGTATGATACCTAAAATTGGAATTACTGAAAACAATTTGCAAAAAGTAAACACTTTGTTGTCCGTTGTTTTATCTGACGAAGTAACGCTGTACATTAAAACCAGAAAATTTCACTGGAATGTTGCCGGCGAAAGCTTTATGGAATTGCATAAATTATTCGAAGCACAATACACGGAACTAGAAGCTATTATTGATATCGTTGCGGAACGTATTGGCAAATTAGGCGGGAAAACGATCGGGACAATGAACGAGTTTTCGTTGCTTTCTAGAATTGTAGAACATCCCAACAAATATCCAGTTCAGAAAGCAATGCTTTCAGAGTTGCTTTCGGATCACGAAACACTCATCTCGGAATTGCGAAAAGACATCGATTTATGCGCTGATGAAAATCACGACGCTGGAAGCGCAGATTTGTTAACCGGTATCCTTCAACAGCACGAATCCATTGCTTGGATTCTGAGAAGGTATTTGAATTAACAACCAACAAAAGATTTTTAATAAAAACATTTTATTAGAATTAATTAGTTAGATTTGGTTTTTGGTTAGAAGCTGTTTCTTGGAAACAGCTTCTTTTTTATAGGAATTTTGCAATAGAAATTCCTGCAAAAAAGTGTGAATGTTGTAAATTTTATTTAAAGTTGTGTAACAGTTCTTGAGTTTAATTCACTCATCTTTATCGTTTGATAATTAATCTGTAAGCATGCCAAAATAAATGAGTTTTCATTGGAAATAATAAAAACAACATTATGAAATCCAAAAACAAATTGGGGATATGGATGGATCATTCAATTGCGTATATAATGGAGTTTACTTCAAATCCTTTTGAAATAAAAACTATTGAATCTAAAGTCTCCCCTCCAAAAAAAATGGAAATTTCAGTGATAAGTGAAAATCTGATGCTATCGAAAGAGCAAAAACAACTTTTTATTTATTATAAAAAGCTGAGTCAAGTTATTAAAGGATATAAACGAGTTTTACTGTTTGGCCCAACGAATGCTAAAGTAGAATTATTTGATATCTTAAGCGAAGACGAGAGTTTTGTAAATATAAAAATCGAGATTAAAGAAACAGATAAAATGACAGCTAATCAAAAAGATGATTTTGTAAAGAGCTATTTTTCTAAAGAATAGTTTTCAAAAAAGTACAAATTCAAAACGATTACAAATAATTATAATAAAAGTAAAAAAAACAGAACTATTTTGAATATATATCTAAAAAATATTTTTATTGATGCGGGTAATATGACGCAATTTACTCTAAGGTTTTTTAAAGAACTTTTTAAACCCACCTTTCAGTTTAGAGAATTTAAACGGCAATGCTTTGCTGTTGGATTTAAAACATTACCATTAATAACGATTACCGGATTTATCATGGGATTGGTTTTGACCATTCAATCTCGGCCCACTTTGTTAAAATTTGGAGCCGAATCTTGGTTGCCCAGTATGGTCTCCTTGTCGATAATCCGAGAGATTGCTCCTGTAATTACGGCCTTAATTTGTGCCGGTAAAATTGCATCAGGGATTGGAGCCGAATTGGGGTCGATGAAAGTAACAGAGCAAATAGACGCTATGGAAGTTTCGGCAATAAATCCTTATAAATATTTAGTGGTTACCCGAATCTTAGCTACAACTCTTATGATTCCATTATTGGTAATTTATGCCGATTTTATTGGGATTTATGGAGGATATGTTGGTTACAACATACACGGAAGTATGACTTTGTTCCGTTACTTCTCTGATGTATTAGAGCATCTTGAGTTTTTAGATTTATTGCCCGCATTTATTAAAACCTTTTTCTTCGGGTTCTTCATAGGGCTAATCGGTTCTTATAAGGGGTTTAATGCCTCAAACGGAACTGCAAGCGTAGGAGTTGCAGCAAACGAAGCAGTAGTTGCAGCCTCGCTTTCTGTTTTTATTATCGATATGTTTGCTGTTCAATTAACCGACTTATTATTCTAAATTATGGAAGCAGCAAAACCTATTATAGCTATTAAAAGCTTGTATAAATCTTTTGGGGAAAATGCCATTTTAAAAGGAGTCAATCTTACAGTAAACAAAGGAGAAAATTTAGTAATACTTGGTCGTTCTGGTTCTGGAAAATCAGTAACTATAAAATGTTTGGTGGGCTTGGTGAAAGCCGATGAAGGGCAAATTGAAATATTTGACGAAGAAATCACCAATTTAAATGACGAGGATCTCAACAAAATAAGAACTAGAATTGGTTTTATGTTTCAAAATGGCGCCTTATATGATTCGATGTCCGTACGACAAAATTTGCGATTTACATTAAAACATCATACTCGCAATTTATCCGAATCGGAAATTGAAAGCAAAATTGATGAAGCATTGGATAGCGTTGGTTTAAAAGAAGCTATAGACAAAATGCCTGCCGAATTATCTGGTGGGATGGAAAAAAGAATCGCATTGGCAAGAGCCATAATAGTAAATCCCGAAATTATTTTGTACGACGAACCCACTTCGGGTTTAGATACCATTACTTCTAGAGAAATTAGCGAATTGATATCATCAGTTCAAAAAAAATACAAAACAAGCTCTATCATCATAACACACGACATGGAGTGCGCAAAGACGACAGGCAACAGAATTTTAATTCTGAAAGAAGGACTTATTAATGCGGAAGGCACTTATGCCGAATTAGAAAAAAGTGACGACCAATGGGTGCGTTCCTTTTTTATTTAAAACTAAAATATTATAAAATATGAGTAAAGATACTGGATCAAATATGAAATTAGGAATGTTTGTTATAATTGGATTAATACTATTTACCTTGACCATTTATTTCGTTGGAAAACAACAAAATTTGTTTGGTTCCACTTTTCAATTAAAGTCAAAGTTTAAAACTGTTAGTGGACTAAAAGTGGGAAATAATGTCCGTTTTTCAGGGATAAATGTCGGCACAGTAAGCGAAATTCAAATAGTAAACGACTCCAGCGTAGTGGTAGGTTTGACTATTGAAGAAGATGTACAAAAATATATTAAAACAGATGCAACTGCAAGCATAGGTTCTGATGGATTAATGGGTGACAAAGTGCTGACTATTTCTCCTGGAAGTTCTTCCAATAAAGTGATCGAAGACAACTCTTTTATCGCTTCCAAAACTGCTTTAGAAATGGAAGACTTGATGATAAGTGTAAAAACCACTTTGGATAATGCTGGAATTATTACTGCTGAATTGGCCAAATTTACCTACACCATGAATAATGGTGAAGGAACTTTGTCTAAATTGATGAGTGATAAAGAATTTGCCAATAGCTTGAAAAATACTTTAGCAAATCTTGAAACGAGTACTAAGCAATTTTCCACATTTACAACCAGCATGAATAACGGAAACGGGGTACTTTCAAAATTAGTAAATGATGAAAGTATGGGTGTAAAATTAGATTCAATGATGACCAATCTTCAAGCTGGGACAAAAAATCTAAATGAAACTCTAAAAGCAGCCCAGAATAATTTTTTGTTGAAAGGGTATTTCAACAAAAAGAAAAAAGCGGAGGAAAAGAAATTAGAAGAATTACAAAAACAGGAAGAGCCGAAGGATAAAAAATAGATAAAAATGAATACAAAAGGTATCGGAATAGCATTGGTTGTTATTGGAATTCTAATGACAATCTACACTGGTTTTAACTATGTAACTACAGAAAAAGTGGTCGATATTGGACCGATAAATATTAACACCCAGAAAAATCATCCTGTTCAGTGGACTCCTATTCTTGGCATAGTCATACTTGTCGCCGGGGGAATATTGCTAGTAAAAGGCTCTAATAAAAAAGAGTAAAAATTACTATTACTTGTAATTAAATGTTAATATGTAAATATTGTAACTTATTTTAAAAGTTGTATAACATTTATGTTCCTGTTGCTGATCATCTTTGTTGGATAATGATAATTCATTTACAAGAAAAAATCCAGCCAAAATGACAGCGAATAGAGACTTAATTACTTCAGCCAATTCAATCGATGTTTCAAACGAAAACAACAATATGATTACTAACCGTACTGGTAGAGCAAAACGGCATCAAGCTGCGGCATTGTCTTATACTGAAGTTGCCAATCAGCGCGAGCAAGAATATTATAATCGAGCTAGCGGATGTTCTGTAAAAGCTCAAAAGGACAATCTATATGATTACACTCCTTGGGAAAATTAAACACCATTGAATAGCTGGTAGTTAAAAACTTATTTTTGTAATGCCAATTATAATTTCCATTGTAGAAAATCCAGAAATGAATCGTAAAACACTGCAAGATTAGTATGGACCAGTAGAAACGGTGCTAAAGGACTACAACGAAAATCATAATATAGACCACAATAAAATTGAGAAAAACAAGAGACCTTTACGATTTAACCGAGAAACTATTTGAAAGACTAGTTTCTTTGGCCACCGCCATTCTTGGTAACTCCATTACTTTTATTTTGGCAGTATGTTTGGTTTTGTTCTGGTGGATCAACAATATATTTACGACGCGCGATGTTCATCAAATTATTGGAGACATCATCTTTGGGGTTACTTTTTTAAGTTTATTTATAATTCAAAAATCATTCAATAGATTTTCAGCTTCGTTGCATTTAAAAATAAATGAATTGGTTTCATCCCACGAATCAGCTAACAATTCAGTAATTAATGCCGAAGAAAAAACGGAACGCGAAATCACAGAATTGTCCCGAGAATATGCTGAATTGGTCGAGCAAGTCCAAGAACTTGAAGAAGAAATCGAAGAAGGGCATGATGAAAATAATACGTCTCATTAACTTTCCCGTTAAAGTTAATTCTAATCTCTCGAAGTCTGTACTTCTAATAATGCGGTCCTAGATGGTGTAAATCTGTGAATATTGTAACTTTTTTATTATGTTATATAACACTTTTTCATTCTAATACCATCATCTTTGTAATGTTGTGAAAATTCATTCACATCTAAATAAAAGAAAATGAATACGAGTGAACTAAAAGCAAATTGGGAAGAACAAAAAGCTAAACTGAAACAAAAATTTGCTGCGTTGACGGATACTGACTTGTTAATAGTGAAAGGGAAGAAGGAAGAAATGTTAGGGAGGATTCAAGCAAAACTAGGCAAAACTAAAGAGGAATTATATAAAATTATTGGAGAAATATAGTATTAAACAAATAAAACAAAAAACAAAAACAAAAAAACAAAAATTATGAAAAAGATTATTTTATTAGCAACTATGCTATTTGGTTTAGCAATTGGAGCTCAGGCTCAGGAAATCTCAAATAATGCCATCGGATTAAGATTGGGCGACAATGATGGTTTCGGAGGGGAAATTTCTTATCAAAGAAAATTAACTCAAAGTAACAGATTAGAGTTAGATTTAGGTTTCAGAAACACTCCTAATTATGATGCTTTTAAATTAGCAGGAATTTACCAATGGACCTGGAATATTGACAAAGGATTTTATTGGTTTGCTGGTGTTGGTGGTGGTGTAGGAAGTTGGAGCCAGGACTACAAAAAAGACGGAATAACATATGACGACAATGGGGCAATACTATTTGCTGCCGGAGATGTAGGAATAGAATACAACTTTGATATTCCACTCCAGTTGGCATTAGATATTCGTCCAGAACTTTATTTTAACTCTGATAAATATAGAGATAATAATTTTGGTCCAGATGTAGCCTTTAGTGTTAGATATAGATTTTAATCTATGCTCAAAATAAAATTAAAATGGTGATTATTGAATGATAATCATCATTTTTTTTAACATCCTGTGAAATCTAAAAATA
>JAAFGY010000025.1 GCA_010365135.1 Flavobacterium sp.
TTGCGAACCAAGACATAAAAAATAATGTTTCTATAAACATCATAAAGGCGTTACTTTTTTTAGTATCGCCTTTTTTTATACCTTATCGTTAAAAAGGTTTCAAGTTTCAGGTTTCAAGTTTGTTGAGTAACTTTAAACCTGAAACTTTAAACTAAAAATAAAAACAACAAACTACACTACAATGCCAAAAGACAACTCCATAAGATCGGTTTTAATAATAGGTTCAGGTCCAATCGTAATTGGTCAAGCTTGCGAATTTGACTATGCAGGTTCCCAATCGGCGCGTTCTATTCGCGAAGAAGGAATTGAAGTTATTTTGATTAACTCGAATCCAGCAACCATTATGACCGACCCATCGATGGCCGATCATATTTATTTATTGCCTTTGACCACTAAATCAATTATCCAAATCTTAAAAGAACATCCACAAATTGATGCTGTTTTGCCAACAATGGGAGGACAAACCGCTTTGAATCTTTGCTTGGAAGCGGATGAAAAAGGAATTTGGACTGATTTTGGAGTAAAATTAATTGGTGTTGATGTAAATGCCATCAATATTACCGAAGACCGAGAGCAATTTAAACAACTATTAGAAAGAATTGGAGTTCCATCAGCACCAGCAAAAACGGCTACTTCTTTCCTTCAAGGAAAAGAAATTGCGCAGGAATTTGGTTTTCCATTAGTAATTCGTCCTTCGTTTACACTTGGTGGGACTGGAGCTGCTATTGTTTATAAAAAAGAAGATTTCAACGAACTTTTAACTCGTGGTTTAGAAGCTTCTCCAATACACGAAGTCTTGATTGACAAGGCTTTGATGGGTTGGAAAGAATATGAATTGGAATTATTGCGAGATAAAAACGATAACGTAGTTATTATTTGTTCTATCGAAAATATGGATCCAATGGGAATTCATACCGGAGATTCAATAACGGTTGCGCCGGCAATGACTTTGTCTGACACAACTTTTCAAAGAATGCGTGATTATGCGATTTTAATGATGCGTAGCATTGGGAATTTTGCTGGAGGTTGTAACGTGCAATTCGCAGTTTCGCCAGACGAAAAAGAAGATATCGTGGCGATTGAAATCAATCCTCGAGTGTCTCGATCCTCGGCTTTGGCATCAAAAGCGACGGGTTATCCTATTGCAAAAATTGCTTCGAAATTGGCTTTGGGTTATAATTTAGATGAATTGCAAAATCAAATCACCAAATCAACTTCGGCGCTGTTCGAACCAACTTTGGATTATGTGATTGTAAAAATACCACGTTGGAATTTCGACAAATTCGAAGGAGCCGATAGAACTTTGGGACTTCAAATGAAATCCGTTGGTGAAGTTATGGGAATTGGACGTTCGTTTCAAGAAGCCTTACACAAAGCAACTCAATCATTGGAAATCAAGAGAAATGGGCTTGGAGCTGACGGAAAAGGATATAAAAACTACGAACAAATTATTGAGAAACTGACTTTTGCGAGTTGGGATCGTGTTTTCGTAATTTATGATGCCATTGCATTGGGAATTCCGCTTTCGAGAATTCACGAAATTACAAAAATCGACATGTGGTTTTTGAAACAATACGAGGAATTGTATACTTTGGAAAAAGAAATATCCAATTTCAAATTGGAAACTTTGCCACGAGAATTGCTTTTAGAAGCCAAGCAAAAAGGTTTTGCCGACCGTCAAATTGCTCATATGTTGGGTTGTCTGGAAAGTCAAATTCACGCTTTGCGTATGTCAATGAACATCAATCGTGTGTTCAAATTGGTGGATACTTGCGCTGCCGAGTTCAAGGCTTTGACACCTTATTATTATTCGACTTTTGAGGCCGAAATCGAAAAAGCAAACGGAGAAAGATACGTTCACAACGAAAGTATGGTAACCGATAAAAAGAAAATAATTGTTTTGGGTTCAGGTCCAAATAGAATTGGACAAGGAATTGAATTTGATTATTCTTGCGTTCACGGTGTTTTGGCTGCCAAAGAATGTGGTTACGAAACCATAATGATTAACTGTAATCCAGAAACGGTTTCGACTGATTTTGACACGGCCGATAAATTGTATTTCGAGCCGGTATTTTGGGAGCATATTTACGATATTATCCAACACGAAAAACCGGAAGGCGTTATCGTACAACTAGGTGGACAAACGGCTTTGAAAATTGCCGAGAAATTAGCCAAATACGGAATTAAAATCATTGGTACCAGTTTCGACGCTTTGGATTTAGCCGAAGATAGAGGAAGATTTTCCGAACTTTTATCCGAATTAAAAATTCCTTTCCCACAATTTGGAATTGCCGAAACGGCTGACGAGGCTTCCGCTTTGGCAGACACTTTGGATTTTCCATTATTGATTCGACCTTCTTATGTTTTGGGTGGTCAAGGAATGAAAATCGTAATCAACAAACAGGAATTAGAAGAACATGTGATCAATTTATTGAAAACGATTCCAGGCAATAAATTGCTTTTGGACCATTATTTAGATGGAGCAATCGAAGCCGAAGCCGATGCAATTTGCGATGGTGAAAACGTGTACATCATTGGAATAATGGAACACATCGAGCCTTGTGGAGTGCATTCTGGAGATAGTAACGCTACTTTGCCTCCGTTCAATTTGGGTGAATTTGTAATGACGCAAATAAAAGATCATACTAAGAAAATCGCCTTGGCTCTGCAAACCGTTGGTTTAATCAACATTCAGTTTGCGATAAAAGACGATATTGTTTATATCATCGAAGCAAACCCGAGAGCTTCTCGTACCGTTCCTTTTATTGCGAAAGCTTACGGAGAGCCTTATGTAAATTATGCTACGAAAGTGATGTTAGGCGTGAATAAAGTAACAGATTTCAAATTTAATCCCCAGTTGAAAGGATTTGCCATCAAGCAACCGGTTTTCTCTTTCAGCAAGTTTCATAACGTGAACAAAGCTTTGGGACCAGAAATGAAATCCACCGGTGAAAGCATCTTGTTTATTGACGATTTAAAAGACGACCAGTTTTATGAATTATATTCAAGAAGAAAAATGTATTTGAGTAAATAAAATTTAGTTTTAGATAGTAAAAAAGGCCCTTTTGGGCTTTTTGTGTGTTAATATACTTAGTTAAAATGTTAGAAACTCATTTCATATTATTTTAGAAAATTCAGTTCAGTTTATCGAAGTCTAAGTTTTATACATTTATATTTATGAAATTTAAGCAGGAGTTTTTAGATCTCCCGGAAACGGTCGGTAAGCATAATAATGCAAGACTTCTTCGATGGCTATTTTTAAGGCTTCGTTTATGGGAAGCATGGTTGTCGCCAATCTGTAATCAATTTGGGATAACTGCATGTAATAATCGGTAAAAATAGGTATATAAAGTCCTTTGCTAATGGCTTCTTCGGCGTTGTTGTAGTTTTCTAATTGGTCTTCTTTTATGATTTTGCAGGTGGCCAAACGGAGTTCACCATATTTGTCTCTACTGGCAGCATAGCCAAAAAGTCGGCAAATTAATCCACGATAGCGGTAGTCGCTGCATTTTCCGTTGTGCTGTTCTAAAAGCGAAAGTGGACGGTAAATATGGCAAGTAGAAGTTGATGAGTGGTCTAATGCTACTAAAACTTCTTCGGCTTTGCCATTCAAACATAAATGAAAAGCCCAAGGTAAAAATTCTAAAGGCGATGCGTCAATGTCGGGTTTGGAACAGCATTTGCCACATCCTGTGAGACAATGCAAACTAGTTTCGGATTTGAAAGTGGTAATTTCCCTTTCCAGACGGTCGAATAATTCTTCGACCAGTCGAACCTTTTGTTCGATTGCCATTTTTTTTGGTAAGGTAGGCTATTAAAAATGGCTTATTGTAAATTAAGGTTTTATATGTTTTATTTTCCTGATTTTATTTTGATCTTATAAATTTTAATATTCCAAAAGCAGAAACCGCTGTCCAACAGCCTTCTAAAATAATGAAGGGCAAATACTTCATTAAAACGGACGCTAAACAAGCCAAACCTGCTCCAATAAAATTCATTTGTAAATAAACTAAACTATCTTTTTGGAGTTTGTTAGTTAAATTTAAAAAATAAGCTATCAATAAAATGGTTACTCCAATAAATCCGATTATATCTGTAGTTGTCATTGTTTTGTTTTATTAAATTGAACTATAATTTCAAATATAATCTTATTTTCAATTGTATGAAATGAATAAATTTATTTTATTGAAATAAACTTATGAATTCTCATTGTGTTAGCCTCAAATAGATTAAATAAGTGCCTGTAGATCGCCGTGTTATTATTATATTTGAGGTAAATTAAATGTGTTATGTCAAAATTATATTTTTTGAAGTTTAAAATAATCTCTGGAATTATTTTGTGGATTGCCATGGTTGCTTCTTGCCCTATTTCAGCCCAAAATTTTACAGACAGTAATTTGCCCATTGTTATTATTACAACAGATTTGGACAGTAATAATCAACCATTACCGATATTGGATGATCCCAAAATATTGGCAAGTATGAAGGTAATCAAACATCCCGATGGAAGTAGAAATTATCTTTCGGATGTCAATAGTACTGCATTTTTAAATTATAATGGCCGAATTGGCATAGAAATCAGAGGTTCATCTTCGCAGTCTTTACCCAAAAAAGGGTACGGTTTGACTACCTTAAAAGCTGATAATGTCAGCAATAATAATGTCAGTTTGTTGGGAATGCCAAGTGAAAATGATTGGATTTTGAATGGATTAGCATTTGACCCATCGCTTATTAGAGATTATTTGTCTTATAATTTATCCAGACAAATAGGGGAATATGCAACTCGAACCGTTTATTGTGAATTGGTGATAAACGGAGAATATAAAGGATTGTATGTAATGCAGGAAAAAATAAAAGCAGGAACAAGTCGTGTAAATGTGTTAAAAATTGCCGCGACAGATAGTGCTTTGCCAAATGTATCGGGCGGTTACATTACAAAATCCGATAAAACTACCAGTGGCGATCCGGTCGCATGGACTATGGGTTCTTATGCTGGCTGGACTGATTTCATTCACGAATTACCAAAACCAGAGGCTGTTACTACTCAGCAAAATTCCTATATTTACAACCAGTTTTTGAATTTAGAAACGACTTCGCATACTAATAACGTTGATTTAATCACGGGCTATCCTTCTGTTATTGACGTTCCGTCCTTTGTTGATTTTATGCTTGTCAATGAGTTGGCCTCTAATGCGGATGGGTATCAATACAGCACTTATTTTCATAAGGACAGAGTTGGTAAACTTCGCGCTGGACCTATTTGGGATTTCAATTTAACGTATGGTAACGATTTGTTTCTTTGGGGATTTGATAGGAGTCACTATAATATTTGGCAATTTGCCAATGGTGATAATGAAGGAGGAAAATTCTGGAGAGATTTATACAATAATCCAACGTATAAATGTTATTTGGCTAAAAGATGGAACGAACTTACACAAACTGGTCAGCCTTTGAATTATAATAGTATTGTGCAATTTATTGACCAATCGGTAGCGTTAATTAGTGAAGCCAAAGCTAGGGAACAGCAAAAATGGTCTACCGTTCCAAATCAAACCACTGAAATCAGTAATTTAAAAGTGTGGTTGTCGAATAGAATTTCTTGGATGACTACTAATTTGGGTTCTTTTACAGGTTGCAATACTGTTTCCATTCCACAACTTGTTATCAATAAAATAAATTATAATCCTCAAGGAGCTACATCTACAGAAAGTGATACTCTTGAGTTTGTTGAGATTAAAAATACTAGTAGTGCTTCGGTAAGCCTTACAGGAATTTACTTTAAGGAATTAGGATTGAGTTATCAGTTTCCTGCTTATTCATCAGTCCTTGCTGGTGGAAGTATTTATTTAGCCAGTAATTCTGCTGCTTTTCAGGCTAAATATGGCATTGCCGCTTTTGGGCAATTTACTAGAAATTTATCCAATAGTTCTCAAAAAATAGTTTTAGCCGATGGTTTTGGAAACACCATTGATTCCGTAGAATATTTTGACGCATTGCCTTGGCCAATTGCTGCTGATGGAACTGGAAGTTATTTGCAATTGATAAGTACTGAGATGGATAATAATCAGGCAACAAGTTGGACAGCATCTAATGCAACTTTAGCAACCAATTCATTTGACGAAACTACAATAGCTATTTATCCAAATCCGGTTACTCATTTTTTAAGTATTCAAACAACAAAACCAATGAGTGGGATTAAAATTTTCGATGTTTCTGGTAAATTAATTTATGATTTAAAACAAAAATCGGAAACAATAAATACAGATTGGAGCGTGTATTCCAGTGGTGTTTATTTTATTTCGATTTATGATGACAATGGATTTATTACCAAAAAAGTCATTAAGCAATAATTCCCAACGTTTTTCTGTTCTGATTTTGACATAGTTTCGTAATTGTCAAATATTTTTATATATTTGTTTATTAAATTTACATAAATGATAAACAATGTCAAATCTGTTTTTAGTATAAAAGATTTAGAAAATCTTTCTGGTATAAAAGCACACACGATCCGAATTTGGGAGAAACGGTATACTATTTTGGAACCAATGCGGACAGATACCAATATAAGAAGCTATGATTTACCTAATCTACAAAAGCTTTTAAATGTTGTTCTGTTAAACAACTATGGGTATAAAATTTCCAGAATTGCTGAATTTCCAACAGAAAAAATAGCACTTCTCGTTCGGGAAATTATATCTGAAAAAAATTCAAAAAATCATGCGCTGAATGCCTTCAAGATGGCAATGATAAACTTTGATCAAGCTTTGTTTTTCAACACATATAACAACTTGCTTTCTGAAAAAACATTTCGAGAAGTCTTTTATGAAGTTGTTATTCCATTGATGAATGAAATAGGTTTGTTGTGGCAATCGGGTACAATTTCTCCAGCTCAAGAACATTTTATTTCTTTTTTAATAAAGCAGAAGCTACTGATAAATACCGAAAAAGTCCAAATTTTAGAGCCTACAAGAAATGATAAAGTTTTTGTATTATATCTTCCTGAAAATGAAATTCACGAATTGGGTTTAATGTATTTAAATTACGAAATTTTGCTAAATGGTTATAAGACAATCTACCTTGGCGAGAGCGTTCCTGTTGATAGTTTAAAGGATATGAAAAATTATTTTGACGACATAATTTATATTTCTTATTTAACCGTTCAGCCTACAAAAGACGATATTCAGAACTATATTAATGAAGTTTCTGCCAAAATAATTGATACTAATTCACAGGTTTGGTTTCTGGGCAGAATGACTGAATTTATAGATACTACAAACTTATCTAGCAAAATTTCTATATTTAATTCTATTTCTGATTTAGTACAAGAATTATAATTTATTGTTAACATTTGTTTTTTGTTTAACTTTTTTATATATTTGCTAAACAAATGAAAAAAACAATTACTATAATAGGTTCAGGATTTTCGTCTTTAGCTGCTTCTTGCTATTTGGCGAAGGAAGGTTTTGATGTTACAATTCTTGAAAAAAACCCGACTGTAGGTGGGAGAGCAAGACAATTTGTCAAAGATGGTTTCACTTTTGATATTGGTCCAACTTGGTATTGGATGCCAGATGTATTTGAGAAATTTTTTGCAGATTTCGGCAAGAAACCATCGGATTATTATCATCTCGAAAAATTAAATCCGGCTTATGAAGTGTATTTCGAGGATTTGGATTCGATTAAAATTCCAGACAATTTGCCTGATATTTTTGATGTTTTTGAAAAAGAAGAAACGGGAAGTTCCAAACATTTAGAATCATTTTTGGATAATGCAAAGCATAATTACGATGTAGCCATCAAAAATCTGGTTTACAGACCAGGAATTTCCATTACCGAATTGATTACGCCAGTTACAATTAAGAAAGCCAATCAGTTTTTTAGTACAATTAGAACTGCTGTCCGAAAAAAAATAAAAAACAATCGGCTGCAACAAATTATGGAATTTCCGGTTTTGTTTCTCGGAGCAAAACCATCGAATACGCCATCATTTTATAGTTTTATGAATTATGCGGACTTTGGTTTAGGAACTTGGCATCCCAAAGGAGGAATGTACGAAGTAGTAAAGGCAATGTATATTTTGGCCTCTGAACTGGGTGTAAAAATAAAAACCAACCAAAATGTTGAGAAAATAAATGTTGAAAAAGGCGTTGTGAAAAGTGTCATTTCTAACGGAGAAACTATTCATTCTGATGTGGTTTTAAGTGGTGCCGATTATCATCATACCGAAACTTTATTGGACGAAAAACACAGAGGATATTCCGAAAAATATTGGGATTCTAAAGTTTTTGCTCCGTCCTCATTATTATTTTATGTAGCTTTCGATAAAAAAATAGAGAATGTATCCCATCATACTTTATTTTTCGACACAGATTTTGATGTTCACGCCAAAGATATTTATGACAATCCAAAATGGCCTGAAAAACCATTGTTTTATGCTAGCTTTCCTAGCAAAACCGATGATACTGTAGCTCCAGAATTAGCTGAAGCTGGAATATTTTTGATTCCAATAGCTCCAGGAATTAAAGATTCCGCTGCGATTAGAGAAAAATATTTCGATAATATTATTACAAGATTTGAAAAACTGACTAATCAAAAAGTTACTGATAATATCATTTTCAAAGATAGTTTTTGTGTCAATGATTTTGTAAAAGATTACAATTCATATAAAGGAAATGCTTATGGTTTAGCCAATATTCTTACTCAAACGGCTTTTTTAAGACCCAAAATTATTAGCAAAAAAGTCAAGAATTTATTTTTTACAGGTCAACTAACGGTTCCCGGTCCAGGAGTTCCACCATCGATAATTTCAGGAAAAATAGTGTCGGATTTGATTAAAAAACAATTTACAAATATTTAATAGCTATGAAACAATTATTTGATGAAGTATCGTTTAAATGTAGTGTGTTGGTAACCAAAAGTTACAGCACATCCTTTTCGTTGGCTGTTAAAATGCTGGCGCCAAGTATTAGAGAAGACATTTATAGCATTTATGGTTTTGTGCGTTTTGCCGATGAAATTGTCGATTCTTTTCATGGTTTTGACAAAGAAACTTTGATTAATGATTTTGAAAATGAATATTACAAAGCGCAAAAATTTGGTATTAGTTTAAATCCGATTTTGAATGCTTTTCAGCACACGGTGAAAAAAAATAACATCTCGGACGATTTGATTCAGTCGTTTTTGAAGAGTATGAAAATGGATTTAATCAAATCGGATTATCACAACAAGCAGGAATATGACGAATATATTTATGGCTCGGCTGATGTGGTCGGTTTGATGTGTTTGAAGGTTTTTGTAAAAGGAGATGAGCAAAAATATGAAGAGTTGAAAAGTGAAGCAATGCGTTTGGGGTCCGCTTTTCAAAAAGTGAATTTCTTGCGAGATTTGAAAGACGATAATCTGGTTTTGAACCGTAATTATTTTCCCGGAATCGATTTAAATTCTTTTGATGAAATTTCTAAAGAAATGATTATTTTAGAAATCCAAGAGGATTTTCGAGTAGCTTTACAAGGGATAAAAAAATTGCCTTTGGAAGCCAAATTCGGGGTTTACACCGCGTATGTGTATTATAAAAAATTATTGCGAAAACTTGAAACAACGCCTTGCCATAAAATTGGAAGCGAAAGAATTCGAGTTTCCAATTACACCAAAGGGCTTTTGTTTGCCAATTCTTTCGTATCTTACAAATTGAAATTGGTTTAAATTCACCTTTTTGTTAAACGATAAAACGTTCAAAAATGATATTTTTTTTAATTTTTTTGGCTACTTATTTACTGATGGAATGTGTGACTTGGTGCACGCATAAATTTGTGATGCACGGATTTTTGTGGTATTTGCACGAAGATCATCACCAACCCAAATATGCTAATATTTTTGAAAGAAATGATTTGTTTTTCGTGATTTTTGCTATTCCTAGTATTCTGTTGTTTTACTTTGGGGCAGAGGCTGGTTTTGATTACAAATTCTTCATTGGACTTGGAATTTTTGCTTATGGATTGAGTTATTTTATCGTACACGACATCTTTATTCATCAACGATTTAAGTTGTTCAAAAACACCAAAAATAAATATTTGATAGCCCTTCGCAAAGGGCACAAAATGCACCACAAACACTTGGAAAAAGAACACGGAGAATGTTTTGGAATGTTGTTTGTGCCTTTTAAATATTTTAAAATATAATATGTCATTATACTTTTTTTTAAATATTGCGTCTTTTGTGATTCCATTTCTGTATAGTTTCGAAAGCAGGATGAAGTATATAAAAAGGTGGAAAGCAGTATTTCCTGCGATCATTATCACGGCAATTTTCTTTATTATTTGGGATGTCATTTTTACCAAAATAGGAGTGTGGAGTTTCAATCCTCGTTATCACTCTGGTATTGAATTTTTTGATTTACCTGTCGAAGAATGGTTGTTTTTTATCTGCATTCCATATGCAAGCCTATTTATTCACTTCGCTTTTCATTATTTTTATCCAAAGGTTTCACTAACGGATAAAACGGTAAAAGTGATTTATTGGATTTTAATGTTAATGCTTTTGCCAACAATTTTCCTTCATTTTGATAAATTATATACGACTATAAATTACAGTGTTTTGGTCCTGCTTTTGACTTACACGGTTTTCAAAGTTCCCCATATTTTAAATACGTTTTTCATTACTTTTTTAATTGTTTTAATCCCATTTTCAGTCGTTAACGGAATTCTCACAGGCAGTTTTATAGACGAGCCAGTTGTCATTTATAATAATGCAGAAAATTTAGGAATTCGACTCGGAACAATTCCAATTGAAGATATTGGTTATGCTTTTTCGATGTTATTGATGAGTTTGATTTTGATTAATAAAATAGAAAAAATAGAAAAAATTGGACAAGGATTAGACCGTTTTTTTTGATGAGTGAATTTAATCTGTAAGATTTACATAAAAATAATAAAATGAAAGTATATAAAAAAGAAACTGTTCAGCACATCAATGCAAGTATCGAAGAATGCTGGGCTTTTTTTTCGAGTCCAAGGAATTTACAGAAAATAACTCCCGATACAATGGGTTTTAATATTACGGATTTTGATGGAAAATCAATGTATGCTGGTCAAATTATTCAGTACAAAGTGTCACCACTTGCAGGTTTAAAATTATCATGGACTACAGAAATCACCTTCGTGAAAGACAAGGAATATTTCATCGACGAACAACGTTTCGGACCATATGCACTTTGGCATCACAAACATTTTTTTGAACCAACAGAGAAGGGAACAATTATGACCGATGTGGTTCATTACGCTTTGCCTTTGGGTTTTATTGGTCGAATTATGAATACTTTGGTGGTCAAAAATAAGTTGAAACAAATATTCGATTATCGAGTTGTAGCCGTAAATAAAGTTTTCAATTCTAAATAATGAATAAACAGGGAATAACCATTTTTTGGTTCAGGAGAGACTTGCGATTAGAGGATAATGTTGGTTTATTTCACGCACTACATTCAGAATATCCGGTTATTCCCTTGTTTATTTTTGATGAAGACATTTTAGACAGTTTGCCAATAAATGACGCCAGAGTGAGTTTCATTCACGAGTCACTTTCTAAAATTAATACAAAATTACAAGAAACAGGAAGTTCGCTTTTGGTCAAAAAAGGTAAAATTCGCGAGGTTTGGCAGCAGCTTGTTCAAGAATTCGATGTCCAAGAAGTGTTCTTCAATAAAGATTACGAACCGTACGCCATCAAAAGAGATTTGGCTATTGGTGAATTATTAAAAGCGAATAAAATAGAGTGTTTTTCTTTTAAAGACCAAGTGATTTTCGAGGAAAAAGAAATTGTGAAAGCTGATGGATTGCCTTATACCGTTTACACACCTTACAAAAATAAGTGGTTGGAGAAATATAAATCTATGGCTCCTGTTCGAGAATATGATACTAGTGAAAAGTTCTCCAATTTCCACAAAAACAATTTCGTTTTTCCAACATTGGAAAAGATAGGTTTTGAAGAAAGTTCCATAAAAGTCATTCCACATAACCTGAAAAATGTGCCAACTTATCACGAAACTCGTGGTTTTCCGGCTTTGAATACAACGACATATCTTTCCCCACACTTGCGTTTTGGAACGGTCAGTATTCGGAAATTAGTGAATTGGGCGGTTCGTAAAAACGATGTTTTTGTGAGTGAACTGATTTGGAGGGAATTTTTTATGCAAATTTTGTTTAGTTTTCCAAAGGTGGTTACTCGCAATTTTAAATCGGCTTACGACGGAATTCAATGGCGCAATGACGAAGAAGATTTCAAACGGTGGTGTTCTGGAACTACGGGTTATCCAATGGTAGATGCCGGAATGCGCGAACTCAATGAAACCGGCTATATGCACAATCGGGTTCGAATGGTGGTGGCGAGTTTTCTTTGCAAACATTTGTTGATTAACTGGCAATGGGGAGAAGCTTATTTTGCAGAAAAATTATTGGATTATGAATTGGCTTCCAATGTCGGAAACTGGCAATGGGCAGCGGGAACAGGTTGCGATGCTGCGCCTTATTTCAGGGTTTTTAATCCCGAAATTCAATTGAAAAAATTCGATGAAAAAGGAATTTACATCCGAAAATGGATTTCAGAATTTGATTTAGGTTATGTAGAGCCAATGGTCGATCACGCATTCGCTAGAGTTAGAGCAATTGCTAAGTACAAAGCGGGAATTTTGAAATAAATTATTGGATTAATTTATTCAACATTCCTTGAAATATAAATCCGTGGAAAGGCCAAACAGCATACCAATACAGTTTTCCCCAAACACCTTGTGGTCTAAAAGTCGCGGATTGATACAAAGTATTATTGATAATTTTGAATTCAAGCCAAGCTTCACCAGGCAACTTCATTTCGGCAAATAAAATTAATTTTCCTTCCTCTTTATTGGCATACAAAACCCGCCAAAAATCCAAAGCGTCACCCGAATGTATGTCGTGCTTGTTAGTTCTTCCTCTGCGAGAGCCAACGCCGCCATATAATTTGTCGATAAAACCTCTTAAATTCCAAAGCCAATCGCCATAATACCAACCTGTTTCTCCGCCAATCGACCAAATTCTATCAATGGTAAATGTTCTATCTATTATTTGTTTTTTTCGTCGATCAATGAAACAATTTTTCTTTGGAACCTTTAAATATTCTGTAATATTACTACTGAATCTGCCGCTTACCAAGGAATCTTTCCAGCTCGAAACCACATTGTCCTTGTCCACTTTTTTTAAAGCTTTAGACAAAGCTAGTTCGTAGGACATTGGTTTTACATTCAATAATTCATTGATTCGATTGTCTTTACAAATGACTTCTACTTTCATACTGCTAACCAATGCGGATGCCAATTTATAGGAAGTTGAAGTTACAAAGTACAACCAATACGAAGATAATTTTGGTGTCATTATTGGAACTGTGACAATCCATCTTTTTACGTTGGTTGCTTTGGCAAAACCCAACAGCATTTCTTTATAAGTAAGAATATCTGGGCCACCAATGTCAAAATTTTCACCATAAGTAACGGGATTCAAGAGCGATTTAGACAAAAATTCCAGCACATCATTGATGGCAATGGGCTGGCATTTAGTGTTCAACCATTTTGGTGTAATCATAACGGGAAGTTTGTTGACCAAATCCCGAATAATTTCGAACGAAGCACTGCCGGAACCCACAATAATTCCAGCACGGAGTGTTGTCATTGCAAAATTTCCTGTATTCAATACATCTTCCACCTTTTTTCTCGAAGATAAATGTTTAGAAAGTGATTTGTCATTAACAATTCCACTTAAATAAATTACTTGTTTTGCCTGTGTTTGATTGATTCTTTGAACAAAATTTTCTGCTGAAATCCTTTCAAATTCATCATAATTATCTGCAGAACTGGACATAGAATGAATTAAATAAAAGGCAGCATCAATATCTTCTGGAATGGCCGATAATGTTTCAGTTTTCAGAAAATCAACTTCAATAATTGTGATGTTATTCAAGAACTCTTTTGGAGTATAAAACCTGTTTTTGTCTCTTACACAACAAATGATTTCGTGTCCATGACCTACCAAAATCGGCAAAAGTCGTTTGCCAATATAACCTGTTGCGCCTGTTAAGAGAATTTTCATAATCCGATAAAGTTAACTCAATTTATTCGAAACCAAACTAATAAACTCTTTTCTGGTTTTATTTTTTTCGAATGCTCCGTTAAAGGACGAAGTTGTGGTCACCGAATTTTGTTTTTGAATGCCACGCATACACATACACATATGTTGCGCCTCAATCACAACGGCAACTCCCAAAGGATTTAGTGCTTCCTGAATGCAATTTTTTATCTCGTCGGTCAATCGTTCCTGAACTTGCATTCTCCTTGAAAAGGCATCCACGACTCTTGGAATTTTACTCAAACCAACGATTTTTCCATCAGGAATGTAGGCAATGTGCGCTTTTCCAAAAAACGGCAACATATGATGTTCGCACATCGAATAAACTTCAATGTCTTTTACAACAATCATCTGTTTGTGCTCTTCAGTAAAAAGTGCCGATTTTAGAATACCTAAAGGATCTAAACCATAACCGTGAGTTAAATATTGCATTGCTTTTGCTGCTCTTTCGGGTGTTTTTTCAAGTCCTTCACGGTAAATATTCTCGCCTAAATTCTCTATTATTGACCTGTAATTTTCAGCTAATATGGCTGTTGTTTCCGTATCGTATTTTTCGATTTTCTCGTAATTTTTTATTTGTTTTGCTATCATATTTTAATTTTTAAGTCGAAAATAGGTTGATTTAAATTGTTTTTTTATAGTTTGAAAGTGACTATGCCATAATCCATTTCAAAAACCTGTCCCGAGATCGATTTGGCGTGCTCAGAAATTAAGTAATTCGCCATATTCGCCACTTCTTCGGGTTTCAAATAATTTTTCATGGGATGACGTTCCATCATATTTTCTTTCATTCGGTCGTTTCTGAGAATTCCTGCTGCCAATGTAGTTTCAGTAATAGTTGGAGCAATGGCATTAATACGAACCACCGAAGCTAGTTCTGCTCCAAGCGATTTTACCAAACCTTCGATTCCTGCTTTTGCTGTAGCAATGCTAGCGTGAAAAGGCATTCCCAGTTTTGCTGCCACGGTGCTAAATAAAACGATGGAAGGATTGGTTCCTTTTCTCAAAGCAGGCAAATATTTTTGGATGGTTTTTACCGCTCCAATAACGTTGATTTCAAAGTCATTCCTAAAATCATCGATGCTCAAACTGCCAATGGGTTTCAAATTAATCGAACCTGGGCAATAAATCAAGACATCCACGTTTTCTATTTCAGGTAAACTATCTTTTAAAACATCCAATTCAAAATGTTTTAAATTTGGGTGTGAAATATTTGGAGCATTTCTGCTAATGTTATACACGTGGTTGTTTTCTAATTGTTGCAATAAAATGGCATTTCCAATTCCTTTGCTACCGCCAATGATTACTATGTTTCTCATTTGTTTTTATCTTTTGCTACTTTCTAATTTCTGCCTTTTAAAAAACCTATCTCTTCGAAATTTTGTTGTTGTTGATTTGTCTTTGTCTGCTACTTTTGAATCTTCTATCACTAAAATCCCGCCGTTTTTCGTGTTTTGTCTTGCGTCTCTGTACTCTTTCTCTCCACATTCTGAAACTGGAAGGTTTCATTTCGTTGCGCATTAAGTTGATAACTTCTTGTTCTTTCAAACCAAATTGTATCCAAATAGCGTCGAAAGTAGTTCTATCTTCCCAAGCCATTTCTATGATTCGGTCTTTTTCAATATCCGAAAATTCTTTTTTCAATCTTGGTATTTTTTAAATTCATTCACCACAATTTTGGCTTTCAAATCGAACATTAAATTGTACAAACCAAAGAAAGTTCTATTCATATAAATAAAATGTTTTGAGCCGCGATTGCCGTTCATTTTCTTGAGATTCGTGTCTTTTGAAAAACGTTCTCCCAATTGGGCTATGTTTTTGAAAAATTCTTCATCCGAAAAATCGAATGTTTCCGATTGAAAAGGCAGGGTAAACAGCGACAATAAATCATAAAACATTTGTGTGAAATACTCAATTTCGTCTTCGGAATCATCTTTTCGAAGAATTTCTAGTTCAAATAATTTTGCTTTAAAAAAGTTTTTATTATCAATCACTTCCTTGTTGATTAACTCGAAATAAGGAACATAAAACTCGTTTGGAATTTGTTTCATACAACCAAAGTCTAGCGCCACCAATTGATTTTCTGCATTTACCAAAAAATTCCCAGGATGCGGATCAGCGTGAACCTTTCTTAAAATATGAATCTGATACATATAAAAATCCCAAAGGGCTTGTCCAATTTTGTTGGCTATTTCCGGATTGTTGTTTTTAAATTCCGACAAATGCACGCCCGTCATCCAATCCATCGTGATGATTTTCTCTGAAGAATACTGAGGATAATATTGTGGAAATACCAAATTTTCTATTTTCTGGCAAGCTTCAACTACTTCCTGACTTTGTTTCAGTTCCAATAAATAGTTGGTTTCCTCAATCAATTTATCTTCGACTTCCTTGAAATATTTATCAGAATCTTTGCCTTGAAGGTTAAACATTCGAATTGCAATGGGTTTTACCAAAGCCAAATCTGATGAAATACTATTGGCAACGCCAGGATATTGGATTTTTACAGCCAATTTTTTATTGTTTTTCACGGCTAAATGTACTTGTCCAATACTGGCTGCATTCACAGAATTGGCATTGAATTCGTCAAAGATTTCATAAGGTGTTTTGCCAAAATTTGCCTTAAACGTTTTCAGGACTAAAGGAGCTGACAAGGGCGGAACAGAAAATTGTGACAAGGAAAATTTTTCCACATAAGCCTGTGGCAAAAAACTTTTGTCCATGCTCAACATTTGGGCTACTTTCAGTGCACTTCCTTTGAGGCTTTTGAGTCCGTCATAAATATCTTCGGCATTGTTTTCATTGAGTTTATCACGACTTAAATCGCTATTCACCATTTTTTCGCCGTAATATTTTAGGTAATTTACGCCAACTTTCGCACCGGTTTGCACGAGTTTTGTGGCTCTTTCTATTTTTGATGTGGGAATATAATCTAATGTTTTCATTAATTTTTTTGTATTTTTTCTTTGAAAATAAATTTTCCAAAATCCATTAAGCTTTCCAGTGGCGCGATGTTCATCAAGTCGAAACTTGCCTTTACTGATTTTTCAATATAAATATCTGTTTTTTCAAAAGTGGGCGATTCATCGTCCATCCAAAACTTTAAGGTTAAGAGAAATTGAATCCAAGCCGATTCCTGAATGGCTTTTTCTTGAAAATTTTGTAATTTTTCATACTTTATTCTCACGTCGTCCGTAATAATTTCATTAACATAGTTTTTGAATACAATTCTAAGACTCGAAAGTTGCATAAGGTTTTTCAATTGGTTTTGATGTTCTTTCAAACTCATTACAACATAACTTCTGTTTGCAGAGAGAATTTCGAAAAAAGTAAAATAGAAACTCAGCATCTTGTTCTTCATGTCATAAGATTCATATGCAGGATCTTTCTGGATTAATTCTGTAGTTTTTTCAAGAAACATTTTAAAAATTTCTTTCTCAACACTTTCTAAAGTTCCAAAAAAGGTATAGAATGTCGTTTCATCAAAGCCATTTGTTTTGGCAAAATGATAAACTGATTTTGGCTTGTCATTATTTTCCAAACGATAGTTCATATACATAGAAACTATTTTGTCTTTTGTTATTGTTGTTTTTTTAGTAGCCATTTTTTTAAGTATTTTAAATTAGGGTATAAAGATATGAATTGTTTAACAATAATAAGTTAATGTTCAACAAAAATATTTGTTAATGTTTGTATTTCATAAAAAAAGATTATCTTTGAAGTAATATGAAAAAGAATGTATTAATAACAGGAGGAACGGGATTTGTCGGAAAGCATCTGACCGAATTGCTAATAAATAAAGGGTTTTCTGTTTCTATTTTGAGTAGAACGGAAAAACCAAATACAGCTGACGTGTTCTATTATATATGGGATGTTTCCAAGAATTTTATAGATGAATCAGCGGTAATTAGGGCTGATTATATTGTTCATCTTGCTGGTGAAAATATTGCAGATAAAAGATGGACAGCCCAGCGAAAGGCACAAATTGTACAAAGTCGAGAGCAATCTATTGGCTTGATTTATGCTGTTTTGAAAAAAAGCAACAAGCAACTAGAGGCTTTTATTTCGGCTTCAGGAATTGGCATTTATGGTGCGATTAATGGTGCTGAAATTTGTACAGAAAGCACTTTACCGGCCAATGATTTTGTAGGTGTAACTTGCCAAAAATGGGAAGCTGCAACAACATTAATTTCGAATTTGTCCATTAGAACGGTTCAAATTAGAACGGGATTAGTACTTGGGAAAGACGATGGTTTTTTGAAAAAATTGACACCAATTTTTAGGCTTGGTTTAGGTTCGGCTTTAGGTTCCGGTAAGCAATATATGCCTTGGATTCACATTGATGATTTGTGTACTATTTATCTGGAAGCGCTGAACAATGTAAAAATGGCAGGAGCTTATAATGCTGCAATTAATGATGCCACCACCAATACTATTTTTTCAAAAACGCTTGCAAAAGTCTATGGGTATTCTATTTGGTTGCCAAATGTCCCCTCTTTTTTGATAAAAATTGCTATGGGCGAAATGGCTCAAATTATACTAACGGGAAGACGAGTATCTTCTGAAAAAATAGAAAAAGTAGGTTTTCAATTTCGATATAAAAAATTAGAAGAGGCACTTAAGGATTGTGTTAAACTGTAATTTATTGGACCACAAAAAGCGTTTTTATATTCACTTTTTCCGCTATTTTCATGCTCAGCATTTGTGGAATTTTGATATTAAAGTCGTGAATATTTACGGTGAAATCTGAAATGATTTCTAGTCCATTTTCAATCTTTTTAAGGTATAAGGTGGTTGTAATTTCTTTTGATTTCCCGTGTATTTCCAGTTTGCCTTTCATTTTAAATTCTTTGGCAGTTGTTCCAATAATGTTCCAATTGAAGCCTTGGATTTTACCCTTGAGGGTGGCAAGTGGATAACGATCAGTTTCTAAATAGTTTTCATTAAAATGGTTTTCCATTAAGGATAACTTAAAGCGAAAATCTTTCATTCGGACGACGGTTTTAAGTTCTCCGTTTTTAGTATTCAGAACACATTTTGCGGTTTCATTTGTAGCATTAACTTCTTCAAATAAAGGAACTGATGCTTCAAAATTGATACGACCCTGTGTTGTCATAAGTTCCTTTTGGGCAAAAGTGGAATTGACTATAAAAAAAAGAATAATTAAAATAATTTTTTTCATATTACTACGAATTGAATTATTTAAAGTTACGATTTTTTTTCACACAATTATTTAAAAAGGAAAATGATATTTGGTGTTAAATAAAGAATTAATTGCCGTTTATTTTAAAAGGAGACTCTTCTTTTTTTACTTCTGTAATGAAATAATGGGTATCTCCCCACCAAGGAAATGTTCTATAGCGTTCTACATAAGTCAATTTTACGTATTGACCTTCCCTTTCTTTCAAATCGGAAATGATTTTTTCTTGACTATCCATTACCGAGAAACGGAAGATTTGTGCTCCTGAAATGCCTTGGCTCAATTCTCCCTCATAGGTTTTGAACACCATTCCTTTGTTGCTAAATTTTATTAATTGGCCAGAACGAACTCCCTCGCTATAGGTTGCATTATACAAAAACGCAAAGTAGAAAACCGCTGAGAACAGTACAATTGCGAGGGTAATTCCTAAAAATTTTTTCATATCTTTTTTAATTTAATTCTAAATTTTCGTCTTTTCCAGCTCTAATTAAAATGTTGTCAGGAAGTGCCTTCTTGACTTTAGCTCCCATTTTTTTTAGTTTTTCCACACTCGTGATAAGGTTTCCTTTTCCATCCACAAGTTTATTCATTGCACCTTGGTATTCAATTTTACTTTCGTCAATTTTCTTTCCAATTTTGATTAAATCGGCGACAAAACCTTCAAATTTATCGTACAATGCTCCCGCTTGACGGGCAATTTCAAAGGCATTTTCTTGTTGTTTTTGGTTGGCCCACATACTATCAATGGTACGCAAAGTTGCCAAAAGGGTAGAAGGTGTTACAATTACAATATTTTTTTCGAAAGCTCTGTTGTATAAAGTGATGTCCTCGTTCAGCGCTAGGGCAAAAGCAGGTTCCATGGGAATGAAAAGCAAAACGAAATCAGGACTTTCAATTTGGTATAAATCGTGATAATTTTTATCTCCTAATTGCTCTACGTGGCGTTTTATGGAATTGACGTGTTCTTTTAAAAACGCTGTTTTTAAATTATCATCTTCCTCGTTGATAAATTTTTCATAAGCCGTTAAAGAGACTTTCGAATCGACAATCATCTTTTTTCCGTCGGGAAGATTGATAACTACATCGGGAAAAACTCGGCTACCTTCTCCATTTACGTGAGATTGTTGCACAAAATATTCTCGGTCTTTTTCCAATCCTGATTTTTCTAATACTCTTTCTAAAATCAATTCACCCCAATTACCTTGCATCTTGCTGTCACCTTTCAAAGCCTTGGTCAGGTTTAGGGTTTCTTTGCTCATTTGAAGATTCATTTCACGTAAACCTAAAATTTGTTGGCGTAAAGCCGCGTGATAATCGATGCTTTCCTTGTGAGTGTCTTCTACTTTCTTTTCGAATAATTGAATTTTATCTTGCAAGGGCGACAAGATATTTTTCATATTCTCCTTATTTTGTTCGGTGAATTTACTTGATTTTTCGTCCAAGATTTTATTGGCTAAATTCTCGAATTCCTTGGTAAATTTTTCCTGCAGTTTTTCTACTTCTTCTTTTTGTTCTTTGTTGCGCTGCCAAAGATTTTCAAAATCGACTTCTTTCTTGGTCAGTTGAATATTGATGGCTTCTTTTTGATTGCGAATGCTTTCTTTTTCTTGGATGCTTTGTTGTAATTGTTTTTCTAAAGTTGTTTTTTCAACGAGAGATTGATCTTTGAGAGCGTTCAGCTTTTCCTCCAAAAAGGCCTTTTCAGATTGAGATTTGGCCGAAAAAATAAGTTTTCCAATGAAAACACCGATAGCAAGAGCGATGATAAATACCAACAGAAACGGAATCATATTTGACATAAAAAAAGAGTTTTTGTAAAAAGTAAAAGTAAGAAATTATTAAAGTGTTTTTAATTAATATTTTAAGAATACTTATTAACCACAAAAAAAAGAAGCCAACAAAAAATAGCTTTCTCATTGGCGTCTCCTAAACAAAAACAAAAAATTTATTCGTCTAACTTTATATTACCTCTGTCCTCGTGATTATCAGGATCCGAATTGGGATAGCGGTGTGCTGTAATATCTGAATTGTGGTCTTTGTTTTCGATCATTCTTTGGACTTCCTTGTCCGAAAAAATCTCAAGACTAGAACTTGGACTTTCATTATCTCCGCTATTGTTTTGTTCCGGATTTGCGTCAATATTCCGTGCTCTATGGACAATTTTTTGTTGACCACTACTATTGGTTTCCACTTCTGCAACGAGTTTTGTCGCTGCAGGATCATAATTTTCAGGTAGAACGTCAGTGCTGAATTCTTCTGATGTCTTTTGTTTATTGTTCATCTTTTTTGAACCTAGATCATTACTTTCCATAGTGTTTTGATTTGAGTTGATAACGTCAATTTTTATAAAGATATTCTATTTGCTTGTGGTAATGCAATCATTTAACATAGCTTTTGGTTTCTGGGAAGGATTTGTATTGTTGTTATATTTTAATGTTAGAAAAACAAAACTATCTTTGCTTTCACCAAATGTTACATATAGTATGTCCCATCACCATTTTATTCTCCACAAACCCTACGGTTATTTAAGTCAATTTATTTATGAATTGAAACGCAAGAAAAAACTTTTGGGTGAATTGCACGATTTTCCGGAAGGAACAATGGCTATTGGTCGCTTAGATGAAGATTCAGAAGGCCTACTTTTATTAACCACTGATGGGAAAATGAGCGAAATCGTGCGAAGCAAAAAAGTGGATAAAGAATATTACGTTCAAGTGGATGGTATTATTACGCAAGAAGCTATTGATAAAATGAAAAATGGAGTCGAAATTGGTTTTAATGGCACGAAATACAACACCAAACCTTGTGAGTCTTCTATAATTAATGACATTCCATGCTTTGGAATTAGAGGAAAAAAGATAAGAGACGAAAGGCACGGACCAACTTCTTGGGCTTCCATCACAGTCAACGAAGGAAAGTTTCGTCAAGTTCGCAAAATGACGGCAGCTGTTGGATTTCCTACTTTGCGATTGATAAGAGTTCGAATAGGAAAGGTATATTTGAATGACTTAAAAGCGGGAGAAGTATTGGAAGTCGAGAATTTCAATGTTAATGACAATAGCAATAGCAATTTCAAAAATCAAAAAATCTAAATCTAATACCAAATCTGCAATCAAAAATCGTTAATCAAAAATCAAAAAATACAATGTTGAATATCGTTTTAATAGAACCTGAAATCCCCAATAATACAGGAAACATTGGTCGTTTGTGTGTAGGCACCGAAAGTCGTTTGCACTTGATTCATCCTTTTGGATTTGTGATAAATGACAAGAACCTGAAACGCTCTGGTTTGGATTATTGGGGACATTTGGACGTAACCGAATATCAAAATATCGAGGAATGGATTGCCCAAATTCCAGACAAATCCCGAGTTTTCCTAATGAGTTCCCACGCTGCAACATCCATTTATGAAGCTGAATTTCAAGACGGAGATTGGTTGGTTTTCGGCAAAGAAAGTGTGGGTTTGAGTGAAGAAGTTATGGCGAAATTCGAAAATCATTTGACGATTCCGATGTCGAATTTAATCCGAAGTTTTAATATTGCCAATTCGGTTGCTTTTGTCCTTGGTGAAGCGAAAAGACAAATTGGAATCAAGATTTGAGATCAACAATGTTTGATTTCAGATTTATAAAAAGAAACTATAAAAAATTAAAAAAAATGAGGAAGTAGGTTAACTTCCTCATTTATAATTATTTTCGAGCCACAAATTCGCTTAAGGTGATATAGGTATTTCCCGTTAGAGCATCATGATAGATATTATATTTTGTTGGATAATTTCCAGCTTTTACAAAATGTTCCGGTTGGGAATAATTCATGCTGAAATCGGTTTTGGAAAGTAAATAGTCCAAAGTTACCATTGGTTCAACAAAAATAAATTGACCATTATAGGAACCGTAAACCATGATTTTAGAAAAAGGGAGATAAGCACCTAAGTTATTAGGCGCCCAGTGTTTTCCCATTTGAGGTTCAGCAGTTGCAGGGCCTGGAGGAGTTCCATAATCTGCCGGCATAAATCCCATAGGAGGATAGAGGTTAAAAGCAGCATCCGTTACTGGAGACCATTCTGGAATTGCCATTTGTTCTTCTACTGATATCATATAAAAATGAAAGTCAAAATGAGGTACATCAAAAACGCCTGCGGGTTGGTGTCCGTTTGGATTCCAGTTAATCCCAATATGGTCAAAGGGAGTTAAATGTGAAGCTTTAGGGTGCAGTGGAACAACAATTGTACTGCCATTTGGAGGAACGGTTTTACTGTTATTTTCTGGCATCAAATTTTTGAAGGCTTTTGGTGTAATTTCGATGCCTATTTCTCTAGGATGTCCATTTTTTTTATTCATAATAATCCATGAACGTACTTTTCCGTATCCAAGAGTAACCTCTGGGCCTTTAAATACATTGAATTTGTTGGAACTCATTTTCGCTGTAAACGATGAGGGAGTGCTTTCTTGTAAATCAGTAGTTACCTTTTCGTCCTGACTGCATGAGAAGAGGAGAAATAATGATCCCAAAACGATAATTTTTTTTTGAATTGTAAACAAATTTTCCATAATTAAAAAGTTTTTAAGATTGTTTTTTAATAATGTAGATAAGTAAAGATTTGGGAAAAAAATAGAACGACAAAAATACAATAATTTATTTAAACTACTGATAGTCAGTGTTAAATAAATTATAAAAAGTATTTTTAATAAAATCGAATAATAATTTGAATTCAATAAAGTGGAAAAGAAGTAGCAATATCTAATCTATTTATAATTCAATTATGAGAAAAAAAACCTTCCTTTTTCAGCATCAAAAACAATATGTTCATCTTTGAACAAAGTATTGAAACTTCCTTTCATAATTAAATTACAAGGTTGGTCTTGGATTGTAGTTTCGGGAGTCATAATAATCATTTCATCACTCAATTGTATTGCCATATCAATGTCGTGAGTCGAAAATAGAATGCATTTTCCAGTTTCTTGGGTTAGTTTTTTCAAGAGTTTAAAGAGAACTACTTTGTGCAATAAATCCAAGTGGGTTGTGGGTTCATCCAAAATAATTAAGGGAGTATCTTGTGCCAATGCTCTTGCAATCAAGACGATTTGTAATTGTCCGTCACTAATTTCGTAATGTTTTTTGGATGTCAAATGTTCGATTTGTGTAAGTTCGATGGCTTCGTTTATTTTTGCAATGTCTTTATCAGTTAGCGTCCCAATCCAATTTGTATAAGGCTGTCTTCCCAAAGCGATGAGTTCCCATACAGTAAGGTTGCTTGGCGGTAATTTTTCGGTCAAAACGACACTGAGATTTTGTGCCAATGTCAATGCATCCAGTTCGTGAATATTTTTTTCATTCAACAAAATTGTTCCAGAAATAGGCTTTTGGATTCCAGTTAAAGTTCTTAAAAGTGTTGATTTTCCAATACCATTAGCCCCGATTAATGCGATTAATTTTCCTTTTTCTAAAGACAAATCAATATTCGAAGCAATTATATTCTTTACTTTTTTAGATGTATAGCCAATACTTAAATTTGAAGCTTTTAAGATGATTTTGTTTTCCATTAGTTCATCATTTTACGTTTTCGAATTAGCAACCAGATCACGATTGGCGCACCAAAAATTGAAGTCACGGCATTAATTGGCAAGGTAATATCACTTCCTGGAAGTTGCGAAATGCTATCGCAAACCAACATAATTATCGCGCCAAAAAGCAAGGTGCTCCAGAATAAAATGGTATGATTACTGGTTTGAAAAACCAACTTGGCAATATGCGGGACTGCCAATCCAATAAAAGCAATTGGACCGGCAAAAGCCGTGATGCTTCCCGTCAAAATACTGGTGGCTAAAATGATGATTAGTCGGGTTCTTTTGTAGTTCATTCCCAAACTTCGGGCGTAGTTTTCGCCAAGCAATAAAGCATTCAAAGGTTTGATGTTCAAAAGGCTTAAAAACAAACCAATAACAATGCAAATCGATAAAATTACAATCGACGACCAAGATAAATTACCAAGATTTCCCAAAGACCAAAAAGTGAATTTTTGCAATTGTTCTGCGGAACTAAAATAGGTTAATGTTCCAACGATGGCGCTTGTCAAACTGCCAAACATCAAGCCGACAATCAGAATTGCCATTGTGTTGCGCAAGCTTTGGGAAACGGATAAAACAGCTAATAAAACCAAGAAACTACCCAAACTGGAAGCCAAAATAATTCCATAAGACGAAAGTAAAAACGAAGCTAAAAATGAGGGCAAAAAAGCCGCTCCCAAAATAACCGTTGCCACGCCCAAACTAGCTCCAGAACTTAATCCTAAAACATCGGGACCAGCCAATGGATTTCGAAACAAAGTTTGCATCAACAAGCCGCTGATGGCTAATCCCATTCCCACTAGAATGGCTACAATGGCTTTGGGTAATCGATAATTGACGATGATGTAATCCCAAGTTTCCTTGCTGGAATTTCCTCCAATTAAATTGTTGAAAACGTCTTTTATTGGTATCGAAACAGAGCCCAAAGAGATATTCATAATCAACAGCAATAGCAATGACAATGTCAGCAGGGTGAATAGGAGCGTATTTCGGTTTTCGAACATTTGTTTTCAAGTGTCTTGTCATTTCGACGAAGGAGAAATCACATTCGTTGCTCTCGTTATGAGATTTCTCCTTCGTCGAAATGACAAAGTTGGTAAAAAATTCGTGAGTATTCGTTTTCTATTCTAATTTCTGAAAGAAATATAGCTTATGATTCGGCAATAATTCGGGATGAAAAATTTTGATCAAATCTTTCAAAACCCAATCGGGGCGAGTAGGAGACCATTCGAAATAAATAATGCCTCCTTTTGCGCCTTTGTTTACGGCATACGAATATACTTTTTTATTTTTAAATGATGCAAATTGACTATAATGCGGATTGTTGTCGCTCATTTGTTTCAAGCTCAAAAAATCTCCGGGAGCAATCCAAAAATCGGCATTTTGTGCTTTCTCCAAAATGACTTCAAAAGGCACGGACAAACTTCCATTTCCTTTCGTGTCTGCCCATAGATACTGGGATTGTGCATCTTTCAAAAATAATGCAGCCCAACTTTCGCCTTGCGGCACATACCATTGTTCTTGATACATTGCACCACTCAAAACGGTTGGTTTTGTTGTTGCTTTTTTGGCTAAAGCCAATGTTGCATTGTATTCCTTTTCAATTTCAGAAAAAATGGCATTTGCTTTGGAATCTAATCCGTATAAGGCTCCGAAAAATTTGATCCATTCGGCTTTTCCCAATGGTGATTGTTCTGTCCAATCGCCGTTGAGCATTACTTTTAAACCACTTTTCTGGAGATTGTCCAAAGTTGGATTGCTGTTATTTAACCCAAAACTCACAATCAAGTCGGGATTCAAATCGATTAAAACTTCGGTATTTAGATTTTCATTGACTCCCACTTCTCGAACTTTCCCGGCATCAATTCGTTTTCTGGTTTTTTCGGAAGAAATATAATCGGTGTTCGGAAAACCTACCAAAGTATTTTCCACACCCAATAATTCCAAAGCTGGAATGTGTGTAGTTGAGGTCACCACAATCGATTTTAAAGGAATTGGAATAACGGCGAATTGCTTCAAACTATCGGGAATAATTCCGTTTTTTTCTTGGAGAATATACGTAAAACTTGCTGCGGAATTTGGCCAAGGATTCGTGATTTTCAGGATTGAAAAACCTTGGTGTTTGTAGATTTCCAGTCCTTTGGCATACTGAATTTCATTTTTGTGAGGAATGGAATTTTTGTTGTTTTGAGTTTCTTTTTTACATTGAATAAAACACAATATTAGTAAAGAAAAAAACAAATATTTTTGAACCAATTTCATTGAATAAATTTTTACAAAAGTATAATTTAGATTGCTATAAAATTTAGTTTGTGTAACATTTGATGCATTTAATTTTATTTCGTTCACTTACATTTGATCTTAAAACGAGAGAAAATGAGGGACAATTCAAATACTTTTATATACGTTGTTGCAGGAATAATAGTCTTGCATTTTTTGGTTGGATTTATTTGGCTAATGATTAAACTTTCAAAAAAGAAAGAAGACAAAGAGGATTGATTTTGTTTTTTTATTCAAAACTTAGAACTACATTTGTCGCCGTATTGAGGTTGCTGTTTTGATTTTCAAAACCGCATTAAAAGGGAATCAGGTGAACGAGGAAAGAAGGCAGATTTCAGATTGCAATAAATCAGAAATCCTAATTCTAAATCTTAAATCAAAAACCTGGGCTGTACCCGCAACTGTAAGCTATCAAGCTTGTTGTTATCTACAAAACCACTGTTTGAAATTAATTTGTTGAATTTTAAGAATCTGCTATCTGCATTCTAAAATCTGCATTCTAAAATTAGATGGGAAGGTAAACAACAAGACGCAAGCCAGGAGACCTGCCTATTACATCGAGTATCAAACTTTCGGGAAAAAAGGTTTGGGTATGGGTCATTCTATGCTTTTCTCCCATTTTATTATTTAAAATTTTTTATTAAAATGAACAACAAAATCGTTCGTATTAGTGCGTTATTTGTACTAATGACTAACTGTGTTTTTGCGCAACAAAAAGACAGTATTGCCTCCAAAACTGAATTGGATGAAGTAGTAATTTCTGATTCCAAGTTTGCTTTGGCCAAAGAAAAATCAGGAAAAGTAATCACCAAAATCACTTCCCAAGATCTGAAAATGAAGCAAGGCCAA
>JAAFGY010000026.1 GCA_010365135.1 Flavobacterium sp.
CGCCCAATGCACCATCTACAACACGATGATCATAACTGTGCGAGAGAAACATTTTTTGGCGAATGCCAATAAAATCACCTTCGGGAGTTTCGATAACTGCTGGCACTTTTCGAATTGCGCCAAGAGCCAAAATCCCAACTTGCGGTTGATTGATAATTGGCGTTCCGAAAACGCTTCCAAAAGTTCCCACATTCGTCACTGTATATGTTCCGCCTTGTGTATCGTCTGGTTTGAGTTTTCCTAATTTTGCGCGACCTCCAAGATCGTTTACCGCTTTTGCCATCCCAACTAGATTCAGTTGATCGGCATTTTTAATAACTGGAACAATCAAGTTTCCGTTTGGCAATGAAGCCGCCATTCCAAGATTGATATTTTTCCTTTTAATAATCGTTTCGCCATCGACAGAAATATTCATCATTGGGAAATCTTTCAAAGCTTTGGCAACCGCTTCCATAAAAATAGGCGTGTAAGTTAGTTTCTCGCCTTCTCTTTTTTCGAAAGAGGTTTTTACCTTTTCTCTCCATTTTACAATATTGGTTACATCAACTTCGATAAACGACTGCACGTGCGCCGAAGTTTGCACCGAAGCTACCATATAACCCGCAATCAGTTTGCGCATTCTGTCCATTTCGATGATTTCGTCACCTCCATTTAAAGAAACAGGTATTGGGTTTGGGATATTAGGTGTTGGATAAGTTGTTTTTATTTCTTCACTTTTGACATTTGACTTTGCTTCGCCAGTTCGCTTTTCAAGCTCGTGTCGACTTTCGACATAACTCAAAATATCTTCTTTAGTAACTCTTCCCTCTTTTCCTGACCCAGAAATATTCTCTAATTCGGCAAGAGAAATACCTTCTTCCTTGGCAATATTTTTCACTAATGGAGAAAAGAATTTTTCTGAATCGGAGGAATTTGTTGAAATAGCAAGAGTTTCTTTCGAAGTTTCAATTGTTTTTTCAATGGTTGCAACTTCAACTGGAATAACTTCTTGTTTTGGAGCTGCTGAAAGTGAATCGCCATCGGTTTCTATAATGGCAATAGTTTGTCCGACTTGAACCAAATCATCTTTGCCAAACAATTGTTCCGCTAAAACACCTGAAACTTCGCTTGGTACTTCGCTATCGACTTTATCAGTAGCTATTTCGAGTACAGCTTCGTCAGCTTCAATTTTGTCGCCAACTTGCTTTAACCAATTTGTGATGGTTGCTTCTGCAACGCTTTCTCCCATTTTGGGAAGTTTCAATTCAAATCTTGCCATAGTATTAACCTAAAAGGTGATTTTGATTTTATGTTCGCAAAATTAGTGATTATTTTTAGTTTTTGACTGATAATTGATAGTTTTTGGACTACGTAAAAATCTGAAATCTAATATACGAAATCTGCCATCTTTAAAACTTCCCCTCGGTCAAAACTACTATTGCTGCCAAGCATAAAAGGGGATGATTTTGGAATAATTTTAAAGGTAAATCCTTTGTTTTTATTTGCTTCTAATGCGTTAATTATAGTCGTGAAATTGAGATAATTTTGGTCGAAAATAATTTCTGTAGCTGTGCTATTTTTTAAAATTAAAAGATCTTGCATTTCAACTCTTTTACCAAATTGGTGTTCTAATTTTACTCTCAAATTTTCATCGTTGGAAATCAGAATATAATTATCTGGATCTGATTTTGGTTTTGGTTTCCCTTGAAATAGTTTTACCATGGAAAAAAATACAATTCCCAACCTCATAAATACCGTAAAGAAAAAAGATACGCGAAAATGTTTTTTAAAGAAAAAATTCATCGCTTGCTGATTGCGTTTCATATAGATTCCGTCCTTAACCGTACTTTCTCCCTTGTAATGTATAACGGAAGTTTCGTGAAAATAAAAGTTCGATTTTCCTTTTTGCAAAACCATATAAGACAAATCGATATCGTCAGAATACATAAAACAGTTCTCGTCGAAACCACCAATTTCAGTGTACAAATCGCGCTTCATTAGCATAAAGGCGCCCACGAGAATTTCAACTTTTCCAGTTTCGTTGGCGGATAAATATTGAGCATAATACTTCCCAAATGTCTTTGGAAATATTTTATACAAACCCGTTATTTTGGTAAAAGCTACAAAAGGTGTTGGAATTCCACGTTTGCTTTCAGGCAGGAAATTTCCTGTTCCGTCAATGAGTTTTACACCAATAATACCTAAATCTTCTTGATTTTTGGCGAAAGCCAATACTTTCGTAAAAGTATCTTCGGAAACAACTGTATCAGGGTTTAGTATGCAAATATATTCGCCTTTGGCAATTTCAACTCCAATATTATTCCCCTTTGGGAAACCTAAATTTTCCTTGTTTTCGATGAGCTTTACATTCGGAAAACGCTGTTTCATCATTGAGCAACTGTCGTCTTGAGAGTTGTTATCGATAACAATAATTTCGGCATCGCTATTTTGTATGGCGTTTTGAACACTGTGAACGCATAGTTCCAAGAAGTAGCGAACGTTGTAATTGAGGATGATGATGGATAGTTGCATTTTCTATAGAATTAAAGCAACTTGGATAAGTCGTCAGGATTTTGCCTATTATTCCAAAACAAAATTAAATCGATTTGGAATTTATCCTCAATGATTTTATAAAACAAAGTGGTCTGTTTTGAAATCACCAAAGAATAACAATTGTTTTGGGGTTTATAAATTCCAATTTCTGGTGTTTTGGATAATGTCTCTAAATAATCATAAATTAAATCTTCAAATTTCTGAACTTCTAACTCATTCCATTTTAATAATATGAAATTTATTTCTCCAAAATAGGTAAGCGTTGCAATTTCTTTCCATTCAATTCTATAAATCATTTCAGGAAAGGATATTTTAATTTGGTTCTTCTTTTCATTTCTTCATTAGAAATTCCTATACCCATTTCACTCTCCTCCAAACCTTTTGCTAACAATTTTCGTAACAAAACTTCTTGTTCATCGGTATTGGTCGTATCTAGCTTTTCTTCAAAAGTTGTTTTATAATCTGCTGCAGGCTCCTGAACCGAATCCTTTTTTTTATCAATCGAATCTTTTTTTGAATTTCCCATTTTTAAAAGAATTTTTAAAACTCAAATGTACAAAATAATTCCAAAACAAAAAAAGCTGTTTCATTACAAAACAGCTTTCGTGCATTTAATCAAGGGATAATTTTTATTGACCCGCTTCTTTCTTAGCATCTTGTACCATCTTTTCATTTGCCAAAATAGCAAATTCAACACGACGGTTTTGGGTTCTCCCTTCGGCAGAATCATTGGTAGCAATAGGTTCTGCAATTCCTAAACCAGTAGTTTTGAAACGAGAAGCAACTAAGCCTTTTCCAATTAAATAGGCTTTTACTGCGGCAGCTCTTTGACCTGAAAGGGTTAAATTATATGCTGGTTTCCCTGTATTATCAGTGTATCCAAAAATCTCGATATTAGTATCGGAATATTCGTTAAATACTGGAACTAATTTATCTAAATTTGCTCTTGCTTGTGTGGTCAATGTTGATTTATTAGTATCAAAACGAACTGCATTTTCGTTTAAAACTAAACGAATCCCTTCGCCTACTCTTTGTACATCTGCTCCTGGAAGTGCGGCATCAATCTCTCTTGCTTGTTTGTCCATTTTGTTACCAATAACTCCACCAGCAACTCCACCAACAACACCTCCTAAAACAGCTCCAAGAGCTCCATTTCCACCTTTCCCAAGGTTGTTTCCAAGAATTCCACCTAGTACTGCTCCACCTACGGCACCTATTCCGGCACCTCTTTGTGTCTTATTCGTATTTTTTAATGATTCACAACTTGTGAACATTGAACCCATAACCATTATTGTTGCTAATGCAACTATTGAAAATTTTTTCATATCTGTATTTTTTATTTATTAACTTTTTGAAATTGGTAAACAACATCTGTCATTTTTCCTCCTACATCAATTTTGTCAATCAACTGAAAAGAATTTTCGGTTTGATTTGCAACCATTAGGATGTAACCTTCTCTAACTTTTTTGGCTTTTATACCCGCATCAAGAACTTTCAATATAAATTGATGATCTTTATTAACAAACCAAGTGATTGGTGATGTAAATGAAGTACAACCTGCATTTGACAAAGTCATATTTCCCTTATTGTTATTTGAAACAAACTTCCACATACTACCTTCAAAACATCCTGAATCAGCAATTCCAAACGAATTTACTTTGATATATTGCGAACCTGGATACGTTACAGAACTAATTGTCCAATTTCCTTTCATTGCAACCTGAGGTTTATTGTCTGTATTTGTACTTGTCACTGACTTTGACTTACAAGCAAATATAAAAACAGACATTATTCCTAATAAAATAATTTTTTTCATTTTTTTATTTTTAAAATTAATATTTTGACAAAGATAGAAGCGATATAACTTTTACTGTTTTAAAATTACAAAATTTTATTATATAATTCACACTCACGACAATTTGTCACTTCCACTAAAATGGTATCTTATTTGAATACCAATAAAACAATAAAAAACTTAAATTTTCACAACTATGACAACTGGAAAAATCAACGTTTCGGTAGAAAACATCTTCCCCTTAATCAAGAAATTCTTATACAGCGATCACGAAATATTTTTGCGAGAGCTCATATCGAATGGAACGGATGCCACACTGAAATTAAAACATTTAACAAGTGTTGGCGATGCCAAAGTTGAATATGGCAATCCTATTATTGAAGTAAAAATCGACAAAGAAGGCAAGAAATTGCACATTATTGACCAAGGTTTGGGAATGACTGCTGAAGAAGTAGAAAAATACATCAACCAAATCGCTTTCTCTGGTGCAGAAGAATTCTTGGAAAAATACAAAGATGCTGCCAAAGATTCCGGAATTATTGGTCATTTTGGCCTTGGATTCTATTCTGCTTTTATGGTCGCTTCTCAGGTAGAAATCATTACCAAATCATACAAAGATGAACCAGCAGCTCACTGGATCTGCGACGGAAGCCCTGAATTTACATTAGAACAATCAGACAAAACTACTCGTGGAACCGAGATTATTTTGCACATCGCCGAAGATTCGCTAGAATTTTTGGAAGAATACAAAATCAAGGAATTATTGAATCGTTACAATAAGTTTATGCCTGTTCCAATTAAATTTGGAACTAAAACCGAGAAAATCGAACAAAAGAAAGGTGAATTTGTTGAATCAGAAAACAAAGACGAAATTTTCACCGAAGTGGAAGTGGACAACATCATCAACAACCCAAATCCAGCTTGGACAAAACAACCAACGGAATTGGTGGACGAAGATTATAAAAATTTCTACCACGAATTGTATCCAATGCAATTTGAAGAACCTCTATTTCACATCCATTTGAACGTGGATTATCCATTCAATTTGACTGGAATTTTGTATTTCCCAAGATTGGGTTCTGACTTGCAAATCCAAAAAGACAAGATTCAATTGTACCAAAACCAAGTTTATGTTACCGATAACGTAGAAGGAATTGTTCCTGAATTTTTGATGATGCTTCGCGGCGTTGTGGATTCTCCAGATATTCCATTGAATGTTTCGCGTTCAGGATTGCAAGCCGATGGTGCGGTGAAGAAAATTTCGAACTACATCACACGTAAAGTTGCCGATAAATTGAAATCGTTGTTCACAGAAAACCGTGAAGATTTCGAACAAAAATGGAACGACATTAAGGTAGTATTGGAATACGGAATGCTTTCAGAGGAGAAATTCTACGAAAAAGCAGGTGCTTTTGTTTTGTATCCAACAGTAGATGATAAATTCTACACTTTAGAAGAATTGAAAGAAAACTTGAAGGAAAAACAAACGGACAAGGACGGAAAACTGGTGGTTTTATACGCTGGAAACAAAGAAGCACAACACTCTTATATCGAAATCGCAAAAGAAAAAGGATATGAAGTATTGCTTTTGGATTCGCCAATTATCTCGCATTTAATTCAAAAAATTGAAGGCGACAATAAAGATTTGACTTTCGTTCGTGTCGATTCTGATCATATTGATAATTTAATCAAGAAAGAGGAAACCACGATTTCAAAATTGTCAGATACTGAAAAAGAAAGTTTGAAAACTTCATTGGAAACCTATATCCCAAAAGCTTACACCGTTCAATTGGAAGCGTTAGACAGTAATGCAGCTCCTTTTATTATTACGCAACCAGAATTTATGCGTCGAATGAAAGAAATGAGCCAATCTGGTGGTGGCGGAATGTTCGGAATGGGAAATATGCCGGAAATGTACAATTTGGTTGTGAATACCAATTCGGAATTGGCTTCGAATATTTTGAACACCGAAGACAAAACCACTCAGGAAGGTTTGGTAAAACAAGCTTTAGATTTAGCTAAATTATCTCAAAATTTATTGAAAGGCGAAGAATTGACGGCTTTCGTGAAGAGAAGTTTTGAATTGATAAAATAAAAGTCCAATAGATAATAGATAAATGGATAATAGACCTGCAAGTGAAAATTTGCAGGTTTTTTTTTGAAAAAATATAGATTAGTGAACAAAGAATCCCGAACTTTGAAAGTAAAATTTAAACATTAGAAAAATGACTTTACACATTGAAACTCCTGCCCTACTTTTCTCTGCTACTTCCTTGATTTTACTGGCTTATACCAATCGATTTTTAACCATTGCCACCATCATTCGAGGGTTAAAAAAAGCTTATAAAGAAAAAGAAAGCACTATGGTTTTGCTGGAAATCAAAAACCTGAACTTACGATTGACGCTTATTCGCTATATGCAAATGGCGGGTGTTTTGAGTTTATTTCTGTCGGTATTTACCATGTTGCTGTTGTTTTTAGATGAACAAGAATTTGGAGTTAAACTTTTTGGATTAAGCTTACTTAGTTTACTTATTTCCTTGGGTTTATCGTTTTGGGAAATCAACATTTCAGTGGGTGCGCTTCGAGTGCATTTGAGTGATTTAATCGAGAAAAAAGAAGTGAAATAAAATAGGACCGTTCTCTTTGCTAAACTAAAAAATGGCACACAGATAACACAGATTAAACGGATAAAAACCCCGTGAAAATCAGCTATAATCCGTATAATCTATGCGCCAATAATTTTATTGGTATAAATAACGGATAACTATAAAATTAAAAGAATTCATAACTCAATTAAACCCTTTTACAAAATCTAAGTCCTACTCTTAAAGCACTTTAGATTATGGATAAATTCACCCTTTGGTCTTTGCGACTCGGATTTTCGGCAAAACAGGCAAAAACTATCGAAAAGATAGGATTGAAAAAGTTTTTAGAACAATCGTATGCCACAAAATTCGATTCGAAAATTCCAGATTTTTTGGAAGACAGTCCAAAATCTCTTAAAGAATTAAAAGAAATTCGAAAAACTTTACTTGCTGAAAATCCCGAAGCCAAAAAAGAACAACTCAAAAAAGAAGTCCAAACTTCTTTCGAAATGAAAGCGTGGTGGATTGATAAAATGGACCAAGATGAGTTTCCGCTTCGCGAAAAAATGACTTGTTTTTGGCACAATCATTATGTTTCCACTTTCCAAAAAGTAAAGGTAAATTATTGGATTTTTCAACACAATCAAATGGTACGCGAGAATGCTTTTGGCAATTTCAAAACCTTGACCAAACAAATCATTCAAAGCAATGCGATGGTGCGTTATCTGGACAATGTGGACAACCGAAAAGACAAACTAAACGAAAACTTAAGTCGGGAATTGCTCGAACTTTTCACTCTCGGCATCGGAAATTATACCGAACAAGACATTAAAAATGGGGCAAAAGGTCTAGCTGGATTGGGAATTGGCGAAGAAAAAGCCGTTTATAGAAAATTTTTCGAAGACAACGAAAACTTCGATTACTTTGGGAAAAAAGGCAGTTTCAAAGTGGAAAAGATGATCGACATCATTTTCGAACAGCCCAATATTCCGTATTTAATTACCCGAAAAATATTGAAATGGTTCATTTACGATAATCCAAAAGAAGAATTGGTGCGTTATTATGGCGATTATTTTAAGAAAGTGAATTTTGAAATCAAACCATTATTGACCAAAATTTTTACTGAGGAATTTGACAAAAACAATGCAGGTTCGAAAATTAAAAATCCCTTGGAATACAGCTTACAATTAATGGATGAGCTGAATGTTGCCAATCCTAATACCAAATTAATTGCTTATTTCATCAAGGAACAAGGAATGGATTTATTCAATCAACCCAATGTAAAAGGTTGGGATGGTGGAAATTCTTGGCTCAGTTCACAGGTTTTTTTGCAACGAAATAATGTTGCTGATTTGCTTTGCAACGGCAAGAATTTAAGTCGTGCCAAAAAAGAGGATAATTTGATGAGGAAAGAAAACCCAAATCAACTGTTAAATGTAAAATTGAATTGGGATCAGGAAGGAAACAACAAACAAATCATTGCTGAACTCAAAAACCGATTACTTTTTCAAACTGATGAAAATGAACAACAAGATTTTGAAAAAATACTTAAATACGATTTCGACAGCAAAACCGAGGGTTCGGAAAATGCTGTGATGCGATTGTTCAATTTTATGGTAAAAACTCCAGAATTTCAACTCATTTGAGTCGAAGGTCAAAAGATTAAAGTCTAACGATAATCGAGACTTTAAGACTTGACTTTAAGACTTTCAACTTTAAGATTTATCATTATGAACAGAAGAAATTTTTTAGCCCTAACAGGAACTTTTACTGGCGGTTCACTTTTATTGCCGGACTTCTTGTATTCTTTTGGTTCCCAAAATAATTTGGTTTTGGGCGAACAATGTGTGGTTTTCATACAATTAAACGGTGGAAATGACGGACTGAACACCTTTGTTCCGTTTGAAGACGCCCTTTATTATGATATGCGACCAACAATTGCACTTTCAAAATCGGAAGTTTTGAATTCGGCAAAAGGAATGGCATTTCATCCTGCTTTGAAAGGATTTGCCACTATGCAACAAAGCGGAGATTTGTCGGTGATACAAAATGTGGGTTATCCAAATCCTGTTCGCTCCCATTTTCGAAGTCAGGAAATTTGGCAAACCGCGCCCACAAATCAGGAATATTTAAGCGATGGATGGTTGGGTCGTTATCTCGATTTGCAATGTGACGAACATCAACCAACGGCAGGAATAAACCTGGATTCTATAGACAATTTAGCGTTGAAAGGTGAAGAACCTAACTCGATTACCGTGAAAGATCCCAACCGATTTAAAACTAAAGGCAAAGCCGAAAACGAAGGTCAATTATCGGACAATCCGCAACTGGATTTTGTTCGAAAAATAGCCAATTCCGTCGTTGAAGGCTCCGACGAAATTCAAAAAGCATTAGCAAAATCAGCAACTTCGGATGTAATATATCCCAAAACGGGTTTGGCAAAAAACCTAGAATGGATTTCGAAATTGATAAAAGGAAACTTAAATTCAAAGATATATTACACTTCGCTTGGTGGTTTTGACACCCACGATAATCAATTGGCCATTCAAAAAAACAGATTGACGGAACTCAACGATGCCGTTTTTAGTTTCTATGAAGATTTGAAAAAATCACAACAATTACAAAATGTAACGATTGTCGTTTTCTCGGAATTTGGGCGCCGCGTAAGAGACAACGGACGAGGAACCGATCACGGAACGGCAGCGCCAATGTTTGTCATTGGAGGAAATAACGGTGGAAAAATTATTGGTAATAATCCTAATCTTTCGAATTTGGAAAATGGTGATTTGAAACATGAAATTGATTTTAGAAGTGTTTATGCTTCAATTTTGGAAAACAAACTGGCTTTTGATGCGTCTAAAATTGGTATTAAAAACAAAGCTTTGGAAGGATTGTTCTAAAAAAATTAAGGTTTTCTTGCATTGAAATCACAACTATACCCTACTTTTGCGCCTCACTAAAACAAAAAAAAATGTTTGATATTTCATTGACAGAACTGGTAGGTTATTTAGCATCATTAGTATTAATGATTTCATTTTTAATGAAAAACATCAATACATTAAGAATAATAAATTCAACTGGGTGCGCATTGTTTGTGGTTTATGGTTTTTTGTTGGCAACATCTTGGCCCATAATTATTTCTAACACCTTCATATTAGGAGTAAATATTTTTTATTTGACGAAACATTTTCGAAGCAACTCAATTTAATTCGCGTCATCTTGAAAATGAATAGCACTTATTGATTTTCGGAATTTTATAGTAAAGAGAAAGCAAAGATGAAAATCTTCGTTTTTCTCTTTATTTTTGTACAATGAATTTACCTTTCAAATTGGAACCGATAGTTTTTAATCTGCCGGACGCAGAAATTATTTATTTTCCTCAATTTTTTGACAAAAAGGAGGCAGATACTATTTTTGAACGTTTAACAAATGACATTCCTTGGCATCAGGACGAAATTCGGGTTTTTGGAAAAACCCATCCGCAACCTCGATTGACAGCTTTGTTTGGAAATAAAGGAAAATCGTATTCCTATTCGAATATCAAAATGCAACCGCATCCTTGGAATCCACTTCTGAAAAAGATAAAATCACAAGTCGAAAGGGCTTCTGATTCCAATTTTACTTCCGTTTTACTCAATCTATATCGTGACGGAAAAGACAGCAACGGCTGGCATGCTGACAACGAAAAGGAATTGGGTGTCAATCCAATAATTGCATCAGTAAGCTTTGGAGCCGAAAGAATTTTTCAATTGAAACACAATACAATTTCGAATTTAAAACAAAATATTTTATTGGAGCATGGCAGTTTATTGCTAATGAAAGGAACAACTCAGCACTTTTGGAAACATCAAATTCCCAAAACTTCAAAAAAAATTGGTTCAAGAATAAATCTAACATTTCGGGTAATTGCATAAAAACATCTAAAAAATTTATTAGCTTTGAAAACCAAATAGCTGATTATGAAGGAACTTATTGCTTATTTTTCGACAATACCTTCGTCGCACAGAAGTTTAATTCTGGTGGGTGGCATTACAATTTTTTGGTTAATAGAAAATGCATTTCCGCTATTTAATTTTTCGTATAAAAAATGGCAGCACGCTGGAATCAATTTTTTCTTGACTTTTACCACCATTCTTATCAATTTTACCCTAGCCTTTTTATTGTTAAAAACTTCCAATTGGACGGCAACAAATCATTTTGGTATTTTATATTGGTTGCCACCAATGGAGCTATGGCTTAATACAATAATTGGTTTGCTTCTATTGGATTTAATTGGAGCTTATTTGGCTCATTTTATAGAGCATAAAGTAAAATTTCTATGGCGTTTTCATCTCATTCATCACACAGATACTTGGGTCGATACCACTTCTGGAAATAGACATCATCCGGGCGAAAGTGTTATTAGATTTGTGTTTACAACCTTGGGAATAGTACTTGTTGGAAGTCCTATGTGGATGGTCTTTCTGTACCAAACTCTTTCTGTGGTTTCTACCCAGTTTACACATGCTAATATTGCCCTTCCAAAAAAAATAGATAATTTTTTGAGTTATTTTATTGTGTCACCCAATATGCATAAAGTGCATCATCATTATAAATTGCCTTATACCGATAGTAATTATGGCAACATCTTCTCTTTTTGGGATCGAATTTTTGGTACATTTTTGTATCTTCCAAAGGAAGAAATCGTTTATGGAATTGATACTTACATGAAGCCCGAAGAGCACAATCGGTTGAAAAATTTATTAAAAATCCCTTTTCAAGAAGTCCGTTCACCAGAAAACAGTTAAAAACCATAAAAAAATTTGCCTTTAGCTAAAAAGTAATTATTTTTTTTATTAATATTGGTCAATAATTTGAAAACAAATCTATTAATCATTAACCTTTACCTATAATTGAATTAATTTTCACCTAATGAAGAAGAGCAACCATACAGAATTAAATTGGGAACAAACAGAAAAACTTGTTACGTTCGCCTTAGAAGAAAGAAACCCTTTTGAAATCATACGAAAGGAATTTGGGTTGTCTGAAAAAGAGGTCCTCGAAATCATGAAAAAAAAGATGCCCGCAGAAAAATTCGAAATGTGGAAGAAGAAAGCTTTAGCTAGTAAACCAAAACCAAAACCTACCAAAATAGATGATTTTGATGAAGACTTGGATGGAAAATACTATATAAAAAACAAACTCGATTAAAAATGAAACTCCTAAATTAAAGGGAGTTTTTTTTATCTATTTATTTTTTGCAAAAAATTCTTATCAACTGTAACAATTCTATTCATAGAAAGTCTAATTTTCAAAATAACAATCAAAAATATATGAAAAAAATAATTTTCGCCTTCGCATTTGCCACCGTTTTATGGAGTTGCAAAACGGCTAGTTCCTTAACAGCCTCTTCGATCAAAGATGAAGTTCAGGTAAACATTAATTTAAACGACATCAAGGATGACAAGGTTTTAGTAACAGTTCTATCTCCAAAAATCAATACCGATGAAATTACCTATCACATCCCAAAAACGGTTCCAGGAACGTATTCAGAAGATAATTTTGGGAGATATATCGATGACTTAAAAGCTTTTGACAACAAAGGAAACGCGTTGAACGTAAAAAAAACCGATGCGAATTCGTGGTCAATTTCTAATGCAAAAACATTGAATAAAATTACTTATTTCGTTAACGACACTTATGATACCGAAAAGGGAAAAGGTTTTGGTAGTGAAGATATTTTTTCGCCGTCAGGCTCCAATATTGATGCTGGCAAAAACGTAATGCTCAACACACACTGTTTTGTGGGGTATTTTTCAAATTTTATGACCACTCCTTATAAAGTGAATATTGCGCATCCAGCAGCACTTTGGGGAGCGACGTCGATGACGGATCAAGATTCAGCGACAACAAATGATGTGTTCGTAACAAGCCGTTATGCTGAATTAGTGGAGAATCCGATTATGTATTCAAAACCCAATTACACCACTTTCGCCGTAGATAATATGGAAATTCAAATTGCAGTTTATTCTCCCAACGGAAAAATAACCGCTGAAGGTATTACTCCTGAAATGAAAAAGGTAATGACGGCTCAAAAACATTTTTTAGGCTCAATAAATACAACCAAAAAATATAGTGTGTTGCTCTATCTTTCCACAATGCAAAATGACGCTCAAGGTTTTGGAGCTTTGGAACATCCATCGGCCACCACTGTCGTTTTTCCAGAAATGATGCCCAATGATGCATTGACCAAAGAGTTGAAAGATGTGGTTTCACACGAGTTTTTTCATATTGTAACGCCATTGACCATCCATTCGCAGGAAATTCAAAATTTCGATTACAATGCCCCGAAAATGTCCGAACATTTATGGATGTATGAAGGCGTAACCGAATATTTTGCCAATCTTTTTCAAATCAATCAAGGATTAATTGACGAAGATGAATTTTATACTCGAATTGCAGGAAAAATTGAAAATGCAAGCAAAATGAATGACACAATGCCATTTACAACAATGAGCAAAAATGTATTTGTAGAACCTTATAAAACACAATATTTGAATGTCTATGAAAAAGGAGCATTAATAGGAATGTGCTTGGATATTATTATCAGAGAAAACAGCAATGGAAAAAGAGGAATTCTTGACCTAATGCAAAAATTATCCAGTGAATATGGCGTTTCCAAAGCGTTTAATGACGAAGAACTTTTTGCAAAAATCACAGCATTGACGTATCCAGAAGTTGGAAATTTCTTAAAAACGTATGTTTCAGGATCTACTCCTGTTCCTTATGATATGTATTTGGCAAAAGTTGGAGTTACAAAATCGACCAACAAAACACCAACAAATGTTTTCTTAAAAGGTCAAATTCCCTACATTACAGTAGATCAATCGACCAAAGAAATCAATATTATTCCAAATATTGAATTAAACGATTTCTATACTAGCCTTGGTATTAAAGGAAGTGACGTTTTATTGGCAATCAATGACAAATCATATTCTTTAAACAACATTTATGATATGATTATGGAAAGTGAAAAATGGAAAGAAAACGACCCAATTACTGTGAAAATAAAGCGTGATGGCAAAGAACAAATCCTGAAAGGAAAAATAAAACTCCCTTATGAAGAAAAAGATGGTTTCAAAGCTACAGATTCAAAAAAAACAGCATTGAAAGAGGCTTGGCTGAAAGGATAAAAAACCAACTAATGTATAAAAAACCAATTTAGAAATAGATTGGTTTTTTTTATGAAAATACAAGAACTTAATAGCTACAATTTGCAACAATTTGCTTTATTTTGCAAAAAACAAAAAACTTCTAATGAAAAAATCGATCGTTATCTTCTTTACTCTATTACTTTTAGTCGCTTGTAGCAAAGAAGTATCAAAAACAAATTTACATCTTACCGGAAATATCAAAGGATTAAAAAACGGAATTTTATATATTCAAAGAGTGGTTGATACCAATCTTGTTGCCATTGACACTATAAAAATTGATGGAGATTCTAAATTTGAAACCAACATAGATTTAAAATCGCCTGAGATGCTGTATTTATTTTTAGACAGAGGAGTAACAAACTCCATGGACAACAATATTTTGTTTTTTGCCGAATCGGGTGCAATAAATATTGAAACCAAGCTCGATTCCTATATTGCGAGCGCAAAAATTACGGGTTCTAAAAATCAGGAAAAATATGAAGAGTACCAAAAAATAAATTCTCGTTTTAGAGATGAAAACCTAGATATGATTGAACAAAAATTCAATGCCCTAAAAAATAGCAACCCTAAAGCTTTAGATAGCCTAACGGCAAAACAAGACAATAATACGAGACGTAAATACCTTTTTGCTACAAACTTCGCGATCAACAATAGAGATTTTGAAGTGTCTCCCTATATCGCCTTGTCTGATATTTATGATATCAACGTCAAATATTTGGATACTATTCAAAAATCGATGTCGCCAAAAGTTGCACAATCACTTTACGGAAAAAAGTTGACTGAATATGTTGCAAAACTAAAAAAGCAATAGTAAATCAGCTTTTTAATTGTAAAAAACCCGTCTTGTTTCAAGGAACAAGACGGGTTTTTTTATGCAAACAGATATTTATTACCTGTTCAAGCCAACCGTTAATGCAAAAATAAATACTCCCAAAATAATAAGAGCATAAAAACATAGCGTAATTAGAGCTAAAATTCCAATGAATTTGTAATGCGATTTCAAATATTCGAATGAATTGGCAAGTGTTTCGGAATCATTATTTTTCAATGCAACTTTCGCATTGGACGCAAACTTATGCAAATAGTATATTGGAAAGAAATAAAGTGCTGCAATTACCAAGTATAGAGCCGATATAAACCCACCACCCATTAATCCGACGTTAGCCATTTCACGATTCAAATTGCCAAGAAAGGCAAACAGTGCTCCAGCAAAAAACGCTGCTAAAACGATAAAACCAATTCCTATAAAACCAAGAATGGACAAAAAATAAGCCCATTTTGCAGTTTCTTTCAAAAACCCTTTTGCGGATTCATTCAACTGCAATTCAAATTCTTCAACTTCAGAATAAACTTCCATAGTGTTTGTTATTTTGTTAGATACCAAATTTAATAAAATTTGTAATACAAAAACAAAAAAATATTTTACCCTAAAAACAAAAAACCATCCCTTTTTGAAGGGATGGTTTTACTAAAGAGCCGGCGGAGGGACTCGAACCCACGACCTGCTGATTACAAATCAGCTGCTCTAGCCAACTGAGCTACGCTGGCGACTCATTACGGATGCAAATATAAGTCTGAATTTGAATTTTCCAAAAAAAAATCAAACTTTTTATTGAGTTTTTTTACTGTAATTCGTTGATTTTAGCAATCAATTGATTTGCAGTTTGTTCCAATTCAACATTAATTTGTTTGAAATGGGCTTTTTTATCTTCCACTTTTTTTGCGTTTACTTTGGTAATTAAAGTGTCAAAAGCTGCGATTGCTTCATCGATTAAAGCATTAGTTTCTGTTGTTGGTTTTCCTGTAGTAGAAATTTCAAACAAGTAAACTGCTTCAATAATATCTCCTAAAACGTAGTTGATGTCCTTTTTTAAATTCTTAACGTTTGCCATTTTATTTTTAATTTTAATTTGCGATTGCAAAAGTACACATAATCTTTCTATTACCGACTATGAAATCGCCAATAACAACAAGTTTGTTGCAAACAAACACCAATTAGTAAGAAGGCGATACCATAAATGACCGCTAAAAAATCGAAATTTACATTTATGAAATATAAATTTCTAAAATAGAAGCTTTTCCACTGAGAGCATAAATATTCAATGCCGCCGGAATTAAAATAGTATCTCCTTTTTTATATTCGAATTTTACTCCTTCAGATTTCAGTTCAAATTCACCTTCGACACACATATACACTGTAAATGAATTTCCCGATTTGTTTACTTCAATTGCTCCATCCAATGGAAGTAAATTAGTTGTAAAATAAGGACAATCCACCATAGAATTCGATTGATTCAATTCTTTTTTGTATTTTTTATAAGTGTCAATTTTATTGTAATTGATAGCATCCAAAGCCAAATCGACGTGCAATTCTCTTTGATTTCCTTCCGCATCTACTCGGTCAAAATCATATAACCGATACGTAATATCCGAAGTTTGTTGAATTTCGGCAATTACTAGACCCGCTCCAATGGCGTGAACGGTACCTGTTTCAAGAAAGAAAACATCGCCTACTTCCACTTTTACATTGTCAAGAATTGATAGCAAAGTTTTATTTTTCAAGTTTTCTAAATACTCCGCAGGATTGGAATCCTCTTTAAAACCCACAATTAATTTAGAATCTGTATCGGCTTGCATTACATACCACATTTCGGTTTTTCCAAAAGAATTATGACGTTTTTTTGCCAATTCATCATTGGGATGAACTTGTATCGATAAATCTTCGCGAGCATCCAAATATTTGAAAAGAAGTGGAAATTGCTTCCCAAATCTTTTATAAACTTCAGTTCCTAAAAGTTCTTCAGGATTGGAATCAATCAATTCATTAAGTGATTTTCCAGCCAAATCTCCATTGGCAACCACGCTTACATCGCCTTCAACAGTCGAGAGTTCCCAGCTTTCGCCAGTGATTTTAGATGTAATGGGTTTGTTCAAAATTGTTTTTAACTTTTCTCCTCCCCAGATTCTTTCTTTGAGAATAGGTTCAAATTGTAATGGGTATAATTTCATTTTTTGTGTTTTAATTTGAATTTAATTCCAGCAAAAATAAACAATTTTTGACATTGATTATGGAATGTTTTTGCTGTTTTATAGAACTATTTTTTTAACGATTTCTAGTGCCTTTGGAATGTGACTAGAAGCCATCAAGCTATCAAAAACCAATTGGATAATCCCATTTTGGTCAGCTACATAAGTTACTCGACCGGGAAGCAAACCAAACAAATTGGTTTTTACACCAAAAAGATTTCTGATTTTTTTATCTGAATCCGAAAGTAAAATGAACGGCAATTTATATTTTTGAATGAATTTTTCGTGCGAAGCAACACTATTACTGCTAATACCAATGACTTCGGCTCCTAAATCTTTGAAATCTTCATATTGATCACGAAAGCTACAAGCTTGTGCGGTGCAACCTGGCGTATTGTCTTTGGGATAAAAATAGATCACAACGGGTTTTTTTCCAATGATGGAATCGCTGTCAAAATCGTTGCCGTTGTTGTCTTTCGCACTAAAATTCGGGATTTTGTCTCCTATTTGTAATGCCATTATTCGCCTTTATAGGTTACGAAATTACGAGGTGTTTCATATAAAACCACTTCTAAATCTAATGTTGGTTTTATCTTTTTTCTGATTTTATTCCAAATAACAACCACAATATTCTCGGCAGTTGGATTTAGATTTTCAAATTCAGGAACATCCAAATTCAGGTTTTTATGGTCAAAAGGTTTTTCGACTTCATCCAAAATCAAATCACTCAAATTTTTAATATCGATAACATAACCCGTTTCTGGATTAATTTCACCTGTAACACTCACAATCAATTCGTAGTTGTGTCCGTGAAAATTAGGATTGTTGCATTTGCCAAAAACAGCATCATTTTGCTCGAAAGTCCAATCTTTGCGGTACAATCGATGCGCTGCGTTAAAATGGGCTTTTCTGGAAACCGTTACTTTCATTTGAGTTTAAAGGTTTAAGGGTTTAAATTGGAAAAATTAAAGTCAAGAAATCTGTCTTCTGAAATCTGCCTTCTGAAATCTGCAAATCTGCAATCTGCCTTCTACAATCTGAATTCTGCAATCTGAATTCTCAAATTTTATGTTCTTCTAAAAAATGATAAAACTCATCAAAAATAATTTTAAACCAAACCGTATAAATTTCGGGTTGCAATTGAATATCTTTTGCTACCTCTTCAATGCTCATCCACTTCCAATTTTCTACTTCGTCAGGATTTATTTTTGGTGCGTCATTATAATAACCAATCATTACGTGATCGAGTTCGTGTTCAGTCAATCCGTTATCGAATGGTGCTTTGTAAATAAAATGAAATAATTCTGTTAAACCCGTTTCGAAACCCATTTCTTCAAACAACCTGCGACTTCCGGCTTGAATATTAGTTTCGCCTTCGCGCTGATGACTGCAACAGGTATTGGTCCACAACAAAGGCGAATGGTATTTTTGACCGGCGCGTTGTTGCAACATAATCTCGTTTTTATCATTCAAAACAAAAACTGAAAACGCACGATGCAAAACTGCTTTTTCGTGAGCTTCCATTTTGGGCATCAAGCCTATTTGCTCGTCATTTTGGTTTACTAATATTACATTCTCTTCTTCCATACTCTTTTTTAGCTTGCCAAAAATACAAAAAAAGAAACGGGAACTCGTATTTTTAGAATATCAACATTCGTTAAACTTTCCTTAAATGAAACCCATTTGAAATCTATATGACAATTACATACGTATATCTATTGTAAATTTACACCATAATCTAAACAAGATTGCTATGAAACACCTCCTTAATTATTTGATGTTTTTACCTTTATTAGCATTAAATGCCTGCGGACAATCCACTAAATCACCTGAATTAACTTCTAAATTAACAACAATGGAAAACACAATCAACAAACCCGGAAACCCTTATTACTCCAATACCGATACAACCAAGCTAAACGTCACAGATGCCGAATGGAAAAAAGTGCTTTCCTCAGATTTATATGCTGTTTCCAGAAACGCCGATACTGAAAGAGCTTTTACAGGAAAACTGTGGAATTCTGATGCAAAAGGCACCTATTATTGCGCTGCTTGTGGCAATAAATTGTTTAGATCCGACCAAAAATTTGCAAGCAGCTGCGGTTGGCCAAGTTTTTTTGAGCAAGAAAACAAAAATAGCGTGGTTTACAAAGAAGATAATTCTTTTGGAATGAAAAGAATTGAAGCCCTTTGTGGAAGATGCGACGGTCATTTAGGGCATCTTTTTGATGATGGACCAAAGCCAACAGGCAAAAGATATTGTATGAATTCCATCGCTTTGGATTTTGTTCCAGACCAAGTAATTTCAGAAAACAAAAACAAAAATGATCGGGAAACAATCACACTTGGTGGCGGTTGTTATTGGTGTGTGGAAGCGGTTTACGAGAAATTAAACGGAGTAAAATCAGTAGTTTCAGGGTTTGCTGGAGGGAAAACAGCCAATCCTACTTACGAAGAAGTTTGCTCTGGAACTACAGGTTATGCTGAAGTTGTGCAAATTACCTATGACAATTCCATCACCAATATTGACGAAATTTTCAAAGTTTTCTTTACCGTTCACGACCCAACTACTTTAAACCGTCAAGGTGGCGATGTGGGAACGCAATACCGTTCTGTGATTTTTTATGCTAACGAAAAACAAAAAAACGCAGCCCGTTCTGTTATTGATCAATTAAATTCCGAAAAAGTGTATAGCAATCCAATTGTAACAACCTTGGAGCCATTAACCCAATTTTATAAAGCCGAGGATTACCATCAGAATTACTATGAAAATAATAAAAACCAACCCTATTGCCAAATGGTAATTCAGCCCAAAATCGAGAAATTCGAAAAGGTTTTTAAAGACCGATTGAAAAAATAAAATGAACTGAAAACCGGAAAGAAATTTTCGGTTTTTTTATTATCTCATTCTTTTTTCTATTTTTTCTAATGCGTTAAATATTTTTATTTTTCTAAAATTCTGTTTATTACAGCTAACGAGTAACGATATTTATTATATTTGAAATACATTATAATTCACTATCACAATATAAAATTCCATCACAATGAAAATAGCGCTTTTTTCCAATGAATTTCCTCCAAACATCTACGGAGGAGCAGGTGTTCACATCGATTTTTTAAGCCAAGAATTAGCCAAATTAGGTCAGGTTGAAGTTCGCTGTTTTGGCGACCAAAACGTGGATACTGATTCGATGAATGTTCGCGGAATTAATTCTTCACTGACCAAAATGGTGGATGATGGCAATCCCCATATCAAAATGTTTCACAATATGAGTCGAAATGTCGAAATGTCGCAAGCCACGCCCGAAGCCGATGTCATTCATTGTCACACTTGGTACACGCATCTTGCTGGAATTATGACTCGTGAACTGCTCCAATCACCTTTGATTTTGACCACACACAGTTTGGAAACGCATCGCCCATGGAAAGTGGAACAACTAGGAAACGGTTATTTTCTTTCACGTTGGATCGAAAATAGTGCTTACAACACCGCCGACGGAATTATTGCCGTGAGCCAACAAATGAAAGAAGATGTCATTGAAGCCTATGGCGTTAATCCCGAAAAAGTGACGGTAATTCATAACGGTATTGACCCAGAATTTTACCAGCCAACTTTTGACAACAATTTACTTTTGGAATATGGCATCAATCCCAACATTCCTTTTGTGCTTTTTGTGGGACGAATTACACGACAAAAAGGAATCTCGCAATTGATTGCTGCAGCTAAATATTTTAATAAAAATTGCCAAATCGTGCTTTGTGCCGGAGCTCCAGACACCAAAGAAATTGCCGAAGAAACCGAAGCTTTAATTGCCGATTTGTGCAAAGAAAGAGAGGGCGTAATCCTCATCTCGGAAATGTTGCCACGCGAAAAAATAAAAATATTGTACAGCCACGCACGAGTGTTTGCTTGTCCTTCTTTATACGAACCTTTTGGTATCATCAATCTCGAAGCGATGGCTTGCGAAACGCCAGTTGTGGGAAGTCATGTAGGCGGAATTCCAGAAATTATTGTCGAAGGAGAATCGGGTTATTTAGTGCCGCTCGAAAGTGTTTCTAGAACCGATTTTAATCCTGCAAATCCTGATGCTTTTCAGAAAGATTTTGCTGCCAAAATTAATATTTTGTTAGAAGACGAAGCCTTGGCAACCCAAATGGGAAAAGCTGGAAGAGAACGCGTTTTGAAAATTTTCAGTTGGGAATCTATCGCCAAAACTACGTATGATTATTACCAAAAAGTGATTGATGGATTTGTGAAGGAGAAGGCATAGGCGGAAAAAATTGTTCCAAAATAAAAAAAATGGAAATCTATTTTGATCTATTTTCAAAATTTGTTTGCTGGAATTAAACGGTACGCCTAACAGCAAATCTCGATCTCGCTACTAAAACTAACCCTTAAACAGCAATTGTTTAAGGGTTTTTTTGAAATTATACTTCAAAAATATAAACTTCAAATCTCGCAAGTGAGGAATGGAGTGGATTTAAATTGAGATTCAAATAGGGGCGAATTTCATAGGGAGCTTCCAAAGTTCCATCTTCATATTTCACATTGATTTGAAGGCTTTCACCAAGTTTTTCTTGCTATTTTTCGTAAAACCATAGCCTCCTGATATTGTCTGAAATAATGATATAGCAATATTGTTACAATTTGTAACTGTAAATATAAGTATTTTTGTTACAACCTGTGCTAATTTTGCGATGTATAAAAGAAGAAGACTATGGAAAGAGCGATTGTACATATGGATTTAGACACCTTTTTTGTGTCCTGCGAAAGATTAGGGAACTCAAAACTAGAAGGAATCCCTTTGATAATAGGCGGCGGCGACCGTGGTGTGGTGGCTTCCTGTTCCTATGAAGCACGTACGTTCGGGGTACGTTCCGCAATGCCTATCAAGATGGCACTCCGGCTTTGCCCACAAGCAAAAGTCATGAAAGGCGATATGGAATTGTATTCTAAATTATCCCACGAGGTTACCCAAGTTATTGAAGAGAAAGCACCCGTGATGGAAAAGGCCAGCATCGATGAATTCTATCTTGACATTACGGGTATGGATAAATTTTATGGGGGCTATAAATGGACAAATGAGCTGGCACAATCTGTTACTAATGAGACGGGTTTGCCCATAAGCTTTGCTTTATCGGTGAACAAAACGGTTTCCAAAATCGCCACCGGTGAAGGAAAACCAAAGGGAAATCTGGAAATCCCCCAAGATTTGGTAAAACCATTCTTAAACCCATTATCCATCCAAAAAATCCCGATGGTCGGTGAGGTAACTTTTCAGCTATTATCTCGAATTGGAATCCGCACAATTCAAACACTTTCTGAAATGCCAGCCGAAGTTTTGCAACGCATGATTGGCAAAAATGGTATAGAAATATGGAAAAAAGCCAACGGAATCGATAACAATCCCGTGGAACCCTACACCGAACGAAAATCAATTTCAACGGAACATACTTTTGGACAAGACACCATCGATATTCCCAAATTAAAATCAATCCTAGTCGGGATGGTCGAAAAACTCGCTTTCCAACTGCGTTCGGAACAATGGCTCACTTCAACTGTGGTGATCAAAATACGGTATGCTAATTTCGATACCGAAACCAAACAATGCAGAATACAATATACATCTGCCGACCACATCCTAACGAAAAACGTCATGGAATTATTTGACAAATTATACCAACGCCGTATGCGACTCCGATTGATAGGAATACGCTTTAGCGGATTGGTTCGAGGTACCTACCAAATCAATTTATTCGAAGATACCGAAGAAATGCTGTCACTATACCAAGCTATGGATCGAATGAAAAGCCGTTACGGTTTTGATGCCGTGATGAGGTGCAGTGGAGCAACTTTCAAACCCTACAACAAAGCAGAAATCTTAAAACGCCAATCATAAATCCACAATGTACCTCAACTGCCACTCCTTCCATTCTTTACGCTACGGTACAATACCGCTGCCAGACTTGATACAACAAGGGATTGGGTCAAGGGTGAAGGCTATGGCATTGACAGACATCAACACGGTTACGGGTATTTATGATTTCATGAAAGCCTGCAACGAAGTGGAAATAAAACCATTAGTCGGAATAGAGTTTCGAAATAACAATCAATTTCGGTATATAGGACTTGCCAAAAACGCCAAAGGACTAGCAGAAATGAATCGATTCCTGACCAAACATAATTTTGAGAATACAACTTTACCTTTGGAAGCACCTGATTTTAAGGAGGTATTTATAATTTACCCTTTTGAAAATGTTCCCACCGTTTTGAAAGAAAACGAATTTATCGGCATTCGTCCAGAACAGCTCATCAAATTATATTTACAAGAGTGGAAAAAAAAACAGAAAAAAATGGTCATACTTCAACCAGTAACCTTCCGCACTAAAAAGGAATTTAACCTGCATAAAATCCTTCGGGCTATCGATACGAACATCATTTTATCAAAGCTTACAGAAGACGATTACTGTAAAACTTCCGAAAAGATGCAACCTTTGAATGAACTATTGGCAAAATATGAAGAGTTCCCAGAGATTGTGGCTAATACAGAAAAAATAATTCAAGAATGCAATTTCGAATTTGATTTCCAAATTCCTAAAAATAAAAAGTATTATACCAACAGTAGAGAAACGGATATGGCACTGCTAACAACCCTTGCATATCAAGGACTGGTTGGGAGATATGGTATTAATAATCCCGATGCAAAAGCCAGAGTAGAAAAAGAATTGAAAGTAATTGAGGAACTAAAATTCAGTGGCTATTTTTTAATAACTTGGGATATTATCTGCTACAGTAACAGTCGGGGGTTTTTGCATATTGGGCGTGGCAGCGGTGCCAATAGTATCGTGAGCTATTGCTTGGGAATCACCGACATTTGCCCCATAGAATTAGATTTATATTTTGAACGCTTCCTCAACGTGAACCGTAAAAGCCCCCCAGATTTTGACATCGACTGGTCCTGGAAAGAACGCGATACCATGCTCGAATACATTTTCAATCGGTATGGTGCAGATCGAGTAGCGTTTTGCGGAACCAATGTGGAATTCAAATACAGATCAATATTTAGGGAAGTGGGCAAGGTTTTTGGTTTGCCAAAAGAAGAATTGGATATGCTAGCTAAAAATCCAATGGCTTTACATGACAAAAATTCTGTCGTAAAGTTTGTACAAGAATACGGAATGATGCTCGAAAAATATCCGAATCAAAGAAGCATGCATTCTTGCGGAATATTAATATCAGAAGAGCCCATTACCAACTATTCAGTATTAGAAATGCCTCCAAAAGGTTTTCCTATTGTCCTTTTCGATATGCACGTTGCCGAAGATATAGGCTTTGAAAAGTTCGATATTTTAAGCCAACGAGGTATTGGACATATTGATGACAGTATAAAACTGATTCAAAAAAACCGTGGCATTAAAGTAGACATCCGAAACACCTCTTTATCTAAAAATGAAGCCAAAGCCAATAGCTTCTTAGAACGCGGTCAAACCATTGGATGCTTTTACATTGAAAGCCCAGCTATGCGTGGACTGCTTCGCCGCCTTAAATGCAATAATTATAAAACATTGGTGGCAGCTTCGTCCATAATACGCCCGGGTGTGGCTAAGTCGGGAATGATGAAAGAATATATTTTTAGGCACAACAACCCCGACAAATTCGAATATTTCCACGATGTTTTTAAGGAACAGCTAGGCGAAACGTATGGCATTATGGTGTATCAGGAAGACGTAATCAAGATTGCCTTGCATTATGGAGGTCTTCCCGCGGCAGATGGAGACATCTTACGTCGTGCCATGAGTGGCAAAGGGCGCTCTTTGGCGGCATTGCAAAAAGTGAAAGATGATTTTTTTGTTTCCTGTGCCAAAAAAGGACATCCACCAAAGTTGAGCGAAGAAATATACAGACAAATCGAATCTTTCGCTGGTTACTCTTTTTGCAAGGCGCATTCCGCATCTTATGCAGTCGAAAGTTACCAAAGTTTATATTTAAAAGCATACTATCCCATCGAATTTATGGTAGCAGTTATCAATAATCAAGGTGGCTTTTACCGAACTGAAGTTTACATTCACGAAGCACGAATGTCTGGAGCTACGATACACAATCCTTGCGTTAATAAGAGCGAATACGAAACTTCGGTTTATGGTATCGATGTCTATTTGGGACTGATGCATCTGGAAGGTTTGGAATATAAAACAGCGCATAGCATAATTGCAGCGCGAAATGAAAACGGCGAATTCAAATCATTGGAAGATTTCATAAACCGAATCCCGATTGGTATTGAAGGCATTCAAATTCTGATTTTTATTGGTGCCTTTCGTTTTACAGGAAAAACTAAAAACCAATTGCTAGTGATAGCTCGATTAATCCTAGTAAACTTCAAACCCGAATCCCGAGACCTAATGCTGCTGCAAGAACCGGTCAAAGACTATAAACTGCCTGTCCTTGAACGCGCTGCTTTTGAAGATGCCTTTGATGAAATAGAATTGCTGAGTTTTCCGGTCTCCTGTTCGCCTTTCGATTTGTTGGAAACCACTTATAGGGGAACAGTGATGGCCAAGGACTTACTAAGTCACCATAAAAAGTCGGTGAAAATGCTCGCGTATCTCATCTCAAGAAAACACGTACCGACCAAAAGAGGAACAATGTATTTTGGCACCTGGATAGACAGTGAAGGCGAATATTTCGACACGGCACATTTTTCGGACAGCCTTGAAAAATATCCTTTTTTAGGTGGTGGTTGCTATTTACTATTGGGAAATGTGGAAGTAGATTTCCATTTTCCAACCGTCACTGTAGTCAAAATGGCAAAAATGCCTTTTATCCCCGATCCTAGATTTTCAAATACCCCCGATAGGCAATATAAAGTGCATCAGCAGATTCGGGAAGATGTAAGCATGACCCATCGTGCACCGTATCCACAAGAACATGAAATTAATTTACCAAGACAGAAAATAAATATAGGATAACAAATTAACACGTATTCAAAATGATACTATTCAATGACACGGAAATATTCACCTCAGGCAGTGGTGAAAAAAAGGTCTTTGACCTTCCGGATACAGAACTTATGTTATACGACAATTTTTTTAGTAAAGAAGTATCCGACCATTACTACACTACCCTACTCAACAACACACCATGGAAAGAATATGCCATGGAAATTTACAACAAAACAATTACTGTTCCAAGAATGATTGCGTGGTATGAAGACAGAAATAATCTAGGTGCCAATCTGTCAACACCTGACTGGACACCTGAATTATTGCTCATTAAAGAAAAAGTAGAAAAAGAAACACTCGTTGATTTTAATTGCGTTTTGCTAAACTTGTACCGCAACGGCAAGGATGGCGTGGGTTGGCACAGCGATCGGGAACAGAATTTTGGGAAGAATGCAATTATTGCATCGGTTAGTTTCGGCGAAACCCGCATGTTCCGACTGCGACATATGTTTAAGAAGGATGTTCCTCAAATAGAAATACCTTTGCATCATGGTTCGCTTTTATTGATGGCAGGGACAACGCAAAGTTTTTGGCAACATCAAGTACAAAAAACACCAAAAGACATATTGCCTCGCATCAATCTGACTTTTAGACAAATCCATCGTCGTTTTTAATCCCATAAGTGAAAATCTCATTGAATAAGTTATTAACTTAGTGAAAGGTTTACCAGTAGCATCTAAAAATAGAAAAATGACAGAAAACAACGAATTAATCAAATTCTTAGATGCACAAAACCAAGTGTACCTAAAGGCACTTTCAGAAATAAAAAAAGGCAAAAAAACCAGCCATTGGATGTGGTTTATTTTTCCTCAAATCAAGGGATTGGGTTCCAGTGTCACTGCAAAATTCTATGAAATCAAAGATTTGAATGAGGCTACTGCCTATTTGCGGCATCCCATTTTAGGGAAACATCTCATTGAAATTTCGGGCGAATTATTGAAACTTGAAGGAAAAACTGCCATACAAATATTGGGTAAACCTGACGACAAAAAATTACGGTCATGCATGACATTATTTATCAATGTCGAAAATTCAGACGCAGTGTTTACCAAAGTACTGCAGCACTATTTTAATGGTGTGCAAGATGAGCTCACATTGAATCTGATAAAAAAGTAAATTGTCTAAAAAAATACATTATTTAATAAGAAATACATTTTTTAATGCAAAAAGCGGCTGAAAATTATTTAAAAAAATAATTCACACCTCAGATTCCGAATATAACTCCTCACCACAAAAGTAACTTTCTTTAAATTAGCGATTTCATGTTACCTAAACTGCTTTTTATATCCAATGTTTTACTACTTTTTACAAAAAGTAAATCCTTAATAGCAATCCCAAAAGCTAACAAGCAATCAAAAATTACAACTATTTTATAATAAATTGATAACAAATCAGTTATCAATTAAAGAAATTACACATTAACTTGCAATTTAACTGCAAAAGCGTAATTTAGCTCCAAATTCCAAACCTATAAGATAGTATTGTGAAAAAGATTATAGTACATTCAAAAATAATTAAATTATTGTTTTTTGCCTTGATATTTATTTTATCGGCAACATTCAAAATTCACTCGCAGACCGTTGTCTACGATTCAATTAGCAAACAGAAAGTAGCGCTAATTGATGTTCGTAAAACATACGAAAGAGTCATCAACAAAGGTTATGCTTCAATTGAAATGTTCGAATATTTAGGCAATTATTATTATAAGGATAAGGATTTTCAAAAATCGAAATTATACTTCGATATGTTGTTCAAAAAATATAAGGTATCTCAAATATCACAAAATAGCATTGAATTATATAAAACGCTTTAGAACTCCAATACTATTGCTATAAAAAAAGAAGCCTCAATAT
>JAAFGY010000233.1 GCA_010365135.1 Flavobacterium sp.
AGATAAAAAATACTACTTTTATCTTTTCTAAATTTAGTAAAAAAAATATTAAATAATAACTTGTTTGAAAATTTATTTTAATGCCAAAAAAAACTCCCAATCCCAAGCAATCATTCAAAATTCCTAGGTTAATACTGCAAGTTAGTAAATTTATCACTTTTATTTCGCCAAAATTAGCTACATTATTTGTTGCAAAATTATTTTCAACTCCCATAAAACATAAAATTCCCAAACGAGAGTTGGATATGGACAGGAATAGTAGCCAAAAATTAATCAAAATTCCGTCCCTTAATAAACAAGTTATGATATATCAATATGGCGAAAGCGATAAAAAAATTCTACTGTCACACGGATGGTCAGGAAGAGGAACGCATCTTTTCAAAATTGCAGACGAATTATTAAAAGAAGGTTATTCCACCATCAGTTTTGATGCTCCAGCTCACGGAAAATCTCCGGGAAAAACGACGATAATATCGGAATTTGTAGCAACAATATTAGAACTTGAAAAACAATTTGGCCCATTCGAAGCCGCTGTTGGTCATTCATTGGGAGGAATGTCATTGCTAAATGCCACAAAAAAGGGATTGGCAATCAATCGTTTGGTGATAATAGGAAGTGGCGATATCATTCAAGATATATTGGATGATTTTGTTAAGAAATTAGAGTTAAAACCTAGCACAAGTAAACAATTGCGGGTGCATTTTGAAAATAAATTTGGCGAAGAAATGGACCGTTATTCGGCACATGAATCGGCAAGGGAAGTTTCAATACCCGTTTTAATAATTCACGATAAACACGATACCGAAGTCCCAGTAGCAGCAGCAATTCATATATACAAACACCTGAAAAACGGAGAATTATTTTTAACCGAAGGTTTAGGGCATCGCAAAATTCTTGAAAATTCTGAGGTAATAGAAAAAGTAATTCAGTTTATTAACTGATCAAATTTCTTTTTTAATTAGAAAAGGCATTAGTACTATTGAAGCAAATCTGGGAAGAAATAGGTGTGGCTATTTGGGATTGCCGCAAATTAAACCAAAGCTTTTACTGCCTCATACAAAACTTCATTTTTAATTGGTTTAGACAAATAATGATTCATCCCGATTTCCTTGACGCGTTCTTTAGTCGTTTCCATCACATCGGCGGTTACGGCAATAATAGGAATCGTTCTATTATGCTCTCCTACTTCACCGTTTCTTATGGCAATTGTAGCTTCATATCCATCCATAACTGGCATTTGAAGATCCATCAAAATGATGTCAAATTGACTAGATTTAAGCGCATCCAAACCTTCCTTACCGTCATTGGCAAACACTACAGTCGTATTGAGCCATTTTTTTGTAATCATTTTAATCACCATCTGATTAATCGAATTATCTTCAACAACCAAAATTGATTTCCCTTTCAAATCATAAACAGAGGGCTCTGGAACGATTACTTCAATTTCCTGTTGTAGTGGTATATCAAAGTCAATTATAATGGTACAAGTAGTTCCTTCGTTGACCGTACTTTCCATCGTGATATTACCGTTTTGCATATCCACTAATGTCTTTACGATATAGAGACCTAGCCCTAGCCCTCCAAATTTTCGTTTATTGTTAATGTTATTTTGCGAAAATGAATCGAAAATACTGTTCAATTTATCTTTAGAAATTCCAGTCCCAGTATCAGTAACCTTTAATATCAAACTGACACGATTATCAGATTTCATTTGACAATCAACATCAAACTTGACAAATCCTTTTGAGGTAAATTTCACGGCATTATTCAACACATTATTGACCACCTGAGCAAATCTAGACGGATCACCAATTAATGTATCTGGAATCGCATTCGATTTTGAAAATTGAAATTCCAAGCCTTTATTCTCTGCATTATTGCGTACATTATTTTTTATGCTTTTAAGAATTTTAACGGGACTAAATGGGACTTCATCTAATCTTAATTCACCTTTCTCAATTTTAGAAAAATCAAGAATATCATTCACCGAACTCAATAAACTCTGTGAAGAATCTTTTATGATGTCACAATTTTTCTTAATTTTTTTGCTGTCTGTTTTGTTAAAAATCGAATCCGTCAAATTCAATATGGCATTCAATGGAGTTCGTAATTCGTGACTGATATTTGACAAAAAATAGGACTTTAAATCATTCATTTCCTCTGAACGTGCCAAAGCCAATCGATTAAGTTCATTCTTTTCGTTTTTTAGATTCCGAATCAAATTAGCCATAGAAAGTGAAAGAAAGATAATCTCCATTCCTGTTCCCAACTTCGAACTATTTTGAGTAAAGAAAGTAACTGGTATCAATCCAAAATTGTATAGAATAAATATTCCAAAACCTAAAATTAAAAATAAAATACCAACAGAAAAGTAAGAGTCAACAGGCTTTCTTTTATAATACAAATAAACGATGGAATACACAATCAAAATTAGAAACAACAATGTTAGGACATTAACCAAAATATAGGAAAACAACAAAAGGGAAGGAATAAAAACAACACTGAATAACAATAAAAGCAATAATCCATACGCAATGTTAAACAGCAAATAAATTTTCTTGCTATTATCTTTAATATTCAAAAATAACTCACTGTATTTTCCTGATAAAAAAACCGCAATGATGGCAATAAACAATACCGCATGATTTGAAAACCATCCAGCATAAGGAGTAATAAACTGGAAGAAAAAGCCATCCAAGGAAAATTTAAACAGACCAACAAAAATAACATACAAACTATAATACAAAAATATTTTTTCGCGCAAAGCAAAAAAGAAGAAAAAATAAATAATGGAAATAATGGCCAAAATTCCATAAAAGAGTCCAAAAATAAACTGCTCTTTCGAAATTTGCTTTATAAAATTTTCAGAAGAATACAACTTTAACGGTATCTTGATTACTTCACCATCACTCTGGAGATGTAAAAATAGTTTTAAACTGGATTGTGGAGCTATTTCAATTTTGAAAATGGTTTTATGACTATCAAAACTTCGCTGCGAGTAGGGTATTTTATCGCCACTAACTTGTATATTAATGCGATCTGAAGCGACATCAATCAAATATAGATCAACCACATCAGTGATGGGACGAGCCGTTTCCAAATAGTAAATCAACAACTGATTTGTTGGATTCCTAAGTTCTGTAAGTGTCCAAAAATTGTTCTTGGTGAATCCTAAGTCATCATTTTCAGTTTTTAATTTTACAGGTTTCAAAGAATTGTAATTAGCCCTTACAAAACTGATGTCTAAATTTCTTTGACCAACATCAGCAATTGTGGTGTAAGGGTGTAATGAAATTTCATCAGATACACTGCCTTTATTAAAAACATACTGCGAAAATGCTGTAGTAAAAAAAAATGTAAAAAATAACACCTTCAAAGTGAAGGAAAACAAAATCTTTTTTATTCGAATCATACTCAATTAAATTACAACCAATAGAACTATTTACGACAAAAAGTCGTTTTTAGTTTTCAATATTTTTTTTGATACTTTTATTTTAAGTAAAAATAACGTAAACAATCCCCAATAACAAAGGGCTTTTCAAAAAATATAAAAACTGTTTTAAACACAAAAAACCCCATCCAACGGATAGGGTTTTTCAAAAGAAAGGCGACGACATACTCTCCCACATAACTGCAGTACCATCTGCGCAGGCGGGCTT
>JAAFGY010000027.1 GCA_010365135.1 Flavobacterium sp.
AGGAAAATCGAATGAAAGAAATTTATTAGACGAAGCCACTTTGCGTCACAACCAAGAAGCTATAAAAGAACAATTGTCCCGTTTTTTAGATTTTACTTCGAATGCGCCAAACGCTGCCGAGTTAGTAAATAATTACGACTGGATGAAGAATTTCTCTTTTTTAGATTTCATTCGCGATGTGGGAAAACACATTACGGTAAATTATATGATGGCCAAAGATTCTGTAAAGAAAAGATTGTCTTCTGAAGCTGCCGAAGGAATGTCATTTACGGAGTTTACCTATCAATTGGTTCAAGGATACGACTTTTTGCATTTATACCGAGAAAAAAATTGCTCACTGCAAATGGGCGGAAGCGATCAATGGGGAAATATCACAACAGGAACCGAATTAGTGCGAAGAATCGCCAGTGGAAAAGCGTACGCATTGACTTGTCCATTAATTACAAAAGCGGATGGAACCAAGTTTGGAAAATCAGAAGGCGGTAATATTTGGTTGGATGCAGCCAGAACTTCTCCTTATAAATTCTACCAATATTGGTTAAATACTTCCGATGTTGATGCCGAAAAATACATCAAGATTTTTACTTTCATTTCGAAAGAGGAAATCGAGGTTTTAACTGAAAAACATAGAGAAACCCCACATTTACGCTTGTTGCAAAAACGTTTGGCAGAAGAAATTACCGTAATGGTACATTCTGTCGAAGATTTAGAAAATGCCATTAAAGCTTCTAATATTTTGTTCGGGAATTCCACTTCAGAGGATTTGAAACAATTGGATGGGGAGACTTTCTTGGAAGTTTTTGACGGAGTACCACAAGCTGAAATTGCCAAAAATGAAATTGAAGCAGGAATTAATATCGTTGACGTTTTAAACGAAAAAACAGGATTTTTGAAATCAAATGGCGAAGCAAGACGTGCTTTGACAGCCAATTCGATTTCGGTAAACAGAGAAAAAGTAACCGAAGAATTTGTGCTTTCCAGCAAAGATTTGATTAACAAGCAGTTTGTATTGTTGCAAAGTGGGAAGAAAAATTATTTTGTGGTTCGAGTAAAATAATTTTATAACTTTACTAAAAGAACAAAAGCTATGGAAACTCAATTTTTGACCGACGAAAAAGGAAACAGAACAGCAGTTTTGTTGCCAATAAAAAAATACAACAAATTGATAGAAAAATTGGAAGATTTAGAAGATGTCCGTCTTTATGATGAGGCCAAAAGAGAGGATGATGGGTATCGTATTTCATTTGAAGATTATATGAAAACAAGAGAAAGTAAAAAGTCAAATGTATAGTATTGATTTTTCCAAGAAAGCACAAAGTAAGTTGGAAATTGTCAGATGCAATTGCTAACCCGATTTTGTCAGCAATTGGAAAACTTTCGGATAATCCGCGACCGCAAGGGTACAAAAAATTAAAAGGAAGAAAAGGATACAGAATTCGTGTTGGAAATTATAGAGTTATTTATGAAATTTTTGATGAAGTGCTTCTAATTGATGTTATTGATTTAGGTCACAGAAAAGAAATCTACGAATAACGGTTTAATTACCCTTAAATTACAACTCCCAATAACCGAATTGTCAAAACGTCCCAATACCTCGAAAGAGTTGTTGGGATTTTTTTTGCCCAAATCTTGTGTGTCAAAAACGGGCAAAAATTGCTATTAACATTTTTGTTTTTCGGTCTTTTTTATTCTTTAAAATAAATTTCCATTTTGTTTGATTGAATCCATCCTTTGATAATGGTTTTATCTTCCATTATTGTTTTAAAAACTTCAGGAGTAACCTTTTCTTTTAATTCTTCTTTCATTAAATTTAAATTAAAATCAAGATAATGAATTTCTCTTTCACCTAAATAGTACTCTGAATCAAAGTATTGGGAATATCTATTTTTATCCCAAATTAAAATGGTAGAAAAATTTTTGATTTCTTTTGGATTTAATTTGATAATGCTGGTAAGTATTGTTTGACTGGTTTGTAATTTAAGTTCTGCAGTCAAATTTTGAACATTTTTTTTAGCATCTTTTTTTGGTTGACCTAATTTTAATTCGGAATCTTTTTTACGCTTTTGACGCCATTCTATGTCTGATTTACAATTCAAAAAGCTGACAGCATTTATGATTTCATTGCCTTGAAATAATCTATATGCTGGAAAATAAGACATTGAACTAGTTGCGTTTGGTCTTACGGAGTTTGTGTTTAAAATAAATGAAATTGCATTGTCAGAAAGGTTTTCGATATGATAGTTTATGGTGAATTCTCTTTCTTTTGGGTTTGGATCATTCGAAAGAATTGAATCAATAGTAATTGAAATAGTAGTGTTTTGGGAAAAACTAGTAAATGAAACTAGTAATAATAGAAGGTAGTTCAATCGCATAGTTTTGTAAAAATAACAAATTTTTAAATGTTTAAGGTTATAGCACCATCAAGTTACAACCGCGAATATCAGAATTATCAAAACGTCCCAAGACCTCGAAAGCGTTGCTGGGATTTTTTTTGCCCAAATCCTGCGTGGCAATAAAAGAACAAGAATTAATATTCGCCAAATCAATCACGTTGATTCCTCCAGTTTTCCCGTCATCGACAAAACTCAAAGCATCTTCGGTGTCGCGAACCAGGATTTGCATCCACGAAGGGCACTCAAACACGCCATTTCCCAAAGAATAAGCTTGCGATAATAATTCGGTCATTCCATATTCCGAATGGATGGCTGTGACGCCAAAACCTTGGCAAAGTTGTTTGTGCAATTCTTCCCGAATCATTTCTTTGCGTTGGCCTTTCATTCCGCCCGTTTCCATTATGATAGTATTTTGCAATTGGAAAGTATGTTTCTCTATTAAATCTAACAAAGCGTAAGTAACGCCAATTAAAATCACATTTTGTCCAGCATTGTCTAGCTTTACCAATTTCTCGATGAGTTCCTCGTGGTTGTGAAGGTAAAAACCACTTTCGGAATTATTGGTAATTTGAATCAAATCTTCCACCATATAAATCAAGGAAGAGCCTTCGCGTTCTAAATAGGATGGAAGCAAAGCCAAGATAACATAATCTTCAATATTTCCGTAGAATTGGGCGAATCCTTTTCGATAACTTTCTTCGTATAAAGAAACGTCGGTGACAAAATGTTTGCTAGTGGCCATTCCGGTTGTTCCGCTGCTGGTAAAGGTTTCCTGAATGGGGCTTTCAGTGGAAACCACTTTATGACTTTTGAAAAATTGAATAGGCAAAAACGGGATCTGTTCCAATGATTTAACTTTTTGAACATTCGTTTTCAAAAAATCACAAAATTCTCGATAGACCAAGTTGTTTTCATATTGAAATCGAAACACTTTTAATGCAGCTTTTTCAAATTGCTTTTGGTTTGAAATGGTAAATATGTCAGGAGAAGGAATCACGGATTTTTTTTGCAAAGGTATAATATTTTACAGCCCTTTCAGATTTTTAAACTCTGAAAGGGCTGTAAAAAAAGCCCTAACTTTCATTAGAGCTTTTAAAAAATATAATAGTAATTAATTATTGAATAATTACTTTTTTGGTATCTGTTTTTCCATCTTCAGTAATTCTTACAATGTAAGCTCCACCTTTTAGGGTAGAAACATTTACTGCACTGTTTGAAGTTTTGGATTCTAAAACTTGTTTCCCCAATATGTCATAAACAACAACAGTTTTTGCGTTGCTACTATTAGAAGTAATGTATAAATTACCGTCAGTAACTGGGTTTGGATATACATTTAAACCAGCAATTGTGTTTTGTTTAACGCTAAGTACAGTTTGAACAACCGACATTTGATCAAAACTTACAGTTCCCCCATTATATGCTCTAAAAGCTAAAACAAGTTTTGTTGCATTTGCAGGTGAAGTAACGGTAATAGTTTGTTTTGTCCAAGTTGCTGCATTCGGCAAATACACATTATTGGTTCTCAATGGATCATTTGTAACTACTGCATCTTGATAAACGATTGCATCGGTAGCGTCTTTGTAATTACTCCAGATTCTTGAATCTGTACCGTCTCCACTTGATTTATACCAAAAGGAAATTACCAATTGTCTTCCACCTGTGATTGCAATTTCTTGATAAAAACCTGTTGTTGCTGTAGCAACGTATTGAACAGAATTAGTGTCATCACTTCCGTCAGTAGTAACTGAGGTAGGTAAAGCGTAAGTTCCAGTTGGTCCGGCAGTCCATCCAGTAAGTCCAGTAGCAAAAGTGGGATTGGTTACTAAATTTTGAGCATTTCCAGCAAAAACAGAAGCCAACAAAATAAAAGATAAAGTGTAAAGTTTTTTCATTTTTGAAAATTTTAAATTAGATTTACAAATATAACATGAAAATTTCTTTGTAAGAAAAAATCAATGTAAAAAAAACATTAAATTAATAAAAAAAAGATTATTTGACAATAAGTTTTCTAGTTGCAGTAGCATCACCTTCATTAATCTTGATGATATAAACGCCAGGGGTTAGGTTAGAAATGTTTAATTCCTTAGAACTTATTGTGGTTTGAAGTGCTTTTTTTCCTAAAACATCAAAAATAATTACTTCTTTGTCCAAATCGTTTTTCGAAGAGATGTACACTTTACCATTACTCACGGGATTTGGGTACAAGTTTAACCCTTCAATAGCTGAAGTTTCTTGAGGTTTGGATTGTTGTTTTGCTTCTTGAGCCGAAACGCTCACCGAGAAGAAAAGAACCAATAAAAGGGTAATATAAAAGTAATTTTTTGTCATCATTTAGATTTGGAATAGTAAAGGTATAAAAAATTTTTTCAAAAAATAAATAAAATTGCATTTTGCTAGGATATTTATAAAAACGTTAACACAGCGATGCCTAATATGCCTACATATTTTGAGCTTTGGAAGATGTATTTTTCCCAAAATAATCAGCTTCAAGCATCAAAAGGTTGGAAAGATTAGACTTTGTTATTAATTTGTTTCGGGAGCATTACCAAATCGTTAACTTATTAAAAAGGATTAATAGTTTTGACGGTTTAGTTTTATCTTTACCTTTACAAATGCAAATGCATTGTTGTTACTATGAAAAAAAGAAACACAAAGATTTTACTTGTCGATGATGAACCGGACATTTTAGAAATTGTTGGTTATAATCTTGCCCAAGAAGGGTATCAAATATTTACTGCTGCAAACGGGAAGGAAGCCGTAACAAAAGCAAAAAAAGAATTGCCAGACCTGATCATTATGGATGTAATGATGCCAGAAATGGATGGAATGGAAGCCTGTGAAATAATTAGGAAAATTCCTGAATTGAATAACGTTATCATTACTTTTTTGACCGCCAGAAGTGAAGATTATTCACAAATGGCAGGATTTGAGGCCGGCGCCGATGATTATATTGCAAAACCAATAAAACCAAAATTATTGGTCAGTAAAGTCAAAGCATTGCTGAGACGATTGAAAGAACAAGAAAAAAATAGCGAAACGCTAAATGTGGGTGGAATTGAAATAAATCGCGAAGAATACAAAATTATCAAAGACAATGTTGCGATAGCTTTGCCTCGAAAAGAGTTCGAATTGTTTTATTTATTGGCATCAAAACCTGGAAAAGTCTTCAAACGCGATGAGATTCTTGATAAAGTCTGGGGCAACGAAGTTGTTGTGGGCGGAAGAACCATAGATGTTCACATTAGAAAGCTGCGGGAGAAAATTGGCGACGATTTCTTTAAAACTATAAAAGGAGTTGGGTATAAATTCGAGGTTTAAATGTTATGTTTGCACTTGCAAACCATTTGAAAAATGAAAATAAATTTCAAAAAAACCTATAAATTTGCCGTAATATCTGCTTTATACATCAGCCTATTTGCCGCTTTTTTTGTAATAGTATTGGCAAAAGCGATGTTTAAATTTCCTTTACAAACAGTGCTGTTGTTTGGACTTGTTTTCCTTTTTATAATCTATACTTTTTCCTTTCTTGTTATTCAATATCGAGTGGAACGATTTATTTATCGCAGGGTAAAAAAAATATATGATGACATCTCATTACTCGAATCCAGTACTTTTATAGATCAACCCATAACCACAGATATGGAAGCGTTGACAAGAGAAGTCAAAAAGTTTGCCACCGATAAAAAACTGGAAATTGAAATGCTTAAAATTCGAGAAGAATACCGCAGAGAGTTTCTAGGAAATGTTTCGCACGAGTTAAAAACCCCTTTGTTTACCGTACAAGGATATTTGTCAACGCTGTTGGATGGAGCGATGGAAGACAAAACCATTCGAAAAAAATACCTGAAACGAGCCGAAAAAGGAGTCGAAAGATTAATCTACATCGTCGAAGATTTAGATATGATTACCAAGCTCGAAGTTGGTGATTTGAATCTGGAATTTTCAGAGTTTGACATTGTCGAATTGATTCAGAATGTTTTCGATTTATTAGAAATGAAAGCGGACAAGAAGAAAATTACGCTGGCATTCGATAATTATCATATTCAGCCCATTTCTGTAAAAGGAGACAAAGATAAAATCCAGCAAGTTCTCGAAAATTTGATTGTAAATTCCATAAAATATGGCAAAGAAGGCGGTTTAACCGAAGTCAGCGTGATTAACTTGACTAAGAAAAAAATCTTGATTCGTATAAGTGATAACGGTGAAGGCATTGAAAAACAAAATATCCCAAGACTTTTTGAACGTTTTTACCGTGTAGATAAAAGCGGTTCACGTTCAGAAGGCGGTTCGGGTCTAGGTTTAGCCATTGTAAAACATATTATTGAAGCGCACAAAGAAAAGATATATGTAGAAAGTGAATTTGGAATTGGTTCAGAATTTTCTTTTACGCTCAAAAAATTCCAACAGATTAATTTGGAACCAATAGATTGAAAAATCCAAAGTTTTAAAACTATATTAATAGCCATATAACCTCGTTTAAGTTATTTTGAGCGAGGTTTTTTGTGCAATATTTACGATGAATAACCACAACATAGACCATTATTTTTTAAGAAAAATTAGGATTTGAACTTCAAAATTTACCAACAATTAATGTATAATGCCAAAGTGCAAAAAAATTATTGTTTAGGTCACAATAAGTTAACTTTTGAAATGTTTTGCCAAAATTTGTTAATCTACATTTAACATTCACGGCGATCATAAAAAGTACTTTTGTTGCGATATTTTAAAATTTTTAATCAAAAATATTTCAATGAAATTATCTTTCCTTATCCCCTTTTTATTTGTTGTTTCTTCCGCCTTTTGTCAACCGTCAAATGGAACCGAATCAACTGATACTTATGTCGCAGATGCCACAATGTCTAATGCTATCGACGATTCTTCCATTATAAAAGGAACCGTAATAGAAGAATCTACCGGACAACCGTTGCCAGGAGTTCTTATTTCAATAGTAGGAACAAAATTTTCTACACTTACAGATGCTGCAGGAAAGTTCAGCTTTAGAAAAATGCCCGCTGGTAAATATAATTTACACTTTTCTTTATTTTCATTTTCAACAAAAATAATTTCCGAAGTTGAAGTTATTGACAAGGAAGCCACTGTTTTGACTGTTTCGTTATCCGAAATGAATGGTGTTCTGGACGAAGTTGTTATCAAAACGGTCAAAGCCAAAACGGAATCCGTAAAATCGCTTTTAACGATGCAAAAAAATAGTGTTCGAGTTTCTGACGGGATTTCGGCCGAAAGCATCAAAAGAACTCCGGATAAAACCGCATCCGACGTTTTAAAACGTATTAGTGGCGCCAGTATCCAAAACAATAAATTTGTTATTATTCGAGGTTTGAATGACCGATACAACACTACTTATTTGAACGGTGCTCCGCTTCCAAGTACAGAGCCTGACCGAAAAGCTTTTTCGTTTGATATTTTTCCTGCGAATATGATTGATAACTTGGTAATCAATAAAACAGCAACACCAGATTTACCGGGAGAATTTGCAGGAGGAGTTGTAGAGATTACGACTAAGGCAACTCCAGATAAAAATTTCCAAACCATCTCCGTTGGAACTGGTTTCAATACCATTACCACAGGAAAAAACCAACTTTATTCTCACGATATAAAATCAGCATTGCCCTCTTATTTTCCTGACGTTACCACTTTTCAGGCCTTACAGAGTGCAAATACGGAAAGCAATATTCAGCAAATTGCTGCTTTGGCAAAGAACTATCAAACGGATTGGAATTTGGACAACAAAAAATTTAATCCAAACACTAGTTTTCAATATACATTAGGAAGGTACTTTAAATTTAATGGTGACGAAAGTTTGGGGCTGTTAGTCTCTCTTTCAAACAGTGTCTCAAACAATTACAACGAAACCTACAGGAAGACTTATGATGCTCCGGGCGTGATAATAACAGATAAATTAGATCAAACTTATAATGTGCAACAACTTTCTGGAGCCATTGTAAACTTAGCTTTGAAGATAAATTCAAATAATTCGTTTAGTTTCAAGAATTTGTACAGTATAAGTTCGGAGAGCAGAGTGATGGACAGGAATGGTAGTTTGAGTCAAGAAAGTGACCCATTATGGCTAAGTTCTACAGATAGACTTTATATCAAAAATAATATTTACACAGGTCAATTAGCTGGAGAACATTTTTTACCTGTGAGCAAGATAAAAATAAATTGGGTAGGTTCTTTTAGTGAAGTAAGTAGAATAATTCCAAGCCAAAGACGCAACGCCTATGTTTATATAAAATTTGATGATGGAACGATGTCGACTCCCACTGCAAATTTCTCAACAAATCAAGTAGGGGCTGATTATTCAGGGTCTATTTATACTCAAGACAACAAAGAAAGCATTTATAGCACCAAAGTGGATATCAGCAAAAAATTAAATTTTCCTAAAGGATATACAACTGATATAAAAATAGGAGGGATAACACAATCTCGAAATAGAAATTTTGCTGCAAGACAATTAGGATACAATCTTTTTAATGGAAGAGTGGGTGGTGTACAATACGGTGAATCAACCTTTTTACCTTCTATAAAGACGCAAACTAATGCCACTATTTTTAACTCGGCAAATATGGGATTATTGGGACCAAAATCAAGTGGTTTAACATTATACGACGGTTCAAAAAAGAATGATACCTACACAGCCGAATCTAATTTAGTAGCGGGTTACCTTATGGTTGACAACGTTTTTAATAAATGGAGACTAGTTTGGGGGGCAAGACTGGAAAATCACTCTCAACAATTACTTTCTCAATATGATAATGGAGGTCAAGTAAATGTGGATGTGACACAATTGGATTTTTTACCATCGGTAAACGTAATTTATAGTCTTACCAAAAAACAAAACTTGAGATTGAGCGCTTCAAAAACCCTGAATCGACCAGAATTTAGAGAGCTGGCGCCTTTTCAGTTTTATAATAACGATACAGGAAGGCAGACCGAAGGAAATCCCGATTTGAAAATTACTGAAATTATTAATGCCGATTTAAGATATGAGATTTTCCCTGGAAAAGCACAATTATTCTCGGTTTCTGCATTCTATAAGGAGTTTAAAAATCCGATAGAAATACAAGTACAGGCCAATAACTCCGATAAATATCAAAACGCAAAATCTGGAACCGATTATGGGATGGAAATTGAGTATAGAACCTTAGTGAGTTCAATATTTGGTTCAGCAAATTCTAAAATTTTAAATGATTTAACCTTATTTACAAACTTAGCGGTAATCCGTTCCAAAGTGGATATCTCCAATATAGTAAAATCAGCTACACTACAAGATATTCCAATGCAAGGGCAGTCGCCTTATGTTTTCAATGCGGGACTTCAATATATGAATAAAGAATTAGGATGGTCTTTTTCGGCCAATATGAATAGAATTGGAAACCGAATTGCCATTCACGGAAACCAAATACAAGGAGATGAAAACCCAGCATTTTGGGAAAAAAGTAGAACTGTATTAGATTTGCAATTGGCCAAATTCTTTTTAAAAGAAAAATTAGAATTTAGATTTAATGTTCAAAATGCATTGGCTCAGGATCTAGATGTTTACCAAAATAATGATTTGTCTGGAACAAAAGAAATTAAAGGATTTCCAGCATTTGTAAACAAGGTTTTCACTGGAGATTCTCAAAACAAAAATGGATACAACCCTCAGGAAGATGATATTGTTTGGAAAACAAAATTTGGACCAACACTTTCATTTGCGGTATATTATAACTTTTAAGAAAATAGATTAATTAGAATTTTTTAGTTATTTTTTTATAAACCTTGGAGCTATTATACTTCGAGGTTTTTTTATTTCAGAAATTTTAATTTTAATAGCTACAGGAAACTACTTTTTCAATTGGTTTATAAGCCCTTAAAAGCAATTAACAATTAGCTAACTTAATAATGACATTTCTATATTATTTAGATAACCTTGACATTACATATTGACCCTAATTTTGCTTAATAACTTAAAAAAAACACAATGAAAAAAATTTACTTTTTATCGATGCTTTTACTTGCAGGATTTACAAGTTTCTCACAAATTACTGCAACTAGCTACAGAGGGGCATTTGCTCCAGCTCCTACGGCAATGTGGACAGATTCTTGGACAAATTATGATCCACAAAACGCTGTTTATCCTACGCCAAATGTAAATGTAACAGCAAACATTACTGCGAATACAACTTGGATAGCAGGAAATACCTACTATCTTAAAGGGCAGATTTATGTAAAAAATAATGCCACACTTACCATTGAGCCAGGTGTTATTATTCGCGCAGATCATACTGCTACAGGAGCAGGTCTGTTTGTGACCAAAGGCGCCAAAGTTATGGCAATAGGAACAGCTACAAGTCCAATTGTTTTCACCTCGGACAATGCGGTTGGAGCAAGAAATAAAGGAGATTGGGGAGGTATTGTTTTGCTTGGTAAAGGAGCTTATAACATCAATAACGGAGTTAATAATATCGAAGGAATTGCAGCAAGTACTGACACTGAATTTGGTGGAGGTTTGACTCCAGATGATAATGATAACTCTGGAACATTACAATATGTTCGAATCGAATATGGAGGATATGTTTATGCTGCCAATCAAGAAATCAATGGTTTGACTTTTGGAGCTGTTGGTAGAGGAACAACCATTGATTATGTTCAAGTTTCCAATGCTAATGATGATTCATTCGAATGGTTTGGTGGAGCTGTAAACTGTAAACACCTAGTTGCTTTTAGAGGATTGGATGATGATTTTGATACGGACAACGGTTATAGCGGAAGCGTTCAATTTTGTTTAGGAGTAAGAGATCCAAACATTGCCGATAATCCATTAGTCTCAACTTCAGAAGGATTTGAATCTGATAATAATGCAACGGGAGATGCTTCCACTCCAGTTACGAGTGCGATATTTTCGAACTGTACAATGATAGGACCCGCTTACAGAACGACTTTGGCTAATGGCGGAACAATGCCTGCAGGAGCTTATAAAAGAGCGGCACGATTGAGAAAAAACACCAAATTAAAAATCTTCAATTCAATATTTATGGATTATGTAGAAGGTTTGCATATTGATAATTCTGGAACTGCTGTCAATGGAGCTGCAGAGGCGAATGCTTATAATGACGAATTGAAATTCAAAAACAACATTTTAGCAGGAATAACAACTACCGCCAAAATTGTTCAAATCAGTAGTTCAGGAACACATAATGCCAGTTTTAACATTGCAACTTGGTTTAATGCTTCAAATAACACAGGATTGTCAACCCCAATAACCAATGCAGGAATTTTGACTTTACCCTACAATATTGCTGACGGAAGTGTTTACACAGGATTAGATTATAGACCAGCAACAGGCTCTATTGCATTAACAGGGGCTGATTTCACTACTCTTGCAACAGAAAATTTTATGGCAAATGCAGCGTTTTCGTTACTTGTGTATCCTAATCCATCTGCAAGCAGTTTCAAACTAAATTACATTTCGAATAGTGACGAAGATGTAAAAGTTAGTGCCTACGATCTTACAGGTAAATTGTTAGAATCTCGTAATGTAGAATATGCAAATATTAACAACCAAGAAATTGGTAATGATTATGCTTCTGGAGTTTATATCGTGGTTTTGAAACAAGGTAACATCAGTAAATCAGTTAAAGTTATCAAAAACTAGCTTTTTTTCATTATCTTTAAACCTGTAAAATTTATTTTTTACAGGTTTTTTTGGTTTTATAAAATTTGTATATCATAAAATCTATTTCTTATAAAAGACAGGGAACCATGAGATTATTTACCTTTCAAATCTTCATAATTTAGACCTAAATAGTATTGCAAAACAGCTCTAAATTAACACTAATATTCTGCTTTACATTAAAATAACATTTGATTAATACGAGGTTAACCTTAGCTTAACATTGTAGTTGGACATTTGTACCAGAAAATTAATCAACACCACTAACCATGAAAAGATTTTTATTAACGTTTTTGTTATTTGGTGCATTTCTTGCAAAAGCACAAGAGATTAAAAATGATACTATTAAAACTATTAGTATCGATTCATTAAAAGAAACGATAGACGAACATTCAATGAGGTTTTCGGCGTTGGACGAAAGATTATCCACTGCGGATGCTATTCTTGAAAAATTAGCAAAAATTAAAATTTCGGGTTATATCCAAGCACAATATGAAATGTATGATAATTGGTCTGCTGATGGAACGCAGCACGGTGTAGCACCAACCTCGGGAGCATCACTTGTTTCAAATACATTCTATATTAGAAGAGCCAGAGTTAAATTTACTTATGAAGCATTTGACGGTGTAAAATTTGTATTGCAACCAAATTTTGATGTACATCAGGTTACTTTAAAAGATGCCTATGTACAATTGAATGACCGTTGGCTTAAAACCTTCTCTTTATGGGTTGGACAATTTAATAGACCCACTTATGAAGTAGAATATTCTTCTTCATCAAGAGAATTTGCTGAAAGATCATTGATGACCAGAACACTTTATCCAACCGAAAGAGATCAAGGAGCTAAATTAGAAGCTGATTTTGCTACAAATTTTAATTTTCCTTTAAAATTGCAGTTTGCCGTACTTAATGGGAACTTCGGAGAGGGAGCTTTAGCTAATATGGCAAAAGATGTTGATAATGGTAAAGATTTAATGGCAAGAGCAGTATATTCTTTTAAATTGCCTAGTAAAGGTTTGGGTATTGATTTTGGAGGTCATACCTATCTTGGGAATACTACCGTTATTGCTCAAACCAGTCCTGCAACCGTATTTAAGGATGTGAATAATAACTCATTTACACCTGTTGTGGGCGATAAAATCAAAAAAGAATTGTTTGGTGCAGAGACGCAAATTTATTATGACTTTCTTGGAGGAATGTCTTTAAAAGGGGAATATATTAGAGGTACTTATTCAGGAACAACCAATAGTACTGAGGTGAATTCATTGTTCAATGCCAATAAAGTTAGAAATGTTGAAGGATATTACCTATCATTAGTTAAAAATCTGGGTAAGGATAATGTGGCTTCTTTGCGATATGATGTTTTTGATCCAAATACCAAATTATCTGGAGACGATGTTAAAACTAAAGATGATCTAAAATACAATAACTGGACATTTGCTTGGGAGTATTTCTTTGACGAAAATATTAAAATAATGGCTTGTTATGTTATGCCAATTAATGAAAAATCTTTAAATGCTGGAGCAGATTTCAAAGAGGATAAACACGATAATACTTTCACACTTAGATTACAAGCTAAATTTTAATAACTACAATAAAAAATCAAAATAAATAAATGAAAACAACAAATTTTAAAATCGCATTAATCTTGTTAGTCGCAATGACAATAGGATTTTCGTTTACAACTCTAGAAAAAGTAACCGTAAAAGGATCGGATACAATGGTTATTTTATCTCAAAAATGGGCTGAAGTGTATATGAAAAAACACCCAGAAGCTACAATTCAGGTAACTGGTGGTGGTTCAGGTGTGGGTCTTGCTGCTTTAATAAATGGTTCAACTGATATTGCAAACGCTAGCCGTCCTATTAAATCTTCCGAAATAGAGAAATTAAAACAAAGATACAATACACTTGGAGTGGAAATTCCTTGTGCAAAAGATGGTTTGTCTGTATACCTTAATAAAGCGAATAATGTTTCTGAACTTACAGTAAAACAAATTGGATTAATCTTTGCCGGAAAAATCACAAACTGGAAAGAAGTTGGTGGAGCAGATGCACCCATCAAACTTTACGGTAGAGAAAGCAGTTCTGGTACTTTCGGTTTCTTCAAAGATAACGTAGTAAAAACAGATTATTCACCATCTTGCCAAACATTGCCTGGAACTGCTGCCATTGTTAATGCAGTGAAAAAAGATAAATTTTCCATAGGATATGGTGGAGCAGCTTATGCCGAAGGTGTAAAAGATTGTAAAGTAAAAAAAGACGACAAAAGCCCAGCGTATGCGCCAACTGCCGAAACAATTAAAAACAAAACATACCCTATTTCAAGATATTTGTATATGTATCTAAAATCGAAACCAACAGGACAAACAAAAGCGTTTATTGATTGGATTCTAAGTCCAGAAGGACAAAGTATCATCGCTGGAGTTGGCTATTTTCCAGTAAAATAATAATCTGATTATTCCTCACTTGGTTTTTGTGAGGGATAATTCTTCGTTTTAAATAATTTAAAATTATAACAATGAAATTATCAAAATTTAAATTCGTAGCTCTTTTATTAGTTGTAATGACTATAGGGTTTTCTTTTACAGCTCCAAAAAAAGTAACTGTAAAAGGTTCTGATACAATGGTTATTTTATCACAAAAATGGGCCGAAGCCTATATGAAAAAACATCCTGCAACAGTTATTCAAGTTACTGGTGGAGGTTCAGGAGTAGGATTGGCAGCTTTAATCAATGGTTCTACAGATATTGCAAATGCAAGTCGTCCTATAAAACCATCTGAGGTGGAGAATTTAAAAGCGAAGTACAAAACAAAAGGAATTGAAATTGCTTGTGCAAAAGATGGTCTTTCCGTTTTTCTAAACAAAGGAAATAAGATTTCTGAGTTAACCATTCAACAATTGGGTGACATTTTTTCTGGGAAAATTACCAACTGGAAACAAGTGGGAGGCGACGATGCTAAAATCCAATTGTATGGTAGAGAAAGCAGCTCTGGAACTTTCGAATTTTTCAAAGAACATGTGGTTAAAACTGATTTTTCTCCAAGATGTCAAACCTTGCCAGGAACTGCAGCGATTGTCAATGCAGTAAAAAAAGATAAATATAGTGTGGGTTACGGAGGAGCAGCTTATGCCGAAGGCGTGAAAGATTGTAAAGTAAAGAAAGATGCCAAATCCAAAGGTGTTTTGCCAACAGAAGCGAACATAAAAAACAAAACTTATCCTATTTCAAGATATTTGTATATGTATTTGAAGGCTAAGCCAACGGGTGAAACCAAAGCTTTTATCGATTGGATTTTGAGTCCTGAAGGGCAAAAAATGATTGCATCAGTAGGTTATTTTCCTTTAAAATAAAAAATCTTTTTTGATAATAATATACCTTTGATAAGGTTTAAAGTTTTATCAAAGGTTGATTCTTAAAGAATATCAATGAATTCTCAATTTCCGATTAATCAAAATTTTACTAAAGAAAGCCTGAAAAAACAATTCAGGCTTTCTGAGTTTCTAGCAGAGAAAATCATATCATCGGTTGCTTTTCTGTCGATAACCATTATTGTTTTAATTTTTGTCTTTGTTTTTAAAGAGTCGTTACCGATTTTTAATTTTGGAAAAAACGAGGCTGCTAAAACAGAAATAACTACAGATTCAAAACCGGAATCCTATGGTGGAACTCCTACCGAGGATTTGAAACCAGAAACGTATGGTGACGAACCAGTAACTCAAGAAGATTTAAAGCCTGAGACTTACGGTTCTGAACCTGTAACACAAGAGGATTTAAAACCAGAAACTTATGGTGATGTAGTAGCAGAACCAACAGTCGCCACTCCAAATGACTCGAGCGATAGCGAACAGGCGAAGCAAACGCCAGAAGTGGTTTCAGAAAACAATGAAGGTGCAGACAAAACTTGGAGCACTTTTTTCACCACAGAATGGGTTCCTGTTTCCGAACATCCGAGATTTGGATTAATTGGTTTGCTTATTGGAACCTTGAAAGTGACGATAATTGCAATGCTTATTGCTGGACCTTTGGCCATTTTAGCAGCACTTTACACTTCTTGTTTTGCTTCGAAAAGAACAAAAGAAATCATCAAACCCGTTATCGAAATGCTTGCAGCTTTTCCATCAGTAGTAATTGGATTTTTTGCTTTGATGGTTCTCGCCACTTTCTTCCAAGATATATTTGGCTACGATTCAAGATTGAATGCTTTTATTGGCGGTGTCGCGATGGCATTGGCAGCAATTCCAATTATTTACACCATTTCCGAAGATGCACTTTCGGCTGTGCCAAAGACTTATACAGAGGCAAGTTTAGCGCTTGGTGCAAGCAAATGGCAAACGGCTTTTTTTGTGACATTACCAGCAGCAACTCCGGGAATCTTTGCAGCTTTGCTTTTAGGTGTTGGTCGTGTTTTTGGCGAAACGATGATTGCACTTATGGCAACAGGAAATGCAGCATTATTGTCGGCAAATCCTTTTGAAAGTGTGCGAACGTTTGCAGCAACTATTGGTGCAGAAATGGCAGAGACGGTTTTTGGAGAAACCCATTACAGCGTTTTGTTTTTTATTGGCTCACTGCTTTTCATCTTTTCATTTGCATTAAATGCCGTTGCAGAATTTTATGTAAAAGGCAAATTAATCAAAAAATTTCAAGGTAAATAATTATGGAAACAACGATAAACGAAACAGAAAACCAATTTTTTTCCAACAAAAAAAAGGGGGTTGACCTAAAAGGAAAGATGGTTGTTGGAGTCACGCAAGTAGCGGTTTTATTGATTATTGCCATTCTTTTTATAATATTGGGAATCATTATTTATGAAGGCCGCGAGAAATTTTCTTGGGAATTCATCAGCTCTTTCCCAACTAACGGAATGACAGAAGGAGGAATTTTTCCTGCTTTGATTGGAACTTTTATTTTGGTGGTTGTGATGTCAATTGCAGCCGTTCCTTTTGGTACAATAACCGCGATTTATTTGACTGAATATGCTAAAGAAGATTCGAAAATTGCAGCCGCAGTTCGCTTTTCGGTTCGAACCTTAGCCGTTGTGCCATCTATTATCTTTGGACTTTTTGGACTTGGATTTTTTATCCAATTTATGGGAACAGGAATGGACAAGGCCTTTAATGGGGGCGAATTGCATTGGGGACAACCTAATATTCTTTGGGCAAGTCTTACAATGTCATTGCTGACACTTCCCGTGATTATCGTTTCTGTGGAAGAAGCTTTAAAAACAATTCCTCGTGAGTTGCGTGAAGCGAGTTTAGCATTAGGCGCAACCAAATGGCAAACGATAAGAAAAGTGGTATTTCCTGGTTCGATTTCTGGAATTATGACAGGAACAATTCTAGCCGTAAGTCGTGGTGCTGGCGAAGTTGCACCTATTTTATTTACTGGAGCAGCCTATTATTTGGCTACTTTGCCAAAATCATTGAGCGATCAATTTATGAATTTAGGATACCATATTTATATTATGTCGACTCAATCTTCGGATGTCGAAAAAACAATGCCCATACAATTTGCTACAACGTTAGTTTTGTTAATTCTAACTTTATCATTAAACTTGGTAGCAGTAATTATTAGATCCAGAATTAGAAGAAAAGCAAAATAATTCGGGAATTATAACTAATAATTTATATTTTAGACTTAACAAAAATTGAAATGAAAAACATAAAAATAGAAGTAAAAGATTTATCATTATACTACGGCGAAAAGCAGGCGCTAAAGGGAATTTCATTAGAGATTCCAAGAAATAAAGTTACAGCATTAATTGGGCCTTCAGGTTGCGGAAAATCAACTTTTTTGAGATGCATCAACAGAATGAATGACCTTATTCCTAGCGTAAAAATTACTGGGGAAATGCTGGTTGAAGGAATTGATATTTATGATAAAAATGTAGATGTTGTCAATATTAGAAAGAAAATCGGAATGGTTTTTCAAAAATCAAATCCGTTTCCTAAATCTATCTATGAGAATGTGGCTTATGGTCCAAAAATCAACGGAATTAAGGCCAAAAATGAATTAGATGAAATTGTGGAAACTTCACTCAGAAAAGCTGCGATTTGGGATGAAGTAAAGGACCGATTGGGTGATTCGGCATTGGGACTTTCTGGCGGACAACAACAGCGTTTGTGTATTGCAAGAACATTGGCGGTAAGCCCTGACATTATTTTGATGGATGAACCTGCAAGTGCTTTGGATCCAATTTCGACCTCTAAAATCGAGGAATTGGTTCACGAATTAAAAGAACAATACACCATAATTATTGTGACTCATAATATGCAACAAGCCGCGAGAACCAGTGATTATACGGCATTCTTTTATCTTGGTGAACTAATAGAAATGGGCAAAACAAATGCTATATTTACAAAACCAGAACAAAAACAAACAGAAGATTATATCACAGGAAGATTCGGATAGGACTTAATTAAAAATTGAGAATTAAAAATTAAAAATTGAGTTGAAATTGAATGCATGCAAGTAAAAAGATTGTTTATTTGTCCAAATAAGCTAAAATCTAAACTCTGAAATCTAAAATTATATGACACATTTTGAAATAGAACTAGAAAGACTAAAAAGCGTAATTATAAAAATTGGCAATCTTGCCGAAATTCAAGTTAGTGAATCTGTAAAAGCTTTGTTATCGGAACCTATTGAAGGAAAAGAAGTTAAGAAAACCGAAAGTAAAATAGATAAACTCGACGTGAAAATCGATGAAATTTGTCAAAGTATTTTTGCTTTGCAACAGCCTGTCGCGTCAGATTTACGTTTTATTATGGCATCAATGCAAATCAGTAACGAGATTGAAAGAATTGGTGATTTGGCAGTTAGCGTAATAAAAAGAGCCAAAAATATCAAGGACAAACACGACTTGATTTCCAAATTTAATATAGCGGATATTGGTAAGCAAGTAGAACTGGTTACGTCGAAAACGAATGAATGTTTCGTGACGCGCGACGAAAGTACCATTACCGAAGTTTTTATTTTGAACAAAACCATTAAAAAGGCTGGAGACGATGCCATTGACGCTATTATTTCCGAAATGAAATTGCATTCTAAAACGGTTGTCTCAGGCACCAATCTTGTGATTGTATTGAAACATTTAGAACGAATTTCTGAGCATTGCACTAATATTGCTGAGTACGTGCATTTTATGGTAAATGCCAAAATAATCAAACACGATAAACACGAAGATTTGAATATAGGAGAATAATTTTTCTAAAAAAATACAAACCCGAATTGCACTAATTTAGTGTAATTCGGTTTTTTTATGAGATAAACAGGAGCGTTTTACTTTTCAAAGACTTCAAACAAATCTGTCCAATTTACGGAGTATTCAAATCCTTTCAATCCTTTATAATTTTGAATTTCAAAGATGTTTATCATCCTAAAATCCTCTTGTTTTGCATAAGGAATCATGCCTTCTTTTTCTAGTTTTTGAGCCAAATATTCTTGTTCAAACTGGCCTGGAGTTGGAATAAAAAAGGCTTTTTTCTCCAGTTTCACCAAGTCCATAATTGTGGTATAGCCAGAGCGGCAAAGTACCATTTCACTTTCGTTGAAGGTCTGTTCGAGTTGTCTCGTATTCATAAAATTATAAAAAGTAACATTCTCAATTTGTTCCTTTTTTTGGTCTTTTTCGACAATTCCTTTGATGAAAATTGTTTTTCCTCCAAAATTTAAAACCTCTTTTTTAAGCTTTTCTTCCAAGAATTCACGTTGCGGTTCTGGTCCTGAAAGAAGAATCATCAAATCATATTGTTTTGGTGTTTCTTTTTTATGAAATCGGCTCAAAGGACCAATATATTTTAGTTTGAAATTGGGATTTTCAATATGACCTAATTTGCCAGTCAAATTTGGAGTTTCCTCAACATCTGGAACCCAACATTCTTGGTATTTTTTGATGATATGCTGATGCAATTTGCTGGTAATCCAAGTGGTGTTTCCCGTCATTACATTCAATTGATGGGTGATAAATACCGAAGGCACTTTTTTGCTAAAAACGCCTAATCTATTGTCGGAAATAATGCCTTCAATATCATATTTTTTGATCCATTTTTTGATGAATTTTTTCTCGTTAAAAACAGCTTTCATCATTTTCGGAAAATTTCGTAATAGTTTCCACTTAAAATGTTTGCCGTCCTTGGCGTATTCAATTTGGTACGAAGGCAGTTCTAGCGTTTTTATATAGGGAAATTCTTTTCGTAGTAACTCCAATGCAATTCCATCCGAAGCAATTATCGGAATATAATTGTTTTCCTGTAAGGCTTTAATGATGGGAATACAACGAGTGGCGTGGCCCAAACCCCAGTTTAAAGGCGCAATCAAGATGGTTTTGTTTGTTGAACTCAAAGTCATTTTTGGATTTATCTATATGTTTTTAAGTTCGAAAGATACAGAATGAGTGATTTTTAAGTATATATAAACTATTATCAAACCATTAAATTATGGTATAAAAAAACTGTCCAAAATTTTACTTTTTTTGGACAGTTTAAGTTTTTTAGGAAATATTAATTTTCAATATAGGTTTTATTCCCGTTTTTGTTAATATAATATTTTCCGCCTCTTGAACCTGTATACACTTTTTTACCGTTGTATTCTCCAGTAACTTTATCCGGTGTTGTAGGTGCTTTTTCGGTGGATTCTTTTAATTTTGTTGCTGCTTTTTTAGTTGCGGTTTTAGCTTTTTGTGTACTTGTATTCGATATTTTTGTAGCCGTAGTTTTTGAGGTTCCTGACGCACTATTTACTTTGCTATCAGCATTTTTTGTTGTTTGGGAAACTTTTGACTTGGTGTTCACTTCAGTTTTTGTTGCCGACGCTGCTGTTCCTCCATTTTTTGCAGGGACTTTTTTGTCTGCTTGGTCCGTTGTTTTTACAGTTGTTGCTTTTGTGTCCGTAGCAGGTTTTGTGGTTGTGGTTTTTTTCTTAGTAACCGCCTTTTTTGTTGTTTTTTCTGTTGCTGTTTTCGTTGTTTGTTGTGTTTCTTGAGCATAAAAACTATTCGAAAATAGAAAAACTAAACATAGCATTAATAATTTTTTCATAACGTTTTGATTTTTAGGATTGAACAATAAAATTAACAAATTAATTATTACGATTTAAAATTTTACATAAATTATAACATAATTTTAATTAGAAATACGCTCTCAATTGAACGCTTCCAGTATGAATGGTTTTGCTAGATTCACTTTTTCTGCCTTGATAATTTAAGTTAATGTCTAGAAAGTTGGTCAGGTTTTTTTGCAAAAGAAATCGCCATGTTAGATTTTGACCTGTTTGTAATCCTTCGAGCAATTGAAAACCAACCGATGAAAACTCATTTCCAACGAATTTGTTTTGATAAAAGGAAATTTCTCCATTCATCGTGAAATTCTTTTTGCCAGCATAAGTAAAGGATGTGCCAAATCTATTTTGCAACAATGTTTCTAAATTGCCAATTTGATTTTCCTTGTTTTGTAACTCATAAAACAAATCCAAACTGGTGCTTTTTGAAAACAAATAGCTAATTTTAGGAGCCAATTGATACCCTTTTATTTCATAATTTTTTTCTGAAAAATTTTGCGATGCAATGGAGGTTTGAATGGTTTTTGTAAAAAATCCCAACAACCAATTTTTCTTGAACAAGTGCGAATATTGCAGTTGATTTGAACTGGTTTTAGCTTCCTGTGAACCACTCGAAAGTAAGTTTTTCGACTTATTTTGAATATAAGAATACGTTACGGAATGGGATTGTTTTCCCCGATTATAGAACAAACTATTCCTGAAACTAGAATTCAATCCCAATATGTTTTCGGTTGAATTATTGAATGGATTTAAGTCGAAATTATTACCCTTATTTTCTATTTTTCGGTCGATAAGATAAGAAGTTTGGTTGTAAAAATAAGAAAGCGTTTTTCTAAATCCATCCTCATTTTGCCATTGATTGGGGTTCAAAATAATGGATTGTGAAAATTTATTTTGATGCGTTTTAATGTAAATTCGATTGGGCAAATAGATTCTAATATATTTGGCTTGATCGACAAATGGTGCCGCTTCAAATTCCTCTAATTCCTGAATTCCATTGCTGTTGTAGTCATTCCAAGTGTAAACTCCTTGTCCGACAGGAACTTCTAAATAGGTAAATTCTTGTTGCGGAATAGAGCCAGAATTAGTTTCAAATACCGTTGTCGATTGAATAAGTTGCTTAAAAAAGCGATCATTATACACTATTCTGGAATTCAACGAAGATTCCTTTTTTTTAGTCGAATCGACAAAATCTAAAACTCTGTAATTCGCATATAATGACAAATCACTTTTGCTATTTTGAATCAATTTCGATCTCAAGACCCAAGTTTGAGAATTGTTTACGCGCTGTATGATTCCATTTTGCAAGCTATCGTTAGCTCTTTTAAAGTAACCCAATTCAACAAAAACTTTGGTGCTGTCACCACGTCCAGCAAAAAAACCGTATTCCAAAAACCGTTGACTCAAAGCCGAATATTGATTAGTTGCTTTATTTTTTTCTTCATTGTCTTCTATTTTCAGGCTGGTTCCAATCCAATTTTTCGTGAAATAATATTTGACTTGCGAGTGGTTTCTGAGGAATTTCGAAGTCGAAACGGTGGCATCACTCTTCAAAAAACTACCCTGACTTTGAATTTTCCAATCTTTCAAGTTGAATAATGCATTTAGGATCTGACGACTTCCCGAAAAGCTCTGGGAGAAATCCAGTTTTTCAAATTGATAAATCAAGTTCCCTTTTTCTGGCAAAGTCGCAATCAATCCCGAAACCAAATAACTTTGATTGCCAATGGCAGTTGTTTCTAGATTCCAATCTCGGCCAAATTCAACATTGTAAAGCCGTTCTACAGTGCTGAAATTTCGCTGAACAAACTGATAATTGGCAAAAGCATCTATATTCCATTTATTGGAAAATAGCCGTTGGCGTGCATTTATTTTGGTTGCCAAACCTTGATTATTCGAGTCATCAATTGTGGAAAATAGATTTTTATCCTTGTTACTCAACCCAATTTCAAAATCAATAGCTGTTTTTTCTGTTGGCTTGTATTTTCCTAAAAATGTGGCGACCTGAATTTTTATGGGCGCCACTAATTGAACAACAGGCTCATAATTTCCTTGTGGAATGGTATTTATGGGTTCAATATATTCATAAATTCGACCAATGGTTGCGGTATTTTTCAAAATATAATTTCCTTTATTCGCTCCAACCTGGCTAAAACGAACATTGTACAACACGTCTTCCGGATTATTCGAATATTCGAAAATTTCCTCAGTGGTTACCAACGTTTTTTTGTACAAAATTTTGTTGTCAGAATAGGAATCTACATAAGCCGATGGCGCGACCATTAAAGCGGAATTATCTCCTGCGTTGGCTAAAATTTGTGCTTGTTCCGTCGAAAGATTTTGTTGTACAGGTTGGTTTTTTAAATCATTTTCGGAATATAAATAACCACCAAAACTCCATTTTTTATTCTCGTGAGTTCCTCCAGCATACGTAACAAACCGAGTATAATTTTGTTCGGAATATTGATATTCTATGGTAATTCGCATTTCGGAAGAAATGGTAAATAGCGGGGTAAATATAATTTCACCAGCATTGTAATCAATCGTATAATCGTTGTTTTCGCCTCGTTTTAAGAGACTTCCATTGACATAAACCCGCTCTGAACCCGAAATCACGAGTACATATAATTCGCCATTTTGTCCAATTAATTTATACGGACCTTGATTGCCTTCCTGACCTACAAAATTACTTTTGGCATATTGACCTTTGACTAATGCTGCCGAAACGAAAATATTTGTCTTGTTGTTTTCGTCTCCAAAATCAAAATTGGTGGCAATTCCTTGGGCTTTTTTGTTGAAATTTAAGAATTGGGTTTTATGATTTTCAAGAAAAACATCACCAGCTCGAATGTTCCATTTAGCACTAAAAAGTTCCATAAAAACATTGTCAAATTGATCTAGTTTTTGCGAATAACCTCCATCCTGCAAAGGAATGTTGTTGTCTTGTAAAGAAGCACGCAAACTCACTTTTTCAGAAAGTTTTCCGGTGATTTGCAAATCCAAATTGGAGTTCAAAACCGTATTTTGATTGTTGCCAATGGTAACACCACGCGTAATACTTCCTGAAGTGTTGAGTCCTTCGAAAGGGATATTTTTTTTCTGTTGAAGTGTTTCAACAGTATACAAATTTCCTGAAACGGCTTCATTACTAACCACTTTACTAGCGTCGTAAATGCGATATTCTTTGGTTAAAGCATCAGGAAGTTTTAGATAGTGAACTGTTATAGAATCTGAATTTGGAGAATAATTTTCTTTAAAAAGCAACGTTCCTCTTTGAAAATTTATTTTGAAAAAACTACTATCAATAGGTTTGCCATTGGCGTCCAGCAATTGGAAAAAACTGGGGTTCAGGCTTTCGTTTTCAAGATGAATAGTGTCTCGTGAAACAAGAAATTTTTTGGTTTTGTACGACGAATTTCCTTCCTGAGCATGGAGTCCAGAAAAGCAGATCATTACTAACAAAAACAATACTTTTTTTAGCATAAAGAGTATAACTCGAAAGTATCAAAAGTAGTATTTATAATTGGGAAATTTAACCCCGAAGTTTTGAGGTCGAAAACAAGTAATAAAAAACCGCAAGTTCACAAATTTTAAAATCTGTGAATCTGCGGTAAACTTTTTTTAATGTTTGGCTATCCTTCTATCGTCACAATCTGCATCGTTTCACGGCTTACTTGTTTTAATAAAACCGTTTTGTTATGTTCGACAGTTTGCGCGGCTTTATCATTAAAATGTCTAATGGTGTAAAGCGTTACGTTTTCGTTGTAATCCACTTTGAATTTTTTTGCCAAAATAGGATTCAAATCTTTGAAATTCCCGAATTTGTCTTCCACGCAAACAGAGAAACTAATGGCAGAATTCTGGATTAAGTTGACTTTTAGTTTAAATTGGTGAAACAAAGAAAAGATTTCGCTGATATTTTCTTCCATAATAAAGGAGAAATCTATCGAGGAAAGCGAAATCAAAAGTTGATTTCTTTTGACAATAAAACTAGGAATTTGCCACTCCGAATTGGAACCTTTGGACACGCAAGTTCCAGGCAACATTGGGTTTATGAATGATTTTACATACAAAGGAATTTCCTTTTTTTGAAGTGGTTGCAAGGTTTTTGGGTGAATAACGGTTGCGCCATAAAATGCCATTTCTATCGCTTCACGGTAGGAAATATGACTGAGCAAACTCGCATTTTCAAAATATCGTGGATCGGCGTTCATCACTCCGGGAACGTCTTTCCAGATAGTCACACTTTCGGCATTGAGGCAATAAGCAAAAATTCCCGCGGTGTAATCGGAACCTTCACGACCTAGGGTTGTAGTAAAATTATTTTCGTCTGAACCCAAAAATCCTTGGGTGATATTCAGCATTTTTCGCTTTACGTTTTTGGAGATGTTTTTTTGTGTCAAATCCCAATCTACTTCGGCGTCTCTATAATTCGAATTGGTTTTTATAAAGTTTCGCACATCAAGCCATTGGGTTTTTATACCCATATAATTCATAAAATGACTCAAAATTGTGGTCGAAATTAATTCGCCATAACTTACTATTTGATCGTAAACAAAATTATAATTTGGTGATTTGTTGTGCGCCAAAAAATATTCTAAATCCGAAAATTGCGAATTTACAGCTGCAAAAACATCGTTTTTTTCATCTTCGAATAAATCCAAAAGGATTTGATTGTGGTATTTTTTTACTTCCTGAACCGTCGAATTCAATTCCTCCGACTTGTCAAAGTAGTTTTTTATGACATCTTCAAGGGCATTTGTAGTTTTTCCCATTGCAGAGACTACCAATAATACGTCTTCGTAACCCACTTTTTGTAAAACGTCATAAACGTTTTTAATTCCTTCGGCGTCTTTCACAGAAGCGCCACCAAATTTGAATACTCTCATTTTAAAATCAGATTTCAGATTTCAGATTTCAGATTTTAAGTTTGAAATTTGAAAGCCGCTTGTTTATTATTTTATAAGAACTTTTGTTTTTATTTTAATTTATTTTCCAAAAAGTAGTTGATTGCTGCTTCGTCCATTTGCGCAACATCCCAATCTCGGAGCACTTTTGCGCCTGATTTTTCGTAAAAGTCAATGGCAGGTGTGTTCCAGTCGAGCACGTGCCAATCAATTCTTCGCACATTGTCGAGCTTTCCTTGTTTTATAATTTCAGAATATAAGGCATAACCCAATCCTGTTCCGCGCATTTCATCTTTGACCACTAAATCCTCGAGATGAATTATTTTCCCTTTCCAAGTTGAATACCGATAATAATACAAGGCAATCCCCATAACCTCATTTTCGACTTCAGCTACAAAAACATGAAATAGGGGATTTGTGCCAAAACCATCGCGAATTAAATCGTCAACGGTTACTAGAACAGCGTCTGGTTCTTTTTCAAAATGAGCTAATTCTTGAATGAGTCCTAAAACAGCTTTCATGTCTTCGGATCTTCCTTTTCTGATATTTGTAATTTTTGACACGAAAAATGGTTTTAAAGTCGAATTTTAATAAATTGTATGGCAAATATACAATTCTGATAAACGAATAGAATAAATTATAATCAATTTCACAAAAAAACCGATATTTGTGACTTCAAACCAACTACAACGATTTCTAATGGAACAACGCAACAAGACTTTAGGAGAATTTATTATCGAGAACCAAGCCGCCTTTCAATATTCGTCAGGCGAATTATCCCGGATTATCAACTCGATACGATTGGCTGCCAAAGTGGTCAACTACAAAGTTAATAAAGCAGGCTTAGTCGATATTGTTGGAGCGGCTGGAGCACAAAATATTCAAGGCGAAGACCAACAAAAATTGGATGTTTATGCCAATGAAGTTTTTATTCAAACCCTGATAAATCGCGAGATTGTGTGTGGTATTGCCTCAGAAGAAAATGATGAATATATTACTGTACAAGGCTCCGATAACTGCCACAACAATAAATATGTCGTTTTAATGGATCCGTTGGATGGTTCTTCGAATATTGACGTGAATGTTTCGGTGGGCACTATTTTTTCGGTTTTTAGAAGAATTACTCCTGTAGGAACGCCAGTGACTTTAGAAGATTTTTTACAACCTGGAATCAATCAGGTTGCCGCCGGATACGTGATTTATGGGACTTCAACCATGTTAGTTTATACCACTGGACACGGTGTAAATGGATTTACGTTAAATCCTGCCATTGGAACATTTTATTTGTCACACCCCAATTTGGAATTTCCAAAAGACGGAAATATTTACTCCATCAACGAAGGAAATTATGTTCATTTTCCGCAAGGAGTGAAAGATTATATCAAATATTGCCAACTTGAAGAAGAAGAAAGGCCTTATACGTCGCGATATATTGGAAGTTTGGTTTCCGATATTCATAGAAATATGATAAAAGGAGGAATTTATTTGTATCCAACGAGCACAAAAGCACCTAACGGGAAATTGCGATTGCTTTATGAATGTAATCCAATGGCTTTTATAGTCGAGCAAGCTGGAGGAAAAGCCTCGGATGGTTTGAATCGGATAATGGAGATTCAACCCACTGAATTGCACGAAAGAGCGCCGTTCTTTTGTGGAAGTTATAATATGGTCGAAAAAGCGGAAGATTTTATGCGATTAGCCAAATTAAGCAAGTATTAAAGAAATGAAAAGCTCCCAAATTTGGGAGCTTTTTTTATCGATTCATAGTTTGCATTTCGTAAATAAAA
>JAAFGY010000028.1 GCA_010365135.1 Flavobacterium sp.
ATTATGGTTTGTTGTTTGTTGTTTGTTGTTTGGAATTTTAATGACTATATTTATATCACTTTCTAATATACAAAAATAGGGTTTGATTATGGATTTTCAAGAATTTTTAAAATATGTTCCAAAAGTATTAGAAGTTACTCTTCCAGCGAGTGAAGCGCACTATAAAATGGCGTCTTTAACACGAATTGAGAGTATGAAAAATTTAAAAATTTCAAGCGTAAATCCCAAATCTGCTGCCGTAATGATGTTATTTTATCCTAAAAAGGGAAGAACACATTTGGTGCTCATTGTTCGGAATTCTTATGAAGGCGTTCATTCTGCTCAAATTGCATTTCCCGGTGGAAAATACGAATCAAAGGATGAAAATTTCCAGAATACAGCCTTGCGAGAAACCCACGAGGAAATTGGAATTACTCCCGAAATTATTGAAGTCATCATGCCTTTTACCAATTTATACATTCAACCGAGTAATTTTATGGTGTATCCTTTTTTGGGAATTTGTAGAGAAGAAATCATTTTTATTCCAGATAGTAATGAGGTCGCGAACATTATTGAATTGCCGCTGCTAGATTTTTTGAGCGACGAATTAATCGTAAGTGTCAAATTGTCAACTTCTTATGCAACGGACATCGATATTCCCGCGTTCAAAATCAATGAACATATCGTTTGGGGTGCCACGGCAATGATGTTGAGTGAGTTGAAAGAAGTTTTAAAAATGGTGCTTTAATTTATAAGATTTCGTAAGTTTGTCGTCCAAATAAACACAAAACACAATTTTTTATGGGATTATTTAAGAGAAATCCATTTGGACACATCCTTTTTATTAAAAAATTTTTAATTCGAATTTTTGCAGTTTTAACTCATAGACGTTACAGAGGATTTAATAGTTTGCAAATTGAAGGTTCTGAAATCATCAAAACCTTACCAGATACAAATGTGCTTTTTATTTCGAATCATCAAACTTATTTTGCTGATGTGGTCGCTATGTTTCACGTTTTTAATGCCAGCTTGAGTGGCCGGGTCGATTCTATAAAAAATGTGGGATACATTTGGCAACCCAAAATGAACATTTATTATGTGGCTGCCAAAGAAACCATGCAAGCCGGATTATTGACGAGAATTATGGCCTATGCCGGAGCAATTACAGTAGAAAGAACTTGGCGTTCTTGTGGAAAAGATGTTTCCGAAAAAAGGAAGGTAAATCCAAACGATACCGAAAATATTAAAATTGCTTTACAAGACGGTTGGGTCATTACTTTTCCGCAAGGAACAACAAAATCATTTAAACCTGTTCGAAAAGGAACTGCGCATATCATCAAACAATACCGGCCAATTGTGATTCCGATTGTTATCGACGGATTTCGTCGTTCGTTTGATAAAAAAGGATGGCGCATGAAAAAGAAGGATATCTTGCAATCTTTCATCATCAAACCACCGCTGCAAATTGATTATGACAACGATACAATAGAAGAAATTGTCGAAAAAGTGGAATATGCCATCGAGCAGCATCCATCCTTCTTAAAGGTAATTCCCGCCAAGGAACTAAAAGCAGCCGAAGAACTTAACAAATTACGAAAATGGGAATACTAAAAAGGAATTACGAATTACGAATTACGATTTGAGTAATAGTACAGCTGACGTATTTAGGTAAAAAAATAAAATTCAGTGTTTTTACGAACTTACGAACTTTAGGACTTATAAATCTATTTTTTTTAATTCAGTATAATTTTCTTTGAGTTTACTCAGAAATCTACCGTATAATAGTTTGTAGAATAGCCAGATAAAGCCCATTATTAATAATGCCATAATGATAATTGTAAAACAATTTGTTGCTAAAACAGCTTTTTCGTTGGTTCCTTCTGTATTAATTCCATTATTAAAACCTTCTCTGAAACTCTCAACTCCACTCAAAGCACCAGTAATACCACCTATAAAAATATTCCAGTAAATGTAGTAAGTCACAATTTTTCTAGTTTTTAGAATATGTTTTATAAGTTTTTTCGAGGAATTTAAAACCGATATTGATTTGAAATTTCTATAAAACGAATAGATAAAGACTATGATTATTACATAATTAAACTTTTCTAAAAAGCTAATAAATGGATGTAAACGCATAAATGCATCATATTTAGCGTCATTGAGTAATAATGAAATCCCATTTAATACTACAAATTCTAAAATACTCACAATCAATATCCACTTCACAATCGAAGACGATTTTTTGTGCAACATTTTGTAGATTTCCAGTTCAGAAACCTGTTCGAAGGCATCGTTTTTTTGCCAATCTTTTTTTAATAAATCCAGCTCTTTCATAATCATTAAGGATTTAGTATTTTTTTTAATTTCCCTTTAATTCTATTCATTTTCACTCTTGCATTCACTTCACTAATCCCTAAAGTCTCTGAAATTTCCCCATAATCCTTATCTTCAAGATACATAAAAATTAATGCTTTTTCGATGTCATTCAATTGATAAACTGCTTTATACATTAATTTTAATCGTTCCTCTTCTTCATAATTATAATCTTCTTGGCTGATAAAAAACTGCTGTTTTTCGTAGTCCACCGTTTTCACGGTGCGCGTGCTTTTTCGGTACAAAGTAATTGCCGTATTCAAAGCCACACGATAGGCCCAAGTCGAAAATTTACTATCGCCACGAAACTTCGGAAAAGCTTTCCACAACTGAATCGTGATTTCCTGAAACAAATCCTTATGTGCATCTTCACCATTCGTATACAACCTACAAATCTTGTGGATTATATTCTGATTGGTCTTCAATTGAAGCACAAATGATTGTTCTAAAGCGTCGCTCATAATAGTATTAGTGGGTAAATAGCAGAATTTGTTACAAATTTATTGTTTTTAATTTGGAGCACAAGTTTTGGGATTTCAATAAGCAGTCGTCCCGCTATCCGCTTCAATCTTGTTGCCCGAACGCCGGGCAACAAGGATTTTCACTACTATCGGGGCTATTTTACAACTTTTGCTTTTCTAAAATTCCTTTCCCTTATAATAATTCACCAACAAATTCACAAATTTGCTGTAACCTTCCATTCCGTCTTTTTGCTGGTTCATTTTCAAGAAATTATCATAAAAAATTCGAAAGCCTTTGTCGATAAAAGTGTCATATTGTTTCCAAAAATCTTCGTTTTCTTGATAGTTTTTCAAAATTCCGGGATGAACGGTTTTCAACAATTGGTTATAAACTTTTTCGTCACGAATAAACCAATTGCTCAAACAATAGCGCAAAGCATTGCTATATCCTGAATATTGAAAATATAAATTCTCGTTTTTTACCGACGCCAGAAACCCAATAAAATTGCATTCGCTTTCGCTGGCAAAACCCATTTGGTGCGCCATTTCGTGATTTGTCGTCATCGGAAAACCATACATTGGACCCAAATAATTAACCTGAGCTTCATTGGTAAACGGATTCAAATAACCGCCAAAACCCATATAAGTCAAAGGCAAACTAAAAAGGGATTTCTTGATACTAGGATTTGCATATTCAAAAAAGCGGTATTCGTTTGATAGCGTTTTATACCCATTCAAATTCATTTTGAAAACCTGCTCTTCCGAATAAGGAAAAACTACTTTCAGATTGTGATTTTGAGTAATTTGACTTTGAATTTCATTGGTTTTGGCAATCAGTTTTTTAGTAAAAGTCAATAAATCGGTATCGGTGTAATCCCTTTCGATTTTCATTTTTTCGAAAAGTGGTTGACGGTAATAATTCAAAGCCCACAGCAAATGAAACAAAAAATAGGCGACCGAAAGAACACTCAAAACTTTTAGAATATTGTTTTTCCATTCTTGCTTCCAAGTTTTTCGGGTTTTCCAAACCGATTTGAGAAGATATAAAATCAGGATTCCGTAGATATTATCTCCTACCGAAAACGGAATTTTTCCCAGAGTGATTCGTAAAATTTTCGAAATGAAAACATACAAACCATTGCTGTAAAAATGTTCTACAAACTCCGGAAAAAAGGCAATTATTTTTAGAAATAAAATTTGAATTAGGAGAAATAGAGGAAGGATGTGCTTTCTTTTCACGGTTTTACTTTTGGCATAAAAATAACAATTAAAAGCGTACTTTGCTTTGTTTTTTTGTAAATTTGTGGAGCTAGTTCTGTTTAGAAAACTTAAATACTTCAATAGCGATGTCAAGAGAAGAACTTATTAAAGACACTGTCGAAAAATTGCGACAACTTTCTGATTTTAGAATTCAGGAAGTGTCGGATTATGTGAGTTTTTTGGCAAGCAAAATCGATGATAAAATTATTTCTGAAGGTATTAAAACTCTAGCTTCAAGTTCAAAATCGTATGAATTTCTTCATAATGAAGAAGACCTTTACCAAGTGAGTGATGTAAAAGAAAAATACCAATGAAAAAAGGAGATATAATTCTTCTTTCTTTTCCATTCACCGATTTGAAAGGCAAAAAAATAAGGCCGGCTTTAGTTTTAGTTGTATCCGATTTGGATGTAATTGTTGCTTTTATTACCACTCAATTCAAATGGCAAAACCCCTACGATATTCTTTTAGATCCAAATGAAAGTAATGGTTTAAAGAAAACTTCACTACTGCGTTTATCAAAAATAACTACAATAGACAAAGATTTAATTCGCGGGAAATTAGGAGAATTGGATGCTTTAGATGTACAAAACATTAACCAGAATCTTATCAAGATTTTAAATTTATAATTGTAGAAGCGATGTCAAAATTTTATAAATAACAAAAACATACAATGAGCCAAGAAATAAGAAATCTAGAACCCAAAGTACTTTGGAACAAATTTGCCGATTTGAACGCTGTTCCTCGACCTTCAAAAAAAGAAGAACGTGTAATTGAATTTATGAAAAACTTCGGGAATTCATTGGGATTAGAAACCTTTGAAGACGAAATTCGTAACGTGATTATCCGTAAACCTGCTACTGCTGGGAGGGAAAATCGCAAAACCGTTGTCCTGCAAGGGCATTTGGATATGGTACATCAAAAAAATGGTGATACTAATTTTGACTTTGACAAACAAGGAATTGATATGTATGTCGATGGCGACTGGGTCCGTGCTCGAGGAACCACACTTGGAGCCGATAATGGATTGGGAGTGGCGATGATTATGGCCATTTTGGAATCCAAAGTAATCAAACATCCAGCGATTGAAGCTTTATTTACCATCGATGAAGAAACCGGTATGACCGGTGCTTTGAATCTAAAAGGCGGAATTTTGAGAGGAGAAATTCTCTTGAATATGGATACCGAAGAAGATGACGAAATCGACATTGGTTGTGCAGGTGGAATTGATGTTACAGCAACAAGAAGTTATTACGAAGAAGAAACTCCCGAAGATGCTGTTGGCTATACGATTACCGTGAAAGGCTTGAATGGTGGGCACTCTGGAATGGATATTCACAAAGGTTTGGGCAATGCCAACAAAATAATGAATCGGTTGTTATTTGATGCGTTCGAAAATTTTGGACTTCAAGTTGCTGAAATCAACGGAGGAAGTTTGCGCAATGCCATTCCAAGAGAAAGTGTTGCAAAAATAGTTGTTGCAGGAATGTATGACGAGGCCTATATTTTTGATATGCAGGAAATCATCAACGACATCAAAACAGAATTCAAAACCACGGAACCGAACCTTACTATCGAAATTGTTAAAAGCGATTTGCCGAAAGGAGTAATGGATTTGGGCGTTCAAGAAGGAATTATCCGTTCGATTTATGCTGCCCACAATGGGGTTTACAGAATGTCTGCGGATATGGAAGATTTAGTAGAAACATCCAACAATATTGCACGAGTAATCATCAAGGATGGCGAAATTAGTATAAGTTGTTTAACTCGTTCTTCAGTAGAAACTTCTAAATTTGATTTAGCAAATGCCTTGCGTTCTGCTTTTGAATTAAGTGGTTGCGAAGTGAATTTGGCGGGTTCTTATCCAGGTTGGACTCCCAATGTGAAATCTGAAATCTTGGATTTATTGGTAAAAATCTACGAAAAACAAAACAGTGAAAAACCAAAAGTAGTGGCTTGTCACGCTGGTTTAGAATGTGGAATTCTAGGAACAAATTATCCCGATATGGATATGATTTCATTTGGTCCAACAATTCAAGGAGCGCATTCACCCGACGAAAGAGCTTCGATACAATCTTCTCAAAAATTCTATAAATTTGTGTTGGAAATTTTGGAGAGTATACCTTTGAAGGAGTAATCAGTGATCAGTTTTTAATATTCAGTACAAAAAAGATGATATAAAAAAAGTGTTCAGTAAAACAACTGAACACTTTTTTTCTGAACACTGACCACTAATTTTAATCCCTTTTTGGGCTATTTTTCTTTTCTCTTTTTTCCTCTTTCTTTTCCTTGGCGGTTTTAAGAGGTTCTTTTTTTAAGGTTTTTTTTGCGTCTTGACTTTTTGCCATAATAGGTATATTTAAAGGTTAACTTTTTTGTTTTTGATGGAGTAAATATAAAGAATATTCTTTAGAAGAAAAAGATTTTCAGGATTTTTCATCCTGCGGATTATTTCAAGAAATTACCGTCAATGATTAACAAAGTTACTCCTTTGACGGAAATGGAACGGTACGAAGTCAAATGGTTAAGAACACTATACTTCATTCCTTTTGATAGTTGTTAATTTGATTTTTCCTCTTTCAATTTCACCCAAAAAGCAAAATAAAACAATATCAGAATCGTTGCAATTCCCGTAACTATAAACGTTTCGTTTGCGCCAAATTGATACCAAATCAAACCTGCCAAGGAACTGGCCAACATTGCGCAAATACTTTGAAAACCGGCGTAAGTTCCTATTGCCGTTGCCGTGTCTTTTTGGTCGGTGATGTTGCTAATCCACGCTTTGGCAATGCCTTCGGTGGCGGCGGCGTAAATTCCGTAGAGTAAAAACAGTCCTATTAAAACGTAACTATTCGTGCTTAATCCCATTCCAAGATACACGATTACAAATAGTGATAATCCGGAAATAAACATTTTTTTTAATCCGAGTTTGTCCGCCAGAATTCCAATCGGGAAAGCACACAACGCATAAATTAAATTGTAAAAAATGTAAAGTCCAATGACTAAAGTATCGCTTAATCCCGATTGTTTGGCTTTCAACAATAAAAATACATCCGAGCTATTAAATAAGGCAAAAGCCAATAATCCTACCACGACTTTTCGATACAATACGGGACTTTCTTTCCAATAGTGGAAGGAAACCAAAAAGGAGGTAGATTTTTTCTCTTTCGGCTGTGTTTTGTTTTTGTCTTTAAGCAAGAAGGAAGCTAAAATGGCAAAAAGGCCCGGAAAAAAGGCAATGTAAAATAAGGATTTGTAATCCTCGGGGTAAAAATAGAGATAAAGCAAAGCCAATGAAGGTCCCAAAACCGCGCCCAAAGTGTCCATCGAACGATGAAAACCAAAAACTTTTCCTTTGGTTTCTTGAGTGGCTTCATCTGAAAGGATGGCATCTCTGGCTCCGGTTCGGATTCCTTTTCCAATGCGGTCGATGGTTCGTGCGAAGAATATCCAAAGCGGAAAAATGAAAAGTGCCATCATAGGTTTTGAAATGGCGCTAAACGTATAACCCATTTGCACAAAAGGAACTCGTTTGCCTGAATTGTCTGAAAGTTTGCCAAAATATCCTTTGCTGAGTCCAGCCACAGCTTCTGCAACACCTTCAAGAATTCCGATAAGCACGATCGAAAAACCGATGGTTTTCAAATATATCGGCATAATTGGATACAACATTTCACTGGCCATATCTGTAAAAAGACTTACGAAGGATAAAATCCAAACGGTGCGCGTGATATTTTTCAAGGTGATGTTTTTATTGTTTTTGTCATTCGACGACATAATAGATGGCTTAATTTATTTTTATCAAATGTAAAAAAAATCCCCAACTACTTTCGTAATCGAGGATGGAAATATTTGCTTTAGAATCTAAAATCTAAACTCTAAATCTCAATTATTATTTATGAACTAAAACCCAAGTTCCGTTAGCAATCAAACTTTCGGCTTTCTTGTATTTCATTTCTTGCGTTTGTCCATTGGCTACGTTTTGGATTGTAACCGTATCGTTGCGATTAATTTTTGGTTGATCGCGAACTATGGTTTCTGTAACTTGACGTTGTTGCGTTTGTCCCGCTTCTTGATTGGCACTTTCGCTCGACACGATTTCGTCTTTACTCGTTTTGTAATTTTCTTTGACTTTAAGTTGTTTTGCTTCTTGAATAGCTGGAGCTTGTTGTTGCGGCAAATCACCTTTAAACAAGAACGAAATCACTTCTTTATTCACGCCATTCAACATAGAACTAAACAAATTATAAGCTTCGAATTTATAAATAAGCAAAGGATCTTTTTGTTCGTGAACTGCTAATTGAACGGATTGTTTTAATTCGTCCATTTTGCGTAAATGTTTTTTCCAAGCTTCGTCCACAATGGCTAAAGTGATGTTTTTCTCGAAATCGGCAACCAGTTGGCTTCCGTTAGTTTCGTAAGCGCGTTTCAAATCAGTAACCACATTCAAGGATTTTATTCCATCGGTAAAGGGAACAACGATGCGTTCGAATTGGTTATTTTTATCTTCATAAACATTTTTGATAATTGGAAATGCTTCTCTGGCGCTGCGTTCGGTTTTTTCGGTGTAAAATGCCAAAGCGGCTTTATACACTTTTCCAGTCAATTCTATTTCTGTCAATTTATTGAAATCATTTTCAGAAATTGGGGAAGTGATAGAGAAATAACGGATTAATTCGAATTCAAAGTTTTTGAAATCATTGGTCAATTTATTGTCAGTTACGATTAAATCGCAAGTGTCATATAGCATATTGGCAATATCCAGTTTCAAACGTTCTCCGTGCAAAGCGTGACGGCGGCGTTTGTAAACTACTTCACGTTGCGCATTCATAACGTCATCATATTCTAACAAACGCTTACGAACACCAAAGTTGTTTTCTTCGACTTTTTTCTGTGCTCTTTCGATAGATTTGGTCATCATCGAATGTTGGATTACTTCTCCTTCTTCCAATCCCATTCTGTCCATTACTTTGGCCACTCTTTCGGAACCAAACAAACGCATTAAGTTATCCTCAAGAGAAACATAAAATTGGGAACTTCCAGGATCTCCTTGACGACCTGCACGACCACGCAACTGGCGATCCACACGACGTGAATCGTGACGTTCTGTACCAACGATTGCTAAACCTCCCGCGGCTTTCACTTCGGCAGATAATTTAATATCCGTTCCACGACCAGCCATATTGGTAGCGATGGTTACTACGCCAGATTTTCCTGCTTCCTCAACAATTTGGGCTTCTTGTTTGTGCATTTTTGCATTCAAAACGTTGTGGGCAACACCACGCATTTTCAACATTCGGCTCAATAATTCCGAAATTTCAACAGAGGTTGTTCCAATTAAAACGGGTCTTCCTGCATTTGATAATTGGGTTACATCTTCGATTACCGCGTTGAATTTTTCACGAGTCGTTTTATAGATAAAATCTTCTTTATCTTTTCGAACCATCGCTCTGTTGGTTGGAATTTCTACAACATCCAATTTGTATATTTGCCATAACTCGCCAGCTTCAGTAACTGCAGTTCCAGTCATACCGCCCAATTTGCTGTACATTCTGAAATAATTTTGAAGTGTTACCGTGGCAAATGTTTGTGTTGCATCTTCGATTTTTACGCTTTCTTTCGCTTCAATCGCTTGGTGTAAACCATCAGAATAACGACGACCATCCATAATACGACCGGTTTGCTCATCGACAATCATAATTTTATTGTCCATAATTACATATTCAACATCTTTTTCGAAAAGAGTATAGGCTTTAAGTAATTGTGTCAAAGTATGAATACGTTCGCTTTTTACGCCGAAATCTTGGAATAATTTTTCCTTTTCTTCGGCCTCTTTGTCTTTGTCTAATTTTTTCTTTTCGATCGCAGCGATTTCGGTTCCAATGTCTGGTAAAACGAAGAAGTCACTGTCCGTATCTCCGGAAAGGAATCTAATTCCATTGTCCGTCAACTCTACTTGATTATTTTTTTCTTCAATAACAAAATACAAAGCTTCGTCTACTTTTGGCATTTCGCGATTGTTGTCCTGCATATAAGAGTTTTCGGTTTTTTGAAGCAATTGTTTGATTCCTTCTTCACTCAAAAACTTGATTAATGCTTTGTTTTTAGGCAAACTTCTGTGTGCTCTCAATAATAGAAAACCACCATCTTTAGTATTACCGTCTTTAATTAATTTTTTGGCTTCCGACAAAAATCCGTTAGCCAATTGACGTTGAAGTGCGACCAAGTTTTCGATTTTTGGTTTCAACTCATTAAATTCGTGACGATCGCCTTCTGGAACTGGTCCAGAAATAATCAATGGAGTTCTAGCATCATCAATCAAAACCGAATCGACCTCATCCACAATAGCATAATTGTGTTTTCGTTGCACTAAATCTTCTGGTGAATGCGCCATATTATCTCTCAAATAATCGAAACCAAATTCGTTATTTGTTCCGTAAGTAATGTCCGAATCGTACGCTTTTTTTCGTCCTTCCGAATTGGGCTGGTGGTTGTCGATACAATCTACGGTCAAACCATGAAATTCGAAAAGAGGTGCTTTCCAGGTGCTATCACGTTTGGCTAAATAATCATTAACAGTTACCAAATGCACACCGTTTCCAGTTAAAGCATTCAAATAAAGAGGTAAAGTCGCTACTAATGTTTTTCCTTCACCTGTTTGCATTTCGGCAATTTTACCTTCGTGCAACACCATTCCGCCAATCAATTGGACATCATAATGAATCATATCCCAAGTAATTTGCTTTCCAGCAGCATTCCAAGAGTTTGACCAAATGGCTTTTTCTCCCTCAAGAGTTATGTATGTTTTTGTTGCCGAAAGCTCTCGGTCTAGAGCGGTTGCGGTAACTTCAATTTGGGTATTTTCTTTGAATCGTGTGGCAGTTTCTTTAACTACGGCAAAAGCTTCAGGAAGAATTTCCATTAAGGTTTTTTCCGAAATTTCGTAAGCTTCTTTTTCCAAGGCATCAATAGCCACGTAGATATCTTCACGTTTGTCTATATCTTCGATACTTTCTGCCTCTAGTTTAAGCGAAGCGATTTTTGCATCTTTCTCAGAACGATCTTGTTTTATTTTTTCTTTAAAAAAAGCAGTTCTGGCTCGTAGGTCATCATTTGATAATGCAGCTAGAGCACTCTCAAAGGTTTTAACTTTTGCAAGATAAGGTTGTAAAGCTTTGACATCTTTTTGAGATTTATCACCTACAAAGGCTTTCAATATGCTGTTAATGAAACTCATAATATGTGTGTATTTCTATTTTATAAAAGTGTGTAAATTTAACCAAAAAAAAAGCCTCTTTAGAGACTTTTTTCTTGGGATATTTTTTTAATATTCGTCCTCATTCCAAAGATAATCTTCGTCAGTAGGATAATCCGGCCAAATTTCTTCCATTGACTCATATATCTCGCCTTCGTCTTCTATTGACTGTAGGTTTTCCACTACTTCTAATGGGGCTCCAGCTCTAATAGCGTAGTCGATAAGTTCGTCTTTGTTCGCAGGCCACGGTGCATCACTGAGATAGGATGCTAATTCTAATGTCCAATACATCTGTTGTCTGTTTAGTTTTGTGCAAAAATAATTTTTTTACTGAAAAATACAAGTAAAAAATCATTTATTTTTTATTAAAGTTAAGAACGTGTTTTCAGACAGCAGATTTCAGAGTTGTAGCAAAAAAATCTATTTGAAATATTGCATATCTGTTGTTTGAATCTGATTTCTGCCTTCTGTAAACTGAAATCTACAACCTGATTACTTTCTCGGAATCCATTTTACTTCCTCAGCCTTCAAATCGTTCGACAACTTTCGTGCCAAGACAAAAAGGTAGTCAGAAAGTCGGTTTAGATACATAATTACGATTTCGGCTACGGGTTCATTGTGGTCTAAATGCACTGCCATACGTTCGGCGCGACGGCAAACACAGCGTGCAATATGACAATATGACACAGTTGTATGTCCTCCGGGCAAAACAAAATGGGTCATTGGCGGAAGCGATTCTTCCATTGCATCGATTTCTTTTTCCAACAATTCGAGGTCACTTTCTACAATTCCGAGTTGTTGTAAACGCAATTCACCGTTTTTCTTTACTTTTTTTTCCGGTGAAGTGGCAAGAATAGCACCAACGGTGAACAATCGATCTTGAATTTCTATTAGAATATTTTTGTAATGCAAATGTATTTCTTGGTCTCGAATTAATCCAATATACGAATTCAATTCGTCCACAGTTCCATAACTTTCTATTCGAATGTGGTCTTTAGGAACTCGTGTTCCTCCAAATAGTGCTGTAGTTCCTTTATCGCCAGTTTTTGTGTAGATTTTCATTTTGAGGATTTTGAATTTAAGATAACTGCCTACCGCTACTGAACACTGCCTACTTTATCGTGTCACTTTCAATCATTCCATCTCGCATTCGAATGATTCTTTGGGCGTGAGCCGCAATTTCTTCTTCGTGAGTTACGACGATTATAGTATTGCCGTTGTTGTGAATTTCCTCTAATAAAATCATAATTTCTTCAGAAGTTTTACTGTCCAAATTTCCTGTTGGTTCATCGGCAAGAATTATGGATGGTTTATTGACCAATGCTCTTGCAATGGCAACTCTTTGTCTTTGCCCTCCCGAAAGTTGGTTGGGTTGATGATCCATTCGATCGGCGAGATTTACCTGTTCTAATACTTTAGTCGCTCGTTCCCTTCGTTCGGATTTTGAATAGCCCGCATAAATCATTGGTAAAGCCACATTATCTAAGGCAGTTGTTCTTGGCAAAAGGTTGAAAGTTTGAAAAACGAAGCCTATTTCTTTGTTTCGAATATCGGCTAATTCATCGTCATGCATCTGACTCACATCTTTTCCGTTGAGAATATAAGTTCCCGAAGTGGGTGTGTCTAAACATCCTAAAAGGTTCATCAAAGTAGATTTTCCGGAACCTGAAGGTCCCATTAATGCTACATATTCGCCTTTTTTTATTTCTAAATTTATTCCTTTTAAAACATACACAATTTCGTTTCCAAGAACAAAATCTCGTTTGATGTTGGTAATTTTAATTAATGATTTTGACATTTTTATAGTAAAGATTAAACGCTTCGAAAGACTCAGCGGGTCATTAAAGTTTTGGTTTAAAAGTACGAAACACTTTTGAATTATTGATAGGTAGCGTTTTTTTTAATTAGTTACACTTTGTAATCAAATTTATATTTTTCGGCGTATACAATAGGGGATCTATTTTGAATAATTCACTTATTCCATAGTCATTTTCATAATTATTTTAATTAGTTATATAATTTTTGGATTTAAATTGAATATAATGCACTTTGATATAAATTTGTAGGATAATGTTAAAAAAATCAAAAATTATGAAAACTAGAAAATTATTTTTAGGACTTGCATTACTCGCTTTAGGATTTTCATCATGTAAGGATGAAAAAGAAACTCAAGCAAAAAAATCAGTTGAAACGTATGTAGTATACGTAGATTCGTTAGGAAGTGTTAGTGAAGCCGATGCTAAATCAAATTGGCAAACTATTGATGCCTCTTATCAATTAAGAATGAGCGAAGCAGAAGCGGCTTTAGCCAATATGAAGGACAACGCTGCAGAACAAGAAAGAATTAATGCAAGTAAAGCAAAATATGAAGCATTAAAAGCTAAAATTGAAGCTCAAAGTGAAGTTCAAGCAGACGCACAAGTGGCTCCAAGTTCTAAACAACAATTGAGAAATGCTTTGTTTGGAGAAGGTAAAGTTGGAAATGATATGAATTTTGATTGGGTAAACGCTTCGAATATTCATGGTGTATATCAATTATTCATTCACACTGCCGAAAACAATAAAGACAATTATACTCGTGAAGATTGGGACGAAATTAAATTAATGTACGAAGCACTTGACAGTAGAAAAAACACTGTTGAAAAAGAAGGACTTTCAAAAGAAGACAATAGAAAAATTGCTGCATTAAAATTCAAATTTGCACCTATGATGAAAGTCAACAGAATGGGAGCAAAATCAGAAGAAATGAAGAAAGCAAAAGAATAAAAGTTTTAAATTAAATGTTTAGTTTTTAATTCGGGAAAAATGACAGTCAGTAGTGGCTGTCATTTTTTTTAGGTACGAATGGTAAAATGCTCTTTGGGTTGTTCTCGTCTAAAGAATAGCAATCCCCATTGAAAAGTATCGATGGTTACAGTTACTTTTGGATTATTTTTTATAATTTCCCAAGCTTCTTCCATTTCTGGTGACCAATGAATGTCATCAAAAATCCAGACAGAATCATTGGTAATGGTGGGTAATAAAAGTTCAAAATACTCTAAAGTGGCAGTTTTGGAATGGTTGCCGTCTACATAAATTAGATTGTAGATTTGAGATTTTAAATTTTCTGAATCTAAATAGTCTCCAAATTCAGTTAGGACTAATTCTACATTTTTTACATTTAATAATTGCAATTGATTTCTTGCAATTGCCAATGTATTTTGGCATCCTTCCAATGTCACGATGGAAGCCTTTGGATTTCCTAAAGCTAAGGCAGAAGTCGCCAATCCTAATGAAGTTCCAATTTCAAGGACAGTTTCTGGTTGAAAATAATTTACAATTCTAAACAAAAGCTTCGCTCTTTTGGATGAAATTCCAGCGGTTTTGGCAATCTTACTAATTTGTCTTGTATTGGATTTAAAAACTTTGGAGCCTGCGCCGAAATCGGTTACTTCAATGGTGGATTTGTTTTCTAAAAGAGAATTTCTATAATTTTTTAAAACTTGATATTGCTTCGCCTGTTCGCTCCCGCTCGGGTCAGGTTTTGATTTCTGGTCATAAAAACATTTGGTAATCAAATTAAACGCAAATGGCGAATGCACCGCATGTTCGTTTTTGGAGTTCCAAAGGAATTTGAGATAAGATTTTATTTGGAATAACATAAACACAGTTTGTTTGATAACGGAAGTGCGAATATACAAAAGTCAAAATTAAGACTTTAAAGACTATCTTTGCGCCCTTGGTATTTAGACCCAAGTAATATTGATTTTTACGATGAAAATTGCAACAATAGAAAGAAAAACAGCCATAACTTCGGTAGAAATTGACCGTTGTATTGCTATTTTGGCACAATTAAATACAGTTACAGACCAAATATTTGATATTCCAAAAGAACAGCGAACCGAATTACTCAAAGCAGCTGGACAATTTTCTAGACCAGATAAAGCGGAACTTTCCCGTAGAAAAAAAGATGGAAAAGCTGTAGCCAAACGCAAACAAGAGAAGAAAGACAGAACAGCACGCAAAGAAACTGGAATTCGGTATGCTCGCGAAGCAAGTGTTTTTGTTGCGCCAAAATTATTGGCTTCGCACGATTTGCTTCACAAGGAACAGTTAGAATTCTCAACGCCTAGAAAGTGTTATGTTTGCAAAACTGAGTTTACAAAAATGCACCATTTTTACGACTCTATGTGTCCAGATTGTGGTGATTTTAATTACGCGAAACGTTTTCAAACTGCCGATGTCGAAGGACAAATTGCCGTCATAACTGGTTCACGATTGAAGATTGGTTATCATATTACCTTGATGCTTTTGCGCGGCGGAGCAACTGTTATTGCTACGACTCGTTTTCCAGTGGATTCGGCTTTGCGATTTTCTAATGAAGTCGATTTTATGGATTGGGGACATCGCTTGAAGATTCACGGATTGGATTTACGACACATTCCGAGTGTGGAAATTTTCTGCAATTTTATCGAACAGAAATACGGTCGTTTGGATATTCTCATCAATAATGCGGCGCAAACGGTCCGAAGACCAGCTGGATTTTATTCTCATTTGATGGAAAACGAAGCACGTTCAATCGATTCTTTGCCAAAAGGCGCAAAAGAACTACTATTGGATCACACCAATTGTTTAAATGAATTGAAAGTTTTGACAACAGGATTTTCCTCCAATGAAAATATGCCAGTGACTTGGCACGGACCTGAACCAGGTATTGGGTTGCGGGCTTCCGCCAAATTATCTCAGATTCCGTATTCGTTTGATAATGCTTTGGTCGAAAAAGAAGTTTTTCCAGAAGGAGAACTCGATGCCGATTTGCAGCAAGTCGATTTAAGAAAAACCAACAGTTGGCGCCTGCGATTGGGACAAATTGAAACTACCGAAATGATAGAAGTGCAATTGGTAAATTCGGTCGCGCCTTTTGTGCTGTGCAACCGGCTTTCGGAAGTGATGAAGAAGGATAACACGGGACAAAAACACATCATTAATGTCTCGGCGATGGAAGGGAAATTTCATCGTTTTTTTAAAGAAGACCGCCATCCGCATACTAATATGGCAAAAGCCGCGCTGAATATGTTAACGCACACTTCTTCGGGAACATTGGCTAAATCGGGGATTTTTATGAATGCCGTTGATACAGGTTGGGTTACCGATGAAGATCCTGCGGAATTGGCCAAAAGGAAACAAGAAGAAGAAGATTTTCAACCACCATTAGACATTGTAGATGGAGCTGCAAGAGTCCTGGATCCATTGTTTGATGGAATAAATACTGGAAAACATTGGTGCGGGAAGTTTTTGAAAGATTACAATCCAATTCCGTGGTAAATCTTAAATTCTTATAAAATCAAAAACCACGGCAAAAATAAATTCTGTCGTGGTTTTTTTTATGTTGTACCGTTAATGGCAGTAATTTCTAATTTACCGAAATTAATTTCACATCAAAGATAAGAACCGAGCCTCCAGGAATGGGTCCAGTTGCGTTGTTTCCATATCCTAAACTTGAAGGGACTAGAAGGATCCCGTTTCCACCAGTTTTAAAATGTGGAATACCTTCTGTCCATCCTTTAATCACTTTATTGAGGCCAATTGCTAAAATAACCTTTATAGGCTACTGTTACATTTGATGTCGAGGTGGGTTGTACGCCAGTTCCGGGTTCATTAATCACATAATACAATCCGGAATCGCTTCTTTGCGCCGTTAAATTATTTTTGGCGATATAATCAGTAATTTCTTTTTCGTTTTTGGCAGTATAATCAACGTTTGTTGCTTTGTCTTTGGAACAAGAAATAAAAAGAATCAAGGTCAGTAGTGCAGATAAGAGGTGTTTCATGGGGTATGGGTTTAAGAAAGCGCGAATATAATAAAACTTTTCATAATTTTACAAAAAGCCAAATGTGAGTTTGTCAGGATCCGACCCTTTGTATAGAAAATAACCAAAAGTATATTTAATAAGAATCGCTTGAGATGTAACTCTTAGACGATTTTTTTTGACTTAATTTTCAAGTTATTCACCTGTTTCTGAATGTGGAGCATCTACAGGTTTGGATTGCGATGAGCCTTTTTCCCGTAAATAAATAGAAAGAAAAATTATTACAAATATGGATAAAAATTCGCTTTGCCAATTCTGAAAGGATTCAAACCAAAACTTGCTGTTGCTTAAGTAGATCAACATGGTTTCGGTTGGTTTGCCTTCTAAAAATTGCTGTTCATTGAAGTCTTTATTACTTCCATACCAATGTAAAAAAAAGGAAATTAGAAATAATAAATACAAAGACAATGTGAGTGAATGCTTGTAGATTGAGAGCAGCAATCCCCCTTTGTGAACTGGCCAAGGAGCGTTTGGATGTTGTTGTGGTTCTCGATCCACGTCCTCCTTGCCGTCTATCGCTTTAGATTCAGAAGAGCCTTTTTGGCGAAGGAAAACCGTTAGCCAAACAAATAATGCCATTTGAAGAAATTCACTTTCCCAATTTTCAAATGTTGCTTCTATGAAATGACCTGTTGATAAATATTGCCAAAGACCAACCGCATTTTTATCGTGTTCGACTAAAAAGATGTTGTACTGGCAAACACCTGTAAGTATTTGTGCTGTGATTGTAATAACAGCCAATATTAAAAAAGTGATGCTTAAGCCGTTCTCGTATAAAAATGAATTTTTGGTTTTGTTTGTCATTCTTGAATATGATTAATTATTTTTTTTTGGCTTTTTTGGGCAACTTTAGACCTTTACTTTCTTCATCCCATTCCTCTATATTTACACCTTGCTTCTCCAATTTCTTTTTATTGGCGTGAAAGAATTTTCTTTGTGCTTCGCTTTTGTATGGCATCTTTTTAAATATTAAATAATTAGTTCTTAAGTAAACGGTTTAAGGTTTTCACATTATTAAAAGCATCTCCCATTGTATTATTAAAATAGACATAAACCGTCTTGCCGTTTTCAACCCATTCCCGAATGTAAGTGGCGTATTCATTTAAAAAATCTTCTGAATAACTTTCGCGGTAATTTCCCGTGGGACCGTGAAATCGAATGTATATAAAATCGGATGTATGATTTATAAAAGGTGTTGTTGACTTGGGTATGTCTTGAATAACAACGGTCGCCTTATAAAAATTTAACAGGTCATAAACCTCCTGCTCATACCAAGATGGATTACGAAATTCTACAGCAACTTTCCAGCCTGGTGTTGGATTATTTTCATTAATGCAACTTAATAAATGGTCTAATTGACCTATAAATTGTCTACCTAAACTTGGTGGAAACTGAATCAGCAAACAGCCTTTTTTATCCTTTACCCCATTGATGGACTGCAAAAATGCGGCTACATCTTCATCATTAAAATTTAAATTTTTATTGTGTGTGATCCCTTTCCACAGTTTAAAAGTAAACCTGAATTTGTCTGAAACAGAAGCCTCCCACTTAATAACTGTTGCAATTTGTGGAATTTTATAGAAGGAACTATTTATCTCAATGCTATTAAACAATGAAGAATAATAAGTTAATCGGCTTGCGTTTTCAAAGGGTGCCGGATATAAATGTTTTTGAATGGGCACTTGCAAGCCGCTAAGGCCGGAATAAAATGAAGCCGATTTTATATTTTCCATCATCGTTATTTTCTAAAAAAGCCTGTTCCAATTTCTTAGAGCAGGCTTCTGAAGATTTTTTTTCATTATGCTTCTTCTTCACTTGCTTCCACATTCACGGCAGAAACCGCTACTACAGTTAATTTGGCATCAGCTGCTTTCTCTTCCTCAAGAGTGGCTTCTAGCAATTTTGCAGCTTCAGTTAAACCTAATGTTTCGGCAAACTGACGCAATGTTCCGTAAGTTGCAATTTCGTAATGTTCTACTTTTTGTGCTGCCGAAATAATTCCCGCATCGCACATTGCGCCGGTTTCGCATTCTTCCATTATTTCTCCAGCCTCGGTAATTAGACCATCCATTGCTTCGCATTTTATTGCAGTTGCTTTTTTGCCCATAGAGGCAAAGACGTTTTCTAATCGCACAATTTGGTTTTCTGTTTCGGCAAGATGGCTTGTTAGTGCCGCTATCAATTTTTCCGAGGTTGCTTTTTTGACCATTTTAGGAATTGCTTTGGTTAATGCTTTTTCAGCCCAATAAATGTCTTTCAATTCATCTTCAAACAATTTCATTAATTGAGAATGCTGCATTGAAGCATTTGTCGATTTTCCTTTTGACTGATTTCCGTTTTGGGAAAACGTCGATGAGTTTGATTTTTTGTTGTCCATTTTTTTTTAATTAAGAGATTAAAAATTATAATTTATTGTTTTTTATTTTCGTTTGATTTGGCTTTTAATCCATCTTCATAAACCGACCAACTCATTATTCCATTTTTTGGAAGTGTTGCTGCATCTACTTCTGCTTTGCGCTCCGCACTTAATGCTTGGTTGTCTTCTTGAACAGATTCTTCAGTTCTCATGGTTCCCTGCACTTTTTCGTTAAGCAAGCCATTGGTTTCGCGTACATGTTCCACTGGATTATTTATAACTTGCCATTCTTCTCCCATCTCAGGACTTTTACCTTGATTCCAAGGACCTTTAAAATCGTCGCCTTTAGACATGTTGAAATATTTGTTGCTAAACTTAGGGTCACTTTGCAATATACCAGGAGGGAAATTGGGTTGAATACTGTCTAAGGCTGCCTGAAACATTTGGAAGTGCGCCACCTCTCGCGTCATTAAATAACGTAATGTTTCTTTTACATAAGCATCATCTGTAAACTTCATCAAGTTTTCATACACCATTTTTGCACTGGTTTCTGCCCCAATATTCAATCGAAGATCCGCTGTCAAATCGCCCATTCCCATAATGTAAGTTGCGCTCCAAGGATTGCCCACACTATCTGTAAGAACTGGTGTTCCGCCGCTAACGACAAAGAAATGTGGATTGGTCATCGCATCGTGGATGTAATTTTCTTTAGCTGCTTTCCCGTCTAACATCTTGTTCAAATCGGATTCGTCAGCAGCGTTTTTCAATTCACCATTTACTCCAGTAAGTAACATTTGAATAGTAGCACCCACAATTTCAAGATGACTAAATTCTTCGGTTGCGATATCCATCAGCATATCATAAACGTCTGGATGCGGTTTTCGGCAACCGAATCCTTGAACAAAATATTGCATTGCTGCTTTAAGTTCTCCATTAGGTCCTCCAAATTGTTCAAGTAGTAATTTTGCAAATCGCACATCGGGTTTAGAAACCCTGGCGTTGAACTGTAATTCTTTTACATGATGAAACATAATTTTACTTTTTAGAATTAAATTCTATGTAATAGCTTTTATTACTTAATGAATTTACTGTAAAGGTATTAGGATGACTTAAGTGTACTATTATACAATTATGACGGATGATTATATAATTTAAATATTCGATTTAAAGTAAATTTGCAAGCGTGTTTTTGAGCATTACTTGCGATGCACTTGGGGCAAATGTTACGCTGATTTAGTTTTTTTCAGCGCTAAACTTGCTTTTAGCATATCCATTAAATTATCGCTTTGTTTGTGTGCAACTTCCATTTTTGGAGCAGTGATTTTTTTTCCTTTAGATTTTTCCTTAATCCGCGCTAAGAGTTTTTCTGTGTAGGTATCTTTATAATTTTGGATATCGAATTTTTCCGTGAGCTGTCCTACGAGTTGATTTGCCATATCCATTTCCTTGGATTTAGTTTTTGATACCGGTGGCAATTTTAATTCCGAAGGGTCTTTTATCTCCTGACTAAAGCGGATGCGATTGAGTACAATTACATTTTTATAAGGCTTGAGTATGGCGAGGCCTTCTTTATTTCGTAAGACAAATGACGTAACGCCAACTTTACCCGATGTTTGTAAGGCATCTCGCAATAAGGCATACGCGTTCATGGCGGTTTTTTCAGGTTCTAGATAATAAGGTTGCTCATAATAAAGGCTGTCAATTTCTCGTTCTTCCACGAAATTTATTAGGTCAATAATTTTGGTTTTCACAGCATCGGCTGCTTCAAAATCGGCATCTTCCAAAATCACGTAACCGCTTTCTAATTTAAATCCTTTTACAATATCGGCATAAGCCACTTCTTTACCGGTGCTTTCATTCACTCTCTTGAATTTAATGTTTGAATGGTCTTTGCTATCAAGCATGTCCAAGTCGATGGAACTATCTTGCACTGCCGAAAATAATTTTACGGGAATATTTATTAGTCCGAAGCTAATGGTACCTGTCCAGATTGGTCGCATACTATTTGTGTTTTAATTATTAATTTGTCCTTCAGAAAAAACTCATTTTTCCGATTTCATTCTTATTTTTAATTATAATTTCAATTCTGAATCTCTAAATAAACAATCTTTTGTATGACAAGGATTATTCTTTATTAAATGTTTTAATGACTTTCTCTAAATCAATTCCTTTACCCATTACGGGTTTAAAAATATCACCTACGCTTTTTATTCTTTCCATAGCGTTATAAATGGTAAAGTCACTCATCTTTAACCCCTTTTTTACCTCATCCCAATGCAAAGGCATCGAAACCGTTGCACCAGGTTTTGGTCTTAAGGAATAGGGCGCTGCAACTGTTGCTTGTGGCCGATTTTGTAAAAAATCGATATACATTTTGCCTTGTCGTGCTTTTACAATTCTTTCGATACTGGTATATTTTGGAATTTCCCTTTGTATTAATGTGGCGATAATTCGGGCAAATTCTTTTGATTGTTCATAGGTATATTTTGCTCCCATCGGAATGTAAATATGTATGCCTGTGGAGCCACTTGTTTTGGGATACGATGTAACTCCCATATTTTCTAAAATAGCCTTGGTAACATTTGCAGCTTCTATCACCTGTTCAAATGTATTTTCAGCTGGATCCAAATCAATTATGCACCAGTCGGGATAATCTTCACTATCTACTTTACTGTGCCAAGGATTCATTTCAATGCACCCTAAAGAACCCATGTATAATAAGCTTGCTTCATCTTGTGCTACCAAGTATTTTCGCAATCGATTATCGGCATCGCTCTTATAATCAAAAGTGTCAATCCAATCAGGAGCGGTATCTGTTACATCTTTAAAATAAAAACTTTCCCCAGTGATGCCGTTCGGATGGCGGTTCATAGATTGTGGTCTGTCTTTTAAATACGGTAAAATGTATGGAGCCACTTGGTAATAATAGTTAAGCATATCACGCTTCGTAATTTTTTCGTCGGGCCAATACAATTTATTGAGGTTGTTGAATTTTATTTCATGCCCATTTATTTCCCGCACTTGGGTCTCATCGGTAGGATTTAAAAAGGTTTTACGATCTTTATTCAAAGCGGGCTTTAAAATTTCTTCTGATTTTTTTTCTTTCATCGATAGCATATTATTGGTGTCCGTTGCTTTTTCTTTAGTAATTTCTTTAGCATTCTTGTCCATCCGCATTGCTTCAAACGAGGGATGACGCATTACGCCATCCGTTGTCATTTCAGTAAAACTTACTTCACAAACCAATTCTGGTTTCATCCAAAATGCGGTGGCATGCGGAGGGTTATGTTGAAAACGGGAAGGTTTATTAATGTCTGGCAAATCGTGGAACGGAGGCGTTTTAATTACATAAGGTTTAAATTGTTCGAGCATTTCTTTTTGTAACTTATCGCTAAAACCTGTACCTACTTTGCCCGTATAAATTAATTTGTCATTTTCATAAACGCCAAGTAATAAGGAACTGAATGATTTTGATGAGTCATCATTTTTAGTATAGCCGCCAATGACCATTTCCTGTCTTTTATTGGCTTTAATCTTTAGCCAATCTTTGGAACGAGTGTTTGAGGAATACAAACTATCGGATTTTTTTGCCATAATTCCTTCTAATCCCATTTCCTTTATCGTTTCAAAAAATTCAATTCCGTTCACTTCAAAGTTTTCACTTAATCGTATACTGTTGTTTTCGGAAATTATTGATTTTAAAATTTCCCTACGTTCAGATAATGGATTTTGCGTCAAATCCTTTCCATTGAGCCATAGAATATCAAAAACATAAAAGTAAATTTCTCCATCGGCTTCGCTGCGCCAGTTTTGCAAGGCGCCAAAATTTGATTTTCCATCTTCATCCAATACTACTACTTCACCATCTACCACTGCGTTAATATTCCAATCCTGAACGGCTTTTAAAATTGGATAAAACTTTTCGTTAAACGATTTATCATTTCTGGATTGTAATTCTACTTTATTTTTATTGCAGTACGCAACGGTTCGGTAGCCATCCCATTTTATTTCATATTGCCAACCTTCTTTATCGAAAGGTTTATCGACCAAAGTAGCAAGCATCGGTGTTAATTTGGATGGAAAATCCGCAACTTTTCCTTTGGTAACCATAGCATTGGCTGCAGTTTTTTGCTCTTTTTCTTTTTCATTTTTTTCAGATGCGGCCTTTACCTCACTGCGGTTGTTGAGTGACGTTTCTTTTTTGCTTTTCACTGCAGATTCTTTTACCCGCTGTGCTCCGTAAAAATTTGTAGTGGTTTTTTCTATCTGTTCCAATGTTTTTTTGGAGATAACAGATTTATCTTTCAAGGTAATATCATCTGTAGAAACATATTTATCTTTGACCTTAAATAACAGCCAAGCATTTTCGCCTCTGCCATGAGTTTTCACCAGGGCATATTCCCCTTTTAGTTTTTTGCCATACAATACAAAATGTAATTTACCCGCAAGAATTCCCTTGAGCAATGTTGCATCCTGTGCTGTTTTATCTTGACCATTCGCATCGGCAAGTTCATAAAAACCTTCATCCCAAACGATAACTGTTCCCGCACCGTAACCACTTGGAATTATACCTTCGAAGTTTCTGTAGTCATAGGGATGATCTTCGACCATCATAGCGAGGCGTTTCACATCAGGATCTGTAGAAGGACCTTTTGGCACTGCCCAACTTTTAAGCACGCCTTCCATTTCCAATCGGAAATCATAATGTAAGCGCGAAGCATCATGTTTTTGGATTACGAAACGCAGTTTATCACTGTCGGGGTTGCCGCCTGTAGGTTCTGGGCTTTCGTTGAAATTTCTTTTTTCTGTATATTTAGTAAGTGCCATGGTTTACTGGTTTTAAATCATGTATCGCATCTTTTTATCAGGAAGCGATTTACAATTGATTAAGAAGAATACTCATTTCAATTCACGAATTTTATGATCTTGAGCTACTTTATAACTGAGAGCGCTGAAAACGCCAAATACAACGTGGGCTAGTATGAGATGTCCAAAAAATGGTTTTAGATTTTTTGCAGGCGGTTTAGGATGAAATTCAAACATACCTTTCCATCCAGTAACACCTACGAGTCCGCTTGCAGCACCGAGTCCTGCCCCAGAGGCCAAAGAGGGGTTTATTTTTTTTCGTTTCCATAATTGATGGTAAAAAGTTACAAATGAAATTCCGATAGTGTAATGCAACAACCATCCTGCAATTTGAGATGACTTTTTCGAACGACTTTTTGGCAATCGTTTAATAAGTTGACCCAATACTTCGGGTTCCCGAAAATTTTTATTTTCAGAGGAAGAAACCAAATAACTAAAAAGGGTCATTGCTGAAGTCCCAACTATTGCCGCAATAAGTATTTTACCTGTTTTCATCTAGTAATTTTATGTTGAACTTAACTTATATTCTAATGAAGTGACTCTATTTAGGGTTTTAAAATAACCTTAACGCATTCTTCTTCCTTGTGTCTAAAAATATGATAAGCATGTTCAATTTCAGAAAGGGGTAAATGATGGGTAATAATGTCGTCTAATTTTACTCTACCTTCCACAACATATTTTAGTAGCTCATCAATATACTTATGCGCTGGTGCTTGACCACCTTTTAAAATAATTCCTTTATCGAAAAACTGACCTACAGGAAAATTATCATACGTACCAATATAAACTCCCAAAACAGAGACAATGCCATTTCGTCTTACGGCACTCATACAAGCCTCTAACACTTTTGCGGAACCCTTTTCAAAATTGATAACTGATTTTGCGCGGTCTAATAAATTTCGGTCGGGCTCAAAACCTACAGCTTCTACACAAACATCCGCACCTCGGTTATTGGTAATCGAGCGAACAAAGTCTATTACATTTTTACCATCATCTTCCCACAAAATACCTTCGGCATTCGAAGTTTTTATCGCTTTTTCTAAACGGTACGGAACCGTATCTGCAATTATTACACGGCTAGCACCACGAAGCCAAGCACTTTTTGCCGCCATCGTGCCTACTGGGCCTGCTCCAAAAATTAGTACTGTTTCACCACCTTTTACTTCGCCCCAATCAATGCCAGTGTAACCCGTTGGAAAAATATCCGTAAGAAATAATACTTGTTCATCTGTTAAATTATCAGGCACAAGGCGAGGACCATAATCGGCATATGGAACTCTTGCGTATTCCGCTTGACCTCCATCGTATCCTCCATATAAATCTGTATAACCAAACATGCCTCCGCCTTTTTCCGTTAACAAATTCCCCTCGGGACCATAATGGTCAGGGTTGCTATTCTCACATTGACCTGGCGCTTGATGATTGCAGAAAAAACAACTTCCGCACGCAATAGGAAAAGGTACAATGACGCGATCACCTATTTTTAAATTCTTAACATCGGCTCCAATATCTTCTACAATTCCCATAAACTCATGTCCCATTATCATAGGCCGTAATTGCGGAATGCTTCCATTATAAATGTGTAAATCGCTGCCGCAAATTGCAGTGGATGTAACTTTAATTATAGCATCCGTGCTTTTTGCAATAGTGGGATCGGCTACCGTTTCATATTTAATTTTTCCACCGGGGTGAACAACTGCTGCTTTCATAACTTCTGTCTTTTAGATTTAAAATGATTCTGTTTGCTGTTGTAAAAAAGTTGATTTGGAATTTTGGTTGGGCACGCTTTCAATTAAATTTATTTATTAGGGATCACAATGTTGATTCCTTTATTGAAGTGTAATCTGGAAAAACCACCTTGGAATTAAACCAAGATTACACCCAAATCTTCTACCTGAGTAAGGGAAAATGAGTTACCTAACGATGACTACACAAATGTATTATTGTGAATTAAGTAAGTATTATACAATTATTAGCAATAATTATATCATTTGCATATTTCAATGCGAAGAATTTTAAGAATGCTAAATGATAGATAACTAGATGTTTATGAAAGCGAAGTGCACAGTTTGTCATTAACAGTAAATTTTTGAAATGAGCTTATCACCAAAGCAGATATCATCGCTAATAATTTCAAAAGAAAATTTAAGGTTCCCATCTGTAGTCGAATTGGATTGTAAAGTAAGAGGGTTTACAATTTTGAAAGGTCACTTCAGTTTGTCATTTTTAAAAGTAGCATTCGTGGTATGATTTAGGAAAAAATCCTCTTAAAGATTCAAGTGAACTTTAAAAAATTACACTTCCATTTTATTATTAATCTAATTATCAGTGTTCTATACTAACTATCTGAAAATTATGTAAAAAATTCCAAAAATTATATAGAGATTTTACAGCGAGTTCAAGTCAACTTTGTAGCAGTGAAAATGACTTCACGAATTAAATAGTATTACTATGGAAAATAATCAAAACACTGGCGGAAGTGACAATCGACGTCCTATGCTAACAGGAATGTTTGCTGATCGAGAAAGTACTGAAAATGCGTACAATGCACTTCATGAGCGTGGGTACAGTAAAGATGATATTAACTTGATAATGTCAGATGAAACAAAGAAAAAGCACTATTCTAAAGAGGATGACCATTCTGAGCTAGGCACAAAGGCAGCTGAAACTGCTGGAACCGGTTCAGCAATTGGAGGAACAATTGGTGCTATCGCAGGAGTAATTGCTGCAATAGGAACCAGTGTATTGATTCCAGGATTAGGATTAATTATCGCAGGGCCATTAGCAGCAGGATTAGTAGGTGCTGGCGCAGGTGGTATTGCTGGAGGACTTATAGGAGCGCTGGTAGGTTCAGGAATTCCTGAGGATCGTGCAAAAATTTATGAATCTGGAATAAAAAGCGGTAATGTAGTTATGGGTGTTCATCCTAGAAATGAAGAAGATGCAACATTTTTAGAAAATAGCTGGAAAGCAAATCGCGGACAAGATATCTACAGATAGTCTTTAAGTATAAATAAAAAAAGGTACCCCAACATCTTGAGCTTAACCGCTAAAAGTGTTGGGGTATTTTAGTCATTGTGAGGTAATTATTTTTGTTCGGATCAGCGGGGATAATCATTAGTACCCTATAGATAAAATTTATTATTGGTATGTGTTTCATTGTTTGTTGGAATTTAATTTTTTGTGAGACAAATATATCATTACAGACATAATAATTATTGAAACTATTGATGCTTGAAATGTTCCTAAATCTAAACCGCCTTTAATAATTGGTTTAGTTAAAA